>CAZDMR010000003.1:0-125762 GCA_964506795.1 uncultured Acidobacteriota bacterium | reverse complement strand
CCTTTAGCTTCAAATTTTCCTCCCGGCCTCGAAGAGCGGAATACAGGAGGTCCGCATGGAGATTGATCCATACTCCCGGCCACCGCAGCGTTTTGATTGTTTCCACGCGTCCCTCAATGCAGTCAGACCAGGCCAAAGCAGCCAAATCCATGCCTGCCTTGCGAAGAAGGCTGTTGTATATAACAGAGCGGCCGTTTACTTCCATAAACCGATAGGTCCCGTCTCTCGGATCCAGCTTGTACTCCGCAACGGCGATGCCGCGGTATCGGATCCGTTTCAGCAATTCCAGCGTTGCCTCGTAAAGCAGCTCGCTGTGCGGCGCTAGTTCAGAAACGCGGGAAACTCCGAAAAAAGGCGGACCTTGACGGATTTTGCGCACCAGAAGGTTTGCTCGGGGAACAGCATCCGCATCAATATAAAAGCACTGGCAATAGATTTGGTTGTCGGGCCCGGGCACCACGTCGAATACTCTACTGGGGATGCCGGCCTCTTCAACGCGGCTGATCGCATGCCTTAATTCCGCAAGATTTGACGCGACCAGGACCTTGCGTCCGAAGCGTTCAAAAAAGCGCAGGTTTGAATGGGGCTTGACGATAACAGGGAAGCGAAGATCGAAACGGTCCGCGGTTGAGGGAACGGCGGGCCCGTAACAGATTGGAACGGGAATCCCCGCATCTTGTGCGGCTTTCAGCATCTTTTGCTTATCAAGAAAATACTGGACGGTCTCCTCAGCCGGCGCAATGATCGGATAGTCAGCCTCGAGATGTCGTCGGAATCGATTTATTGCCGCCAGAGCTTCATCGTTTGACGGGAACAATGCCCAGCCCTTCCATAGGGATGACCGACGGGCAAGCGCTTCTATCAGCATCCCCGGCTTTTCGACAAGATCCAGAGCGCTTTCGCGGGCCTCGATGCAACCCGAATACTGAGCCAGATCGTAAGCTTTGGTAAGGATGACCGCCGTGCGGATGTTGCGTGCGGCGAAGGAACGGATAATTCCCAGAGCGTTGATATGACCGCCTATTATGACGACTCCTTCAGGCTTCATGGCATTGCTCTTCATCGTGTGCGTGTCCGGCGATAATCGAACAGGCGCCGGAATGCGCGGAGGGTGTTTGCCCGCATGGCGGCCGCAGAATGCCGCAGATTATGCAGAATACTGGATTCCCCAAGCGGGCGCCATGCATTTAATAACCGGGCCGCCGAAGCAAAAGCTTCATGAATAAACCGGGTTAAACGCTTGCGCCGGGGCGGGCCATCAATGCTAAACTTGCCTTGTCGGAAACGGCATACCGCGTTCCTTGATTCGGCAAGGATAGCGCAGTAATACCCCGGCATCCCATGGCCGTTATGGAAGCCGCGGAGAAAATGAAAGGAGCCGCAACGAATGGCTGATTTAGCGGGAGTAAACGGACAAAGGGAACATTTCAGGGTTGTAGGCAAGCCCAATCTTCCCGGGAGACTGTCGCGCGCGATAGCCTCGGGCATCGCAAAATACGGCGTGGACTACGTCGTCCCCGATATGCTGCATGCCAAATTTTTGAAGAGCCCTTACGCGAACGCCAAAGTTGTAAGCGTAAATGCAGAGAAGGCCAGGAAGATAGCCGGAGTCGTCGACATCGTCACGTGGGAAGACGAAGACATCAAAAAGCTGAGCAGCGGCGGCGGATTCATGGGACCGGCTCTGCCGTTTCTTGACAACATCGCGGACCAGGAAGGAGCCGAAGTCGCGGTTATCGTCGTGGCCGAAAACGAAGACATCTGCGATGAGGCTTTAAGGCAGCTCGACGTAAAATGGGAAGTGCTCCCTCATGTGGTGGACCTGATTGCGGGCAGGAAGCCGGATGCGCCGGTTATCCGGGCCTCTTCTCCTGAAAGCAAAGGGGGATTCGGAGGATTTGGAATGGGAGGAAGCGACAATCCCCCGAAAAAGGGGAATGTTTCCTATTCCAATGTCAGCGAGGGCGACGTCGAAGCCGGTTTCAGGGAGGCCGACCACATCATCGAAGTGGACGTGAACACGTCCGCCTTTTGCGGCCATATTCCCAATCCCGTGGGTTCCGTGGCCTGGTGGTTCGACAGCGCCTATCACGGGGACGGAAAAAACCTTAGAATCGAAGGCACTCCCTGGGGGTATGACCAGGTGGTGCGCATGTACGGCATGCCTTCAGAAAAGGTCTTTCAGGAGTGCATGCTCGTAGGCGGCAGGTATTGCGACTGGGGGATCCGCAAATCCCAACTGATTACGCCGCTGCTGGCGAAAAGAACCGGAAGACCGGTTCGATGCGTCAATGACCGTTACGGAATGTACGACTTCAACCTGTGCCAGCGCTATGTCCACCTGAAGGTAGGCTTCAAGGCGGACGGACTGATCACGGCGATCGACGATTTTTCAATCGCGGAGGGCGGCGTTCGGGGAAGCAGTATTTTCGGCAATACGATGGACCAGACCTATGGCCCCTATTTCACTACCAGGTGCCCGAACGTCAGACAAAATATGGACATTGTCGACAGCAACCGCGGGAAGATGTGGGTCAGCGGCCAGCATAATCCGATGAACTGGGATTCCCTGACGGTCGCCATACATGTGATCGCTGAAAAGCTGGGCAAGGATCCGATAGACATCGCAACGCTGAATCTCCACGGACCGGAATCGCAAACCGATCCCAATCCCGTGCCAAGCTATGAAGCATGCGTCCGAACCGCGAAGAAGATGATGGATTGGAAATGGCACAAAGCCGGCGGAAAGAAGCTCGCTGACGGCAGGATGCACGGGGCAAGCTTTCGATATCAGCAGTGCCCGCGTCATTCGGGCACGGTATTCACGCCAAAACTTGAACTCAGGAACGGCGTCGTACACATGCCATCCAGGGGACCCGTTATCGGCAACTATATCATGGAAGCGAACACAATGGTCGTGGCCGAGGAACTGGGGCTTAAGTACGAGGACATCCGCACGAGTCTTGATCACCAGGAAGTTTACCGGCCTTGGGGAGGCGGCAGCGACGGAACAACCGCTTCCGGCTGGACTGTGAAAGAATGCGCTAATAAATTGAAGAAGCAAATCCTTGAAGCGGCGGTCGAGGAAGCCGACAATCCTCCCGCTCCCCGCGGATTCGGTTCTTTCGGCAAAAAACCCGCTCCCAGTCCATTGAAGGGGCGGAAGCCCGAAGAGCTGGATTTGCAGGATGGGAAAGTTATTGTGAAAGCGGACCCGGGCACTGGCGTTCCTCTCGCGCAGGCTGTGCGGGCCAATCTTTTTGCGACATACTCGGGCAAGCCCCCGGATGCCCTGTGGACCCACCGCGGCAAAAAGCTGGACACCATGAACGTGGCCATGTGCGAGGTCGCCGTGGATACCGAGACCGGGGAGGTGGAAATACTCCGGTTCGGAGTGGTTGCGGATCCCGGAAAGATCATGCGCCGCACGTCGCTGGAGAGCCAGATCGACCAGGTGATGGACTTCAGCGCCGGATGCCAGCTCCAGGAGGAATTTGTCTACGACAAAAAAACCGGCGTGAGACTGAGCACCAATATGTTCGACTACAAGAAGATCAGCATGCTGGATATGCCCCGAGTGGATCTGGAGCTTCTGGAAACGCGCGCGGGCAATGCCTGCTACGGCTCAAACGGCATCAGCCACTCCTTGGCGAACACCCACCTCGTGATCTGCGCCATTCAGAACGCCATCGGCAAGTGGGTTGATCCGCCGGCTACGCCGGACAAGGTTCTGAAAGCCCTTGGAAAGGCTTAGGAGCCTATTTTACTTTTACCACGGGCTGTTAAACGTTTCCCGCTCAGAGACTCCCGTTTCCAGATGGGGATTTTCAACTGGAAACGGGGAATCCTCACGAGAAATAGGATGAAGGCGTTTACTCACACAAGCCCAACTCCCCCCTAACCGAAGTACCACGCGCGGCGGCCGGTTTCAATTCCGGCCCGCCGGCGGATGCGCGCATAGCGCAATCGCCAGGCCCTTTTAAATTGCAGGAATGCGGCTTCGGCGCGTTCTTGTGATTGTGCGCGTAAAGTTATATTGATATAACAAAGAGCAGAAGGCGATTACACATTTGTGTGATCAACGGATCCATTGCTTAAGCCGAATGAAGCATCGGAATTTCGCGTCAACGGAGGCCTCTCACACCGCCGTCTGAACACAACATGCGGATTCCCGTTCCACGTTGATAAATCTTGCGGGATATCCGTGTGATTGGGATATGAAACCAACAACCGCCGAAACACATAGCTGTGGCCTCAACGCCGACGCCGCCCGGAACTGGCCGGCCACCATAACCACCGCGTTCAGGATCGCTCTGGACACCCTCTGGATGCACAAGCTGCGGTCTGCGCTCACGCTGTTCGGCATTATCATCGGCATCGCCGCTGTTGTCTTGGTTGGAGCAAGTCTTAGAGTCGTGCGCGAATCCGTAATAAGGAGCACCGCCCAGACTTTCGGCAGCGACAATTTCCTCGTTGCCCAGGTGGGTTCCGTCGGCAATCTGAGCCGGAAGGCGCTCGCGGAAAAGCTCCGGAAGAATCCCGAAATCTATCGGCGGGAAGCCGAGAGACTTGCGGAACGCCTCAAGCCGCTTGCCCGGACGGCCCCGCTTTTGCAGGAGTTTTCGGATGTCAAGGCCGGCAAAAGAATGTTCCTAACCGCGCAGGTAATCGGATCGAATTCAAAAATCCAAATGATCCGAGATATTGAGTTAAGCAGCGGACGATTCTATACGGAAACGGAGAATCTGCGCTCGAAGGGCGTTGCGGTGATCGGGCAAGCCCTCGTCGACGAGCTCTTTCCGGACGCGGATCCCCTGGGGAGGCAGATTCGTATCAAGGGGAGGCCTTTTGTGGTGATCGGTGTGGAGGAAAAACAGGGGTCCAGTTTCGGCAGCTCGCTCGACCGCAATGTCCACATCCCGCTGGGGGCCTATGAAAAGATCTGGGGCGGCAGAAATTCGGTCGATTTCTATGTCCAGCCGAATAATCCGGAGCAATTCGATGAAATGCAGGAAACGGCGCGGTTCCATCTGCGCATGCTGCGTCGGTTGAAACCGAGCGCGCCGGATAACTTCGACATCCTGACGCCCGAGGCGGACCGCGATTTCCTGGCGCAGATCGTCGACATGATCGGCATTGCGATCGTGCCGATCAGCTCCGTGGCGCTGATTGTGGCCGGCATTGTGGTCATGAATATGATGCTCGTTTCGGTCACCGAACGCACCCGGGAAATCGGAATTCGGAAATCTTTGGGCGCCCGGAACAGAGACATTCTCGCGCAGGTTTTGATCGAATCCACGATCCTAACAGTCCTGGGCGGGGCGGCGGGCCTGCTCATTTCTTACCTGGCCGCCTTCGGCCTGGATAGAGCATTCGATTCGGAAGTCGTCATCCAGCTCGGGTACGTCGTGATGGCTTTGGCCGTCGCCGCAGCGATCGGAATCGGCGCGGGCATTTTCCCGGCTTTGCTGGCCTCCAGAATGCCGCCTGTGGAAGCTTTGAGTTCGGAGACCTGACATGCATCGAAGCCCGTTCAACATCGAAGCGGTGGACTCGTCGCTGGCCAACATCCTGGCTCACAAGTTCCGATCGCTGCTGACGATCCTGGGAATTATCATCGGCATCGTAACGGTCGTGCTGGTGGCTTCGGTTTTGGTCGGGGTGCGAAGGAATATTGTCTTGCTTTTCCAGGGGCTCGGCACCGACAATATATTCGCCTATCATCTGAACCGGGATCCGGGCAACACCCGTCTCCAGCCGGAGGAAATGACCCGCAAGCCCCTGAAGCCCGAATTCGCGCCCGCGCTCTTAAGAGCCTGTCCTTCGTTAAAGGACACGGCCGCGCAGATCTATGTCCCGGGCATCGCGGCAGGCCAGGCGCAGACGGCTAGGTATCGGAACGTGGAAAATGAAAATATCCAGGTGCAGGGCGCCACGTGGAATTATGCCGAGATAACCGGCGCGGAGATGCAGGCGGGGCGCTCATTTTCCCTCAAGGAAGAAGAGCGGCGCGCAAAGGTCTGCCTCCTGGGCTCCAGCATTGCGGAGTCGCTGTTTCCTTCTGCGGATCCGATCGGGAAACAAGTCGAGATGGGAGGGGCGATCTACACGGTGCTCGGAGTCTTTGAGAAACACGAGGGAGGAGGATTCAGCGGCGAAAACCGGCGGAATAATGTTTTCGTAATTCCGCTCAAGCTGGCGCGGCTGCGTTACCCGGACGCGGATAATGTTATCCTTTACTGCCGGGCCGAGCCGGGGATGATGGATGCCGCGCTGGGGGAATTGGAATCGGAATTGAGAAAGCTGAGGGGCCTTAAATCGGGGGAAGAGTCGGACTTTTTCCTGAACACTTCGGAGTCCATCATCCGGCAGATAGACCGGATTACGGCGCTGTTCCGCACAGGAACCTTTGTCATAGCCGGCTTGGGGCTGCTGGTCGGCGGTATCGGCGTCATGAACATCATGCTGATGTCGGTCACCCAGCGCACTCGGGAGATCGGAATTCGCAAAGCTGTCGGCGCCCGCAAGGCCGACATTGTTTCGCAGTTTCTATTGGAAGCCGCCGTGTTGACGACGATCGGAGGTGTCTGCGGAGTTTCGGCGGCGGCGATCCTGGGCTTGATTCTGGCTTATTTCATCCAGGGCCTTCCCGCCGTGCCTCCCGCATGGGCGGTTCTTTCGGGCCTTGGCGTTTCCACCATGGTCGGCCTTATTTTCGGCGTCTGGCCTGCGGTCAAAGCCGCCCGCCTCGATCCCATCGAAGCGCTTCGCTACGAATAGGCGTGCCGGGGGTGTAGTCAAAAACTTTGCATTATGCGAAGCTTCTGTCTTTATGAATAAAAAAAAGCATCCCGATGATTTCAATTCAGACGAGATTGGATTTCTGCAATCTAACACAATGACCAACAAAAAGATCCGCGCCGCGGGCGAGTTTAATGGGGATCCGGAATGATTACTCCCAAAGTGAGCGTTATCGTCCCCGGCCATAATGCTTCTGGAACACTGAAAGCGTCTCTCGCGTCGCTCCGCTCTCAAGACTGGCCGAAGGATTGTCTGGAGATCATCTATGTCGATGATGCATCCACAGATGAAGCGGAGGACATCGCCTCCGAATGGGCCGACCGCGTCGTGCGGTTGACAGGACATCCAAAAGGCCCCGCAGCGGCTCGAAACGCAGGAGTCCGGCAAGCGTCGAGCCAGATCCTGGTATTCCTGGATGCCGATGTGCTCGCGCCTCCCCAGACAATTCGGGCTCTTGTCGGGCCGTTAATGGAAGATGGAAACCTGGATGCAATTTTCGGTTCCTACGATTCCGCGCCGCTGGATCCATCGCTCGTGTCGCAGTATCGCAATTTACTCCATCATTTTGTGCACCAGACGAGCCGACGGAATGCGGTGACTTTTTGGGCGGGCTGCGGCGCTGTTCGCAGGCAATCCTTCGAAACAGCCGGAGGGTTCGAAGAGGAGAAAAGCCCGGGGGCGATAGAAGATATCGAACTGGGCCACCGAATGCGCGCATTGGGAATGCAAATCAGGCTGCAGCCTTCCATCCAGGTGAAGCATCTGAAGAAATGGACGCTGCTTCGGATGGTGCATACAGACATATTTCTGCGGGGCATTCCCTGGATGAGACTGCTCTTTAAGGAAAACCGGATGCCCGGAGAGCTCGGCGATCTGAACTTGAAATTGTCTTCCTTCCTGAGCGTTTCGCTTGTCTGGTTGAGCGCTTGCTTCCTCCTTCTTTCTTTTTGGTTCCCGAGATTTATCTATGTTGTATTTTCGGCGCTTGGATTGGTGTTGGTTATGAACCTGGCAATCTATCGATTCTTTCGCCGGATTCGGGGCCTCCGATTTGCATTGATGGTTATTCCTCTTCATATGCTGTATTACTTCTGCAGCGGCGCATCGGTTATTGGAAGCCTGCTCTACCGGTGTCTTATTGATCGGCCTCTGCCCGGCCTGGAGTCGATCGGGGCAAAGCTGCAGAAGCAGTACTGGCGCCGCCTCGGCATGCGGCGAGAGAGGGAAAAGAAGGCGCGCTTGCGGCGGGAATAGGTGAATCCGCGCATGGTCGGCGAGGATCTGCATATCCGGAGCGGCTGCGTTTGTATGAGCAATCGAAAAGATCTTTTCTCACAGCTGGCTATTGTGCTTTTCGCGTGGCTATGGCTTGCCGGGCTCCAATGGCACAACGATGGTTTATGGTTTCAGGGAGACTCTCCGCGCCACGCCGCCAACGGTATATTCTGGAAGGATTTTCTGCTTAGCGGGTCCTTGAATCTCCAGGATTACGCCCTCCGATACTATGCTCGCTATCCGGTGATCAGCGTTACCAATTATCCGCCCATGTTCTACATCCTGGAAGGAGCGCTCTTTGCGGCATTTCATCCTTCTCCCTATATCGCTAAGGGGTTGGTTCTGGCCTTCGCGCTATTGGCAGCGTGCTACCTCGTTATCTGGCTGCGTCGTTGGATAGCGCTCGAAGCGGGATGGGCGGCCGCTCTTCTCTTGCTCATGCCCGGATTCGTCATGTGGTCCAATGCTGTTATGCTCAACGTACCGGCAACAGCAGTCTCATTGGCTGCGCTTTATCACGCAAAACGTTGGATTGAAACCACGGATGTGCGTTCGGCCAGACGGCAGCTTTATTTGGCCGCGGCATTCTCCATGATGGCTTTCATGACCTACTTTCTTGCCGGCATATTGATTTTCGTTATTGTTGCGTGGATGTTGTGCTTGCGGCGGTGGGCTTTACTAATGAACAGCAGGACTTTCCTGGCGGCGCTTGCGGGAGTGGGGCTATCGCTGCCGTTTCTTTATGTTGCGTTTAAATGGGCGCCCGCTTATGTAAATTATTTCACCAAGATTTTTGAGAGGGCGGACCCATCGTGGGGTTGGACTTTCTATTTGAAAGGATTGCCGGGATTATCAGGGCCTTATCTGTTGACAGTCTCGATATTGGGATTCGCGATCGGCATCTTCCGCCGGCAATGGCGTCGGGAATCTGTTTTGCTGCTCGTTTTCCTGGTGGTTGTCTATCTTGCTCTAACAGTGATTGTTGGAAAGGATATCCGCTACGGGCTCCTGCTTTGCATCCCGATTGTCTGTTTCTGCGCGATGGCATTTCAATTCCTTACGGAGTTTCTATGCGTGCGGCTCAAGCGCAAAAAAATATTGTCCGGCATGGCGGCGCTGACAATTGCGATTGCCGCATGTGGGGCTCAGGGGTGGATAGCAGCAAAAACGCGCGTCCCTTTGATCAAAGGAATCACAGAGGTAGTGGATTCCCTCGAACGTCTGGCGCCGAATGAACCCATCTTCTATGATGGATACCATCACAACATTTTCACGTTCCATGTTCTGGCCGGCGACCCGGGGTATAAACGCCAAGTTGTTATAGGGGCAAAACTTCTTTACGCAAGCGCGATAAATCCCATGGACTTTTATAGGTCCTATGTAAGTTCAACAGAAGATATCATTGATACACTTCAAAGCCGCAGCGGCTGCCGCTGGATTGTCGTTGAAGTAAGCAAGCAATCTATGCGGATTCCTGCCTCAAATTTGCTCCGTGAGGCGGTCCAAGACCGCCGATTTGAACTCTTCCGGTCATTTCCAATATCCGGGCCCGGCCTAGACCGCATCGACGTTTATCGATTCAAACTCAATCCCTGGCCCGTAGATGCAATGGACATGCCATTTCCGATCCTGGGTGAAGGTGTCCGATTCAAGATCCGACCGATTCAACATTGACCTAATTGGGGGTGCGGGCGAAGTACTTGTTCGATAGCACCGGCGCGATATCCTTGATGTGGCCCACCGCCGCCCAATCCTCCGTCGACTTTGCGGGGCCGTTCACCAGAATGAAGCCTTCGTGACGGTGATTCCCGCTGCGGCCGGTCTCGAGCCGGGCCGTGATGCGTCCCAGTTCCGCCGATTCAAGCGCCGTTTGGGGCGGCTGGCCTTCCCAGGTCACAACCAGATCGGGAAGGTACGTGCTGCGATTGCCCGGAAAGGTTTCGGCGGTCCAGACCAATTCGCCTACGATTGGTTTTCCGCCGTCAGCAGTTCTCAACCCGCGAAATGCCTCTTCAAGGCATTTCCGGTATCTCTCATAGGAGGCTTCTCCCGGCTTAAGGCAGCCGGACGACTCCCGCCCTCTGAGATTGAGGCGCAGGTAGCCGTTGAAATCCGCCAGCTGAGCAAAGCCCGGGGTCCGTTCCCAGTCGTAGCCCGCTGTTGCGGCCCGGCTGACAACCCAGTCGCGCACCCCCACGGGCGCCATTCGGGCGACGGCATTTTGCAGCCCCGCCGGGAGCCGGCTGCGAAGGAGCCGCATCAGGCTGCGTTGGTTTGAAGGTTTTCCTGTGTAATTCCACTGCTCTTTTGCAAAAAGATAATTGATGCGCTGCATCACGGGCGCAACAAAATGCTCCTGCGATAGATTGCCTTCCATCCCGTGCAATGAGAATAGAATGATTTCGGTGGCGCTGGGATCGATACCGTCAAGGACTATCCCGAGGGCGCGGTCCACGGCTTTGTAAACATCGAGCAGCGCATCCTTTCTGATCATCGAATCTGCCGAGGCCTCCGGCCACAGGATATGGCCGCCACGGTGGCATTCGCCGAAAACTGCGAGGAAGAAATCCCATTCCGTACTTGACAGGAGATGCTTCACAAGCCGGCCCTTCAATTCCGCGCCCGCGATGAGATTCCTGCGTATGCTCTCAAGTTCTAATTTTGTTTTGCGGACGGGGATCTCGGCCCCCATGGGATGCTTGCCGAACTGCCGGCGTATGGCATCTTCCCATCCGGGACGGTTGCAATGAAACGGGCCCAGTTGATCATGGGAACCCCAGTTCACGACTTCAGTGCCGTTTCCGAGCTGGCTGGGAAGCATCATCGGCACGTCCGCAGCGGTGACCCTAACGCCATGGCGGGCCAATTTGTACCAGAAAGGCTCGCAGTTCAGCCATCCGGCAGTGACGCGTCGAGTGCGCATTCCTGCCGGATCCCACTGCAAGTGATGGTAGATGCCGTGTTCTCCCGGCTGGGAGCCAGTGTAGAAAGTGGGCCAGACAGATCCCGTGAACACTCGGGAGGTGGTGTCCAGGCGGCGCAGGACGCCGTATTGCATCAAGCGCCCAATCACAGGCAGCTGACCTTTGTGAGCCTGGATGAATTTAAGATCTCCGGCATCGATCCCCAGCATGACGGTCCTGTGCATCTTTCAAGCTCCTGCCATGGAATTGTGGTTTTGGCGTAAATGGCTGGCCAGATGATGGGCCAGCCGCACTGCTAACGCGACGATGGTCAGCGTCGGGTTCGCATGTCCCGAAGTAGGGAAAACGGAACTGCTGCAAACATATAGATTCTTCACACCGTGGACGCGGCAATCCTCGTTGACCACCCCATCACGCTCGGCGGCAGCCATCCGTGTTGTGCCGATTTGGTGGTAGCCGTCGGCCGCCTGTTCAAAGACATGCCTATTGACGTTGTCGCGCTTGTAGGCGACGGCGGCAATCCCTTGACGAAGGAATTCCGCCGCAAGAACTTCATGGGCGCGCACAATGCTGTCAATGTCAAGTTTGCTATAGCGGGCATCGACACGCAGCCTGGGAATGCCGAACCGGTCAACGGAATCGGAAAGCGTCACCTTGCTGTCGGGATTGGGCGCTTGCTCTGCATGGTAGCTCAAGTTGTAGCGATTCGCGCGGGAACCCACAAATAACGCCGGGATCCGCCGCCGGGTAAAGAGACGCCTGTAAAGGTAATAGGCGCCGAAGGCTGACGTCTGAGGGAGGCTGAGCATAATGTTTCTGAAGTGCGGCCAATAGGATGGGCATTTAAAATCGCCTCGAAACATCTGTTGGATGACGGGCGGGGCCAGTTTGTCCCGCAGCACGGGCAAGGATAGTGCGATATAGGCCGCGGACAGGATGCCGCTGCGATGGTCCGGGTTGGCGGCGGGCGGATTGTTAATCCAGAAAACCGTGTTGAGCAGGCCCTCTTGGCGCTGGCTTTCGGGGGACACCCAGATCCGGCGGCGGCAATATACGCCTTCAGCGTCACGTTCGAATCCGTGTATCGCCGGATCGACATCCCCCAGGAACTGAATTTCCGCAATTGAACCAAACAAGTGACCCATGTAAAAACGGCCCAAAAGGCCGCGGCGATTGCCGATGCCTCCGGGATCAACGTCATTTGAGGCCAAGAGCAGCCTGGTCGTTTCCAGTCCCCCCCCGGCGAGAATATAGGCAAGCGCCCGCACCTGAAAAAGGCGACCCGGTTTGCTTGCCGCAACAACGGATTCTACCAACCGGTTTCCGGGATTTATTGCAATGTGAGTACAGGTTGCGTTCAGCAGGGCCAGGATTTTTTTGCTTTCCTTCACGGCGCCGCGATAGTGGAGTCCGAAACGAGTCGGAAGGCTCCATCTTTCGATGCGGTTGCTAATAAGGGCCCCTTCTTCGAAGCCGGGAATGAGCGGCTTGACGGCCTGGGGCAAAGCTGTTTTCGCTTCGTAGGCGTAAGGACCGGCGTGGCAATATCGGTTGGCGCGGGGGTAGTAGCGATCGAGTTCCTGCCGGCTGATCGGCCATCCGCTGTAGGGAACGTGCGCCCTCTTGTCGAGATCGATCGGATCGAGGGGAAGGCACCGGCCGACCCATGATGCCGTCGTCCCCCCGAACCGACGCAGCCTGCATTCGGCCAGCGGGGCGTGGTGGCCGCGCGAAACGATCTCTCCTTCCAGATCGTTATCAAAGCGCCTGTCTGCACGCCATCCCCCTGCTTCAAGCAGGATGACGTCTTTGCCCAAATCGGCCAGCTCAAGAGCCGATGTGATTCCGGCGGCGCCTGCCCCGACAATGCAAATCTCTGTTTTTAGAATATGTCCCTGGGGGAAGTGTCGTGCATCCTCAATCAATTTCATACTCCGGCAAGAAGGCGCTGCATGATCCTAGCCCGTGGTGGAAGTACAAAGGGCCGGCTTCCGGGCGCCGCAGGGGGCATAGGAAAGGCTGCGTGACGCAGGCGATGCTGCGCAGCGCCAGCGTGGCGGTGCATCGCCTTCTCCTCGCGCCTTGAGCTTGCCTCGCAAGCCCCATGCCCCCGACCTTTTGTATTTCCACCACGGCCGCCGTGTTGAATCCGGCGGCGCCGCTCATTGGATTCCGGATTAACGCTTCTTATACGTCTTCATGTAAGCGGGCGGCAGGCCGCCATCCTGCGTGATATAGCGCTTGGTGATAAGCCAGCGCCCGTTAACTTTCTTGAACCAGGTATCCTCGCGGCCCTGCTCGATAAGGCGCGGCGCAAGGTACACCGTCTCATTAATAATTTCCGTAAAGATCATATGAGCGGTTGCCGTGTCGCCCGTGACGATGATGCGAGGATTGGTCAGCAGCACATGGACCTTGCCGGGCACGTTTTCTTCAGGCGAAATCTCAGCGTAGTTGTCGTAAAGCGCCTGAATTTCCTTTTTCCCTTCCGCCCGCATGCCGTTGATGTCCAGAATGGCATCATCGGCATAAAAGGCAGCCCAATCATGGGGCCCGCCCGACTCAAAGCCGTGATAATAGGCGAGGAGCATATCTTCGATCTGAATACGGTCAAGAAGCGTTTCCTGCGTCGTCACTACAGGCGGCTCCGCCGACGCGGGGATCGCGGCGCACATCGCCAACAAGATACATGCGGCTGACGTTTTCATAAGCCGGCTGAAAGCGGTTTTTGTTCGTGAGTTGCTTTTCATAATAATCTCCCTTCCTGATCCTATAAATATTCGTGTCCGGATTTCCGGGCGCCTATTTGTGAAGGGCTGCGCCCTCCGCAGTTACCGGCGACGAGGTTGCGGCATTGCCGGAAGCGTCGGCGTCGAAAAGGCGATCGTCGCCCCGCACGTCCATCAGCGCTTTGCAGTGCGGCAAGGCGCATTTGAGTTGCCGGTCGATCGACTAAAGGCATTTCTTAGAATTGGCTCTTCATTCACAGATGCTCCAAGCTTCCGATTAAAGGCTCTGTGTCAACTCTCTATGAGGCTTTCTTGAAACTTCGGATGGATTTTACTATAGGTTCGGGCTTAATCCGGATTATTCATGAAGCTTCTACTGCGGCGGCGGATCCGGGCATGTTTACGGCGTACGCATGGTTTTTAGGCGCACGCTCATTCGGGTTGATAGAGCCCGCGGGCTGTGCCGATAGTTTGGACGCGGATTTTTATACTTCCGCAACGGACTGCTGGTCATCGGAAAGATACAAAACCGCCTTGGGCTCTTCGCTAATCTTTTGGCTGGATTATAGCCGCGTGCAATGAGATTCAGTGGAGCGGCGCGATGCCGCCGGCTAAACCGCCTTCAGCTTTGCAATTCTTCGGGGGAATATTTTGGACGAAGGGGCGTCGGGTGCTGCGAAACGTCGCGCAGGGTCATGTCCTATTTAGATTCAAAGAGAACATGCATTCAGGATTTCAGTTCTTTTCCACCTTCAAATTGTTGAATATTTCAAAAGTGCCTGGAATTCCGCGGGCTGCAATATAGGCCGCATTCCTATCGGCATCGGAGTCCACAACTCCGAACAGTGCAATGCCGCCGTTCTTGACGATGATATGAATGGACTGCGATGCGCCGTGCGTATAGCGCCGCATTCCGGTTTTGGAAAAGATCGCCTCATAGGCGGCTCTGCGAATGCGGTCGTCAGTGGGCGAAGGAGGCAAGACCTCGATATTATTGACAACTTTGCTTACTTCTTTGATGCGGCGTACAGCCGAGGCCGCATTGGTCTTTAGGGTAGGCGTGGTGACCTGGCCCCTGAGTATCACTGTGTTGTCCCCCGCGAGCTGGAATTCCATATAATCGAAAACGCCGTAATCGACAAGCCTAAAGAGTTGCTTGCGGATTTCCAATTCCAGCTGCCAGCGATCGGACCCCTCGTCGCTCTTTTCCTGCGGCGCCGCGCTCAGGCAGACGCTCAAGGCAAAAAGAACGGAGGGCATCAGAAATCTCCATCTTGTGTTCTGCATCCGTCCCTCTCTTTCTCGAAAATACCGGCCTTTGTTGCGATTTGGAAACGTTTGAAGGCGGTCGCTTCCAGAGTGGAGGCTAAACCAGCTTGTATTGCTTTTCCTTTGCCCGGTTTTCGGTTTAACTTGATGGATTCCGGGCTGTTTTAGCCGGCCTGGATTTTGAAACGGACTGAGGCCAGGGAGCCTCAAATTTCGCGCATGTTCGCTTTTCGGGAGGCTGATGTCCGCAGCCGCGCCTTTTTCCGCTAAGTTTTTTCAGGACTTTTTGCCTTCACTTTGCAAGTTGAAATACCCAACGGCACATACGCCGGGCAATAGCCGATAAAGCTGCTGGCCAGGAAAGCGATTGCAATAACGCCAAGAACAACGGCGAGCGCACCCCCGATGAGGCCGGTAAAATAGAGTACGGCGATGCCGATCGCGATAAGAATCCTGATAACGCGATCCGTGGTCCCCATGTTTTTTTTCATCTGTTCCTCCATTGAATAGGGCCGGCGGATTTCAAGCGCACAAATTTCATCACCCCCGGAACCGCCGTTCCCAGGGCTGATTTTGTTCTTTGCAGCAAAGCGCTCTCCGGACGTCAGGCCTGGGCCCTGCGGACATAGTTCAGCCTATTGTTCGTAGGATATACGATATATCCGCCCCGCCCGGTCATCGGAGACAAGCAAAGCTCCGTCGGGCATAATCAGGACATCGACCGGACGGCCGAACGCCTTGCCGTCGACGAGCCATCCCTCCGCAAAAATTTCATAGGCCGCAGGCTGTCCGTTTTTAAACCGCACGAGTGTCACGCGGTAGCCCAGCGGGTCCTTGCGATTCCAGGACCCGTGTTCCGCTATAAAAATCTGTCCGTGGTAGGATTTGGGAAACATCGCTCCGGTATAGAAGCGCATTCCGAGAGCGGCCGCATGGGGGCCCAATTCCACAGCGGCAGGGACGAAGCCTTCCGGATCGCGTCCGTTTCCGTATTCCGGATCCCGGATGTCTCTGCCGTGGAAATAGGGAAAGCCGAAATGCTGCCCTTTTTCGCTCACCCGGTTCATTTCATCCGGAGGGCGGTCGTCTCCCAGCCAATCCCTTCCGTTGTCGGTGAACCACAACTCGCCCGTGCGGGGATGCCAGTCAAAGCCCACCGTATTCCGGACCCCGTGCGCATACACTTCAAGTCCGGATCCGTCCGGATTCATGCGCATGATGGAGGCAAAGCGGTCGTCTTCCGGATCGCACACATTGCATGGGGCCCCGACAGGGACGTATAGTTTTCCGTCCGGACCAAAGGCGATGAATTTCCATCCGTGATGTTCTTCCCTGGGGAAATCGTCCCTCACCACCACCGCTTGCGGAGTGTTCTGCAGCCGCTCTTCAATTCTGTCGTAACGCAAGATGCGATGAATCTCCGCCACGTAAAGCGCTCCATCCCGGAAGGCGACCCCGTTGGGCGAATTTAATCCTTCTGCCAGAATGTATGTCCGTTCCGCGCCGGGCTTGCCGTCTTCGTCCCGGAGGGCGTACACCTTGCCGCCTTCCCGGGACCCGACGAATATTGTGCCTTCCGCTCCAAGCGAAAGGGAGCGGGCTCCGGGGACGTTCTCTGCATACGTTTCAATATGAAAGCCTTCCGGAAGCCGGATTCCTTCTAGGCCGGGGAAAAGAACTGCATCCGCGGTATGGATACTGCAAGCGGTGGAGAGTGTGGAGCAAAAAACCATCGCCGCGGCAAGCCACATCACCGGCTGAATAATCGCATCCCTCATTTTTTGGTCTTCAGTATGACTGCGCATGATTAAAAAATCCTCTGCGCCGAATCTATTTGGGGGTAAGATGCTTCAGGGCAGTGATTTGTTACTCTTCCGCGTATGCTTAGGGTTCGTGTGCAGAAGCTGGAGTTCATGTCCTCCTTTTTTTCGATACGGATACAAAGATCCTGGCGCCGCTGATAATCAGCGCAAGATTTGTATGGCCGCCGGCTCGGGCGAAGAATTTTTAAAATGAGCGGTGAGGTGAGTTTTTGTTTTTCACCCAATAACGCCGCATCGGCCGGATTACTCATGAGGATTTGCGACGGGGCGGCAGAGAAGCCCGGCCGGCCGCGCGCTCTCAGCCTTCGGCTCTCAACGCTCAGCGCCTTAACAAGCTCCGGAGTTTGGCCTTTTGCGTTGCCCAAAACTTTTTGAAAAACGCAAGGGATTGACAGATAAGGAATCCATAATGCAAGCTTGAATTTGGTTTAGGGTCCAAACTTGACGTTTTTTCCATTTGCCCCCCCCGCACAGCCACTCCCGGCGCCTCGACCCGCCGCAGTTTGATTGCAGCGCGTTTGCCCGCTCCAGTGCTGTCCCCTCGTTTCAGTGACATTATTTTACTGAAACATCCAGAGTCAGCCGCAAGTCTACCAAGCAGCCTGGTTGTGTTTCTTTTTGAATTTGAGATTGATCGCATTTCCCTCAATCCGGCGGGATTCTTCCGGCGGCGGATAAACGGCCGCAGTTGAAAAGCAGAAGAATATGAAAGAGAAGAAATTTCTCCATAAACTGCTGATGCCGTGGTTATGGTCGCGATGGCTACTAGCAGTTCGTGGTAAAAGTACAACAGGCCGCGTTCCGAGCGCCGCAGGGGCAGATGCCAGGCGGCGCGACGCAGTTGATGTGAACCATCATCGAGGAGAGCCAACGCCGCAAATGCCCTTGCGCCGCCGAAACCCTTTGGGCGCATGGAGGTTGCGGGCAATCTCTTCGTTGCTCGTCGTCGATGATGTCCCCGCATCGACTCCTCCTCACGCCTTGAGCTTGCCTCACAAGCCCCATGCGCGCGACCTATTGTACTTTTACCACGGGCTGCTAGAGTTTTCTGCTGTTATCGCGCTGATTCTTCCGGTGGTCACCGCTCCACGCGCCCGGAGTGTTACTCTACAAGCGGAGCCGGCAGCCTATGCAGGGATGGACACTTGCCGCAAATGCCATCCGGATGCCTATGAAAGCTATCAAAAGTCCGTCCACTTCCGGGCGGTGGAAAGGGATGGGACGGTTTTAGGATGTGAAACCTGCCATGGCCCCGGAGCTCCGCATGCAGATTCTTTCGGTGAAAAATCCCTCCTTTTTGATCCCGACGAAATATTCACCGTGGAGCAAAAGATCGAGCCCTGTCTTAAATGCCATGGAGGGAATGAAAAACTATTCGACTACCGCTCTTCCGATCACGCCAGGGGAAGTATTGCATGTTCGGATTGCCACAAACCGCACGAAGGGGCAGTTGAAGAAGCTCTCATCGTTCCGGTGCCCGGGGTTCGCTCCAGCGCGCTTGATGCAAAAGCCGGCCACGAATCCTGCCTTGTTTGCCACGAGGAGATTCGAGCATCGATTCAATTGAACGAAGCGCATCACATTCTGGAGGGAATGGTGCGCTGTTCGGACTGCCACGAACAGCACGGCGTAAGCAGCCGTGCGCGGTTGGGTGGATTTAAACAGGAAGCCTGCTTCCGCTGCCACTCAGAAAAACGGGGACCGCATGTATTCGAACATCCGGCGAGCCGCATTGAAGGCTGCACTGCCTGCCATTCACCTCATGGTTCGGTCAACAGGCACCTGTTGGCTTTTCAGAATACGGCGGATCTTTGTTTTTCGTGCCATACGGCCGTACCGGGTTTTCACTCGTCCTTTAACCGGACCACCAATTGCGTCAATTGCCATGCAGCCATACATGGCTCACAGATCAATCCGTTTTTCCTGAGGTAAAGGAAGCGCCCGGAGACATGCCTGTGTACAAGGGACTCGGATGCTGCATAACATTGCTGATCAGCTTTCTTTTATCCGGATCACCGGGCATTGCCGGAGCTATCGCAATATCGGCGGCGCAAGAGGAATCTTCAGCAGCGGCTGGCGGCAAAGAATCTGCAGGGATTTACAGTGTTTCCGGAGAATTCGACCTGGGCCTCCGCTTGGCGGATGCCGGGGGCAATGAAAACAAGTATTTTGAGGATTTGAATTACCGGACAGGACCGCGCCTGTTCAATCTGAATTTTGACGTTTCTTCCGGGCGTTCGCAAATCATCAATCTTGTCAGCGTCTATGCACACGGCCTTGGCGATCCTTACCAGTCTTTCGGGGTTACCCTGAAAAAATTCCAAAGCTTTGTTTTTCGCTACCGGCGGCGGCAGTCTGATTATAGCTATCGCGATATCCTGCTTCCCCCCAATTCCGCGGTTGCGGACATCAGCAACGGAGGCGATTATCATTCTTTCAATTTCACCAGAACGGAAGACGCCTTTGATCTTCGTTTCAATCTTTCTCCCAAGCTGGAGCTTTTCTCCGCGTTCCATCGATATACCCGATCCGGAGAATCGGATACAACACTGGGAGTTTCTCGGGACACATTCGAGTTGACGCGGCCGCTCGATCAGGAGAAGAAAGAGTACACTGCGGGATTCCAGATTGTCTTGAACAGGATTACGGTTTATTTCGATCAGGCTTTTCGGGAATTCCGTGATGAAGGCCGGACGTTCCTGCCGGGTTTTTCGCCGGGAGAGGATTCGCTTGACGAGTCCACCCTCTCTTCTTTCGAATTAAATCTCCCCTTCAGCTATGCCATGCCGCAAACAACCGTGAAAGTCGATTTTCGACCGTTTCGCCGGCTGACCGTCAGTATCGGCAATATATACAACCATCTGGATGGGAAATTCGACTTTTCGGAAGAAGCCCTGGGGACCTCCTTTATCGGGGTCCCGCTGCAGGAGTCCTCTGCCGGCGGCGGCGCCGTCAATCAGACAAACAACCTGTTTGATGTAGATATTGTCTATGATACGACCGAATGGCTTTCCCTCATTGGCGGCGCCCGTTTCCACCGGTTTAATCAAGATGCGGTGCTGCGCTGCCGCGCGGGTCCCTGTTCGCAATCGGAATTTGAAACGGGAGAAACTCTGCGGACGGACTACGGGATGGATTCGGATATTTATGAGATCGGCGCAAGGCTTTATCCGGATCCCGGGATTCAGGTGTCGGCCGGCCTGCGGTTTGAGGAGCGCAGCGTCCGCATTCTCAGGGGAGCCGATAAGGATGAATGCCGCGATACGGAAAGAACTACATTTTTCATCAGCGGGAAGGCGGGAGTCTCCCGGAAATGGAATGTCGTGGGCGAATACGAGCGCGGCAGCTACCATAATCCTTACACGCACGTTTCGCCGAACGCCGTCAACCGCTTCAAAGCACGTCTGCGCCTGCATCCGTTTAAAGGACTCGATATCACGGGCGTCGTTCAGCTGCGCCGGAAAAACAACGAGGCGGATCGGATTTCGCTTGTCGAGGCCTATAATTTCGATTCCGACGATTACAGCGCCCATATACGTTATCGGAGAGGCCGGGCGGTGGTCCATTCCAGCTTCACCCGCCGGGAGCGCCGCGGATCCGTCGTGAATGCCATCGACGCTTTGCCCTCTTCCGAATTCGTATTTCCAATAGAATATTTTTCCGGAATAAACTCGTTTATGGGCGGATTCGGATGGGATTTCACCGAAACGCTGCGAGGGGGTATGGATATGTCCCTTTATGAAAATAATGGAACATTCCCGCTCCATCGGAGAGAGTATCTCTTTTTTGTCGACCTCTCCTTGCGCGCCGGGCATCTTATTCGATTATCCTACCAGCGGAACAGCTATGAAGAAGATCGTTTTGATTTCGATGACTACGATTCCGATTTGCTGACTATGTCGATAGGATACCGGTTTTAACCGGAAACCAGCCCGAAGCATTCAGAATTTCAGGCATCGGCGATGCGCCCGCCTGCGCATTTCCCGCCCGCTGGTCTTGCGGACCTTTCCGAACGCAGCAAGTTGTCTTCGGCTGATTTGTGCGCTCGCGATTGAAATGCACAAAAACTGGATTGAGGCGGCGCATTATCTAAGCATGGGACCGCTGTCTGAGCAGAAGAAGGAAGCGCTGCGGGAAATTGCATGAAAAGATTGAGAAATGGGAAGCACCACAGGTAAGAGGCTAGGCAAAAGCGCTTCGCTCCCTGGCAATAAGTGCGGATTTTTTTGGGCGGCTCCTATCCGATTCCGTATTGGGATAAGAAGATGTTTAGCCGCTTTATAGGGTTGCTGTGGGGGAGAAAACGACATCCCTCCCCCACAAACCCCTCCCTGAGAGGATTAGCCAGACCCAATTGCAGAACTTGGCACATACAACAAAATTCAGTTGAGCGGGCGGTGCCGCCGGCTAGCCCTCCTTCAGCTTTTTAATCTCTTCGGGCGAGTATTTTGGACGAGGGTGCGAGGGGTGCTGCGAAACGTCGCCTACGGTCATATCATATTTAGATTCAAAGAGAACATGCATCCATTGAAAGGGCTTATTAACCTTCGTGATGGCAACCGGACCGTGCAATAATCCCTTAGGCATGTAAATAATTGAAGTAGTGTTGACTATATGCTTCTCCCTTTCCTCGCCAAAATAAATCTCGATTTCGGCGTCGAAATCGTAATAATTCAGAGGATTACTGCCAAAGATGAAAAAAATCTCATCGGCGTTGTGCGAGTGGGCGGGATGAGGGAATGCCATCGGTTCGGTGATGCAAAGCAGTTGAACTTCGACTGGAAAGCCGGGGAAAACGCTGCCATAACAACCTTTTTCAGCGCATATATGCAGCATAGGCGCCGTTCCCTTTTCCAAGGGTTCCCTGATTATATATTTCCCGTACTTAGTCTCGGCCATTTTGAATTCTCCTTCCCTTTACCTTTGTTAACAACGGCAAGATGTAGCGATAAGAGCCGAACACGCTTTGACAATCATAGTTTTTTTACCGCAGGAAGAATAAGACTCCCTTTTTTCGAAATTCTCTGTTTGCCAAGGCACTCTCGGTTTCTGACCGGATTTCCATTTAAACTTGCTGGGATCTTCGGGGGGGATTTTACTACAGGTTGAGGCTGAGGCATGTGGAATTTTGTAGCTCTCCCTTTTTCGGACCGATGCCGGCAATCGTCATTGCCGTTGCTCTTCCGGATCGAAATGCTTAAATTTTTTTAAGAAAGGAGGATTCGCAATGCCTTTTATTAAGTTGGAAGCCGGGATGATGGACAAAGAGACCAAGGAAAAACTGATTTGCGAGTTAACAAAAGTCGCAAGCGAAGCTCTGGGCATTTCGGAAGACGCGTTTACCGTGTTGCTGAAAGAAAACGAGACGGATAACTGGGGCGTCGGAGGAAAAGTTCTTGCCAAAGTGTTGGAAGAAAGAGCAAAAAAGCAATAGCCGTCCTATTCGCAGACGGGGACTGTTATCCCATTGATTTGACGAATGGAAAAAATTGAGGAGATGCTATGAAAACCGGAGTGGGAAGACGCGGCTTCATAAAAACAACGGTCCTGGCAAGCGCGGCGGCGGCGCTTCCGGGAAAAGGACTTGAAAGCCGAAACACACGAGGTTCCTCCGCGCCGCTTCCGGGCGGCGTGAAAAAGAAACTTCTCTGCCTCAGCGACAACCCGGCGGGATATGAAGCGTTTATTGAATCCGTAAAGTCGCTTCATGGAACCGTTGCGGCGGTGTCCTCGGTAAAAGTCAATTTTCAGAAGCCGGAAGAAATCGTGCGGACTATTCATGAACACAAGCCGGATGTCCTGTTCATGGCCCTGCCGCGTTTCACTTTCAACTTCGGAAGTCTTTACGACTCCATGGGCGATTTGGACATTCCGATAATAGTTCTCACCACGAATCCTGAATTGATCCTGATTGATGCGAATCTTGCAGCGTCGCTGCGGGCCAACGGCGCGCAAGTCGCCTTCGCCCTGTCTCAGGAGCAGGCGCTGGAATTCTTGAAACTTGCGGCCTCTCCCCGGATTCTCGAAGGCCGGCGGGCGGTTCTTTTTGGAAGGCCGTTTGATTCAACCACCGTACCTGCGCACAACCTCAGCGAGGGCCTCGTCTCCCAGCGGACCGGAGTAAGAGTGCAGTACCAGCCGATCGCGGAATTGGCGGCGCGTATAAAAGAGGTTGACGTCCAGGCTGCCGGAAGGGAAATGGAAAGGTGGAAGAGGGGAGCAAAAGCAATCATCCGGGTTTCGAACGAGACTCTTCTTGATGCAGGCAGACTGTATGTTCTGTTGCGTTCCATTGTTGAAAAGGAGGGATTGGCCGCCGTATCGATCGATTGCCTGGGTTTTACCATCAGCCCGAATCCCGTGCTGCCTTATCCGTGCCTGGCGTTCTCAAGATTGAGGGACGAGGGGATAACGGCGGCCTGCGAGGCGGATGTCTGCGCCATGCTGTCGTCGATGTTTCTGGAGGAGATCAACCGGAAGCCGTCCTTTATGTGCAATGTGATGTCCGTGGACGCCCGGAATTCCGAAGTTCTCGTAAGCCATTGTGCCGCGCCTTTGAAGTTGAACGGCTTAAACGCCCCGCCGATGAATTATAAACTTCACGACTATCACGGCCTTGGAAGAGGGGTGGTGCCGGAAGTTGCATTTCCCCAAGGCGGAGAAGTAATCATCGGCGCGTTCAGCAAGAATCTGAAAAGCTTCTCATTATGGCCGGGCCGAATTAAAAGCCAGGTGTTGGATACCGATCAAACTTCCATGCGCGCGGGCCCCATGATGAACGTCTGCGCGAATACCATGGTTGTGAAAATCAAAGATGCGGGCCGTTTCGTTCAAAACATCCCGGGCATTCATGAAGTCATGGTCATGGGCAGTTATAGCCCGGCAATTGAAGATGCGCTGTTTGCAATGAATATGGATCTTGAGGGACCTAAGGATTTCACGCCGCCTGCGCTGTGAAAATCGCCAAAATCATTTCACTTGGGGGCGGAATGATTCCAATTCTTAATTCAAAGGAGATGCAGCTATGAGTTCTACCCGGAAAACCCAAAAAGCTACGACGCGGCGGGGATTTGTAATGGAACTAAGCGGCGGCGCCGCCGCGATCGCCCTTGGGGGCGCGTTATCCGCGGCGTTTTTGCCGGGCAAGGAGGGCATTGCCGCGCCAATGGATAAATCCGGATCTCCGCAGCCGCAGGGATCGGGATCGAAATACCGCAAATGCTTTCTCAACGAACTGACGCCCGCCGAAAGGGAAATCGGCTTCGGCGCCAGCAATATGTTCGTCGCTTTTGCCGACAACGACATCATAGAGGGATGCAACTATTTCTCAGCGATGTGGATGGGGGAAACGGCCACCAAGACATTGGGACACGGGCCGCACACGCATCCGGTTCCTGAAGTCCTGGTGGCGCTGGGCTCCGATCCTGATAATCCGCAGGACCTGGGAGCGGAATTTGAAATGTACATGGGTACTGAAATGGAAAAACACATCGTCAACCAATCGACGTTGATCTATATCCCGGCAAATACCGTTCATTGCCCCTTTACCGTTACCAGAGTGACCCGGCCGTTTCTATTCATTCAGGCGCATTACGGCCCCAAGCTTGCCGAAACTGCCAGGAGGGATCTGGTGCCCGAGGAGATGAGAAAGAAATACATCTTTATCGATTCGGACGGATCATCCCAAAAAAAATGACGGAAACCCTTCTGGAAAATGAGCGCCCGCATGGATAGGAGCGGTCATATTTCTCATGTATCTTTATGCCGCTGTTTAAGTGTAATATCGGGCCTGATCATGTCTGAAACATCATGGCGATTGAATTGCAGTGAAGACAAACAGTGCACTTTATTTTCAAAGTCGTGTTTCAACATCGGTCTTTGACACCTAATTACTTCAAAACAATCTCTCAAAAGGGAGGAGCCAATGACCCATAGGAAGCGGACCGACCGACGGGATTTCTTTCAAGACGTATCAGCTGGAGCGGCAGGGGTAGCGTTTGCCAGTATCTTATCGACATTAAATTCAGTCGCTATGGCGAGTCCTCAGAAGCCGGACTATTACGATAAGATGGATATGAGCAAGCTGGGGAATGTCGTGAGAGAGCCCAACGTCGTCGAGTTTAAGCCGTGGAAATCAATCCACAAAACGATTACTTCCCCCATGATCACGGCATGGGGCGCCGGAGATGTTCCAGGATCCGAGCTCGCGATCGGATTTGCATATATCACCAAGCCCGATACTTTGGGCGGCAATACTCATTCGCATCCTCATGACCAGTGGATTTTCCTCATCGGGGGCGATCCCAAAAATTTTGTGGACTTCGATGCGGATGCTGAAATGCTGTTGGGGGACAAGGTCCGAAAGATCAACTACCCTTGCTATTTCTATATTCCCAAAAACACGCCCCATTGCCCATTGGTCATTAAGCGCGTCGGTAAGCCTCTGATATTTATCGATGCCAGGACCGGCGAATAGGCATAGGCGAGGCCTGCGCGGAAGCAATATGTTATGGTGAAATACATGGCTATCGCCGGCAGGCCTGGACTAGGCGAACAAGCGGCTGTCTTGCGGCGGCCGCTGTTATCGTAAGCTATCGGGGTTGCAGGCGGTATCGGAGTCGCAATAAGAAGAACAAAGTGCCGGCTCCGATACCGACCTCCGGCCTCCAACCCCGATTTTCATAAGCCATCGGGAGGGGCTGCTTCGATACCAAGCAACATGGCGTACTATCACTGGGCATCGGATCCGGTCAAACTCCGCAGCAGGAGCTATCCGCAAAGCGGACATCCCAAGCCGAATGGACTCTGGTTTGATGTTGACGGGAGCTGGAAACGATGGTGCGAGAGTGTTCAGTTCCGCCTCGAAACCCTCCGCTACCGACACCCGGTGACCCTCCTTGATGCGTCGCGAATACTTTTCCTGCGAAACGCGAAGGATATTGATAGATTTACGCGCGAGTTCGGGCGCAATATTTCCGGCCATATCCGTTTCCTGCAAAGCGCCGAAGAGATCGATAAATTCACCCGCCAGTCCGGCATAGATCTTTCCGGAGAGATCCAGAAGCAATTTTCCAATTACATCATGTGGGGGGAGGTCGCGGAGAAACACAGCGGGATCATTGTCAATCCATACTCCCGCGCCAGGAGCCAGACCTACCTTTGGTATTACGGCTGGAATTGCGCCGGGGGATGCGTTTGGGACACAAGCGTGATCCGTTGGGGCAAGCCGTGCAAAAGTCCCCAATAGCTGGGAGCCGGCAAAGTGGGCGTCCACATATTGATTATTTCCCGGAGAAGATTTGGACACCCACTTTATTTGACCAATAGATTTGGGACCAATAGATTTGGACACCCATGATAATTGAAAAAGTGGGTGTCCACGTATTGCCTTTGGATCCTAAATTATTTGGCGAGAAGATTTGGACACCCATGTCATTTGAGAAAATGGGTGTCCACGTTTCCACGTTTTGAAAAAGTGGGTGTCCACGTTTTGCTTGGCAAATGATTTTGGAGATTCCGGATTGTCGTAATTTAAAAACTGCTGGATAGGAGGCAAATCGATGAGATTCGAATGGAGAACAAAAATCGGGGCGGCCCTGGTTGTATTGTGCTTGCAGATCGGCTTGGCTCAAACTCAATCCACGTTCGCTCAGGAAACCGCGCCGCAAGCCAAATCAAAGACGGATCAACGTGGCGGTTTCATGCAGATGCGCGTGGATCCTCGCGTTCAAATGCGGTCGTATCGCTTCCAGGACACTGACGAAGACATTCAGTATGCCGTGTTCGTTTCGTCCAAGGTAACGAAAGACAGGAAAAGCCCCCTCATTATCACGCTGCATGGCCTGGGCATCGGTCCCGCGATTATGTTTACCGGCGATGCCTTGGATTTAGCGGAGAAGGGCGGTTACATTCTCGTCGGTCCCATGGGCTATAACGTCCGCGGCTGGTATGGCATTTCAATGAAAGGGTTCGGCCGCAAGGGCGCCCCGACTAAAGCAGCCGATTCCCCCGGCGCCGCGCCCAAACCAAAGGCCTCCATGTTTTTCAATCCCGATGATCCGCCGAACCTGAACGAACTGAGCGAAAAAGATGTGATGAATGTTCTGGACATCATACTCAAGGAATTCAACGTCGACGATCGCCGGATTTACCTGATGGGCCATTCCATGGGCGGCGCCGGGACGCTATATCTTGGAACCAAGTATCCATCCATTTGGGCCGCATTAGCCGCGATTGCGCCGGCCGCGTTCACCCTCGATCCCGATATTTTAAAGGGGATTCAGGATATGCCGGTGATGATCGTCCAGGGCGGGAACGACAATTTGGTTCCCGCTGACAACACACGGCGGTGGGTCGATAAGCTGAAAGAGCTTAATATGACTTACGAATACAACGAAATCCCGGGAGCAGACCACGGCAGCGCGATCTCGGACGGCTTGCCCGGCATTTATGAGTTTTTCGACAAACACTCGAAACCGGTATCTCATTGATGCAGGGTCGCTGTACAATTTGCGGCGCGGAGCGGCATATACAAAAGCGGCTCCATTGAATCATGCGTGATCGATTTTTTGTTTTCAGCGGGAGGCAGGTATGTTGAAGAATTACATGCGGTTCATCTTGATCGCGGCCATTGGCATTGTTCTCTTTGCAGCGCCGGCTGCAGCGGCTTCCTGCGAGAGTGTTGCATCGCTTGTGCTGCCGGATGGAAAGATCACTTCGGCCGCTCTTGTTGCGGCGGGCGAATTCACCCCGCCTAGAGGGCTTATGATGGGCGGCCCTGCGGTTTTTAAAACCACGCCCGCATTTTGCCGCGTAACCGCAACACTGACTCCATCCCCTGATTCCGATATCAGAATCGAAGTTTGGATGCCTGCTGAAAACTGGAACGGCAAGCTTGTCGGCATCGGCAACGGGGTTTGGGCCGGCAGCATCAACCATTCCGCCCTTGCTGAACCCTTGGCAAGGGGCTACGCAACAGCGGCAACGGATGGGGGGCATGCCGGAACCGGCATGGATGCCAAGTTCGCAGTCGGGCACAAAGAGAAACTCATCGATTTCGGCTATCGCGCTGTGCATGAAATGACGGTAAAAGCCAAGGAAATCATCGCCGCTTACTATGGACGCAAGGAGCAGCGGTCACTTTGGGTGAGCTGCTCAACCGGCGGACGGCAGGGCCTTATGGAAGGTTACCGCTACCCTGAGGATTATGACGGCATATCGGCAATGGCTCCGGCCAATCCGATGGTGGGGTTGATGATCAGCTCATTATGGACCGGATATGCGGCGATGAAAGATGATGCGCGAAAGCTTGCTCCGCCCCAATTGACGGCCGTGAATAAGGCCTTTGTCCGTCAATGCGACGAAAAGGACGGACTGAAAGACGGGATTGCGGGCGATCCTCAGCAGTGCGACTTCGATCCCGGAATCCTTCAGTGCAAGGAAGGAGACGGCGGGAATTGCCTGACCCCTCCGCAGGTGGAAGCGATGCGCGATATCTATGCCGGCACAAGGAACCCGCGCACCGGAGAACAGATCTTCGCGGGATTCCCGCCCGGAAGCGAGCAGCAGTTGATGGTGCTGGTCGGCGATACGCAGCCGTTCCCGGCTGCAATTTCCTATTTCCGGGATATCGTATTCAACAATCCGCAATGGGATTACAAATCCTATGACTACGATAAAGATGCGGCTGCGTCATTCAAGGCCGCAAGCGCGATCCTCGACGTCCCGGCCGATGGGTTGACCGAATTCATCGAAGGCGGCGGCAAGCTTCTGCTCTCGCACGGCTGGGCGGATGGGCTCATTCCGGCATCCAATACCGTCGCGTTTTATAAATCGATGACTGCAAATATAACCCCTGAGAAAGCGGGGGGCTCCGTGCGGCTCTTTCTGCTGCCCGGAGTGGGCCATTGCGGGGGCGGCGATGCTCCCGGCGTAACGGATATGATTTCGGCAATAGACCGATGGGTGGAAACGGGTAAGGCGCCGGACCGCATCATTGCAGGCACCAGTCCAAACCAAAAACCGATGACGCGCCCGATTTGCCCCTATCCGCAGGTTGCCAAATACAAGGGCTCGGGGAGCACGGATGATGCCGCTAATTTTGTGTGCAGCCCCGATTAAATCCGGGTTAAGCCGGAGACATTCGGAAAGCAGTAAATGAATTCGATGCCTCCGAGCCCGATGTCGGGAGAGCCCAAAGCCCCTGATTCGGAGAGGCCCCAGGCAAAAGGACGCGGCTGCGGAAAAGGATAAACGCGTCATCCGGAAGCTCTATGAGGGAGCATTCTGCGGGCTCAGGATGAGTGCTGTGCGTTATATGCACGGCGATAATTTCCGGCGTACTTCTCTTCCCTAAACAAAGGCCGCCATGTTCGACGCCGGCAAGCGCATGAATGAATCGGGTTTCAGCAGTGGCCGTCTTCCCGCCGTGGACGATGAAATGACGCACATTAATATGGAATCGGAAAAGAAGACCGACGGCCTCAATTCGCAGAGCGCGATGATCACGAACATTCAGGGATTTTCCGTTCATGACGGACCGGGAATCCGAACGGTAGTCTTTTTCAAAGGCTGTCCGCTGTCGTGCCGATGGTGCGCGAATCCCGAATGCATGTCTGAAACGCCCCGGATGGGTTTTATGGAAACCCTCTGCGCGCACTGCGGCGCATGCCTGGATGTCTGCGAAAACAACGCGATCCGCTATGCAGAGGGCGAACACCGGATCGATTATTCCCGCTGCATAGCCTGCGGCCGCTGCAGGGACCAATGCTACTACGGGGCGCTGGTCCGATATGGCGAGATCATGACGCTCGCCGAGGTTTGGTATGAGGTCAAGCGCGATAAGATGTTTTACGACAGCTCCGGAGGCGGCGTCACGGCTTCGGGTGGGGAACCGTTGCTCCGGGCGGGATTTGTCCGGGAACTCTTTGAGCTGTGCCATCAGGAGCGGATCAATACCTGCGTGGAAACATGCGGATGCGTGGATCCGGGAGCGATGCTCGAAGTCATTCCCGTCACCGATTATTTTCTGTTTGATCTGAAGCACATGGACCCGGAAGCCCACCGGAGGTACACCGGGCAATCCAATGCTCCGATCTTGAAGAATGCCGCTTTGCTCGTGGAGCGCGGAGCGGACGTCGTCTTCCGCCAGCCGCTGATCCCCGGGATAAATGATTCCATCCGGAATATCGAGGCTACTGCCGGATTTCTGACCGGCCTCGGAGAGAAAGCGTCCAGGCTTGAAATCATGCCTTATCATAAAATGGGTGAAAGCAAGTACAGAGCCCTTAATAGGGACTATGCCATGAAAGGAGTTGCCGTTCCGGATGACGGGCAGCTCGAGGCTGTTCGAAAAACCTATGTCGAATGCGGTATAAAGTGTACGATTTCACGATAAAGTGAATCATCGGGGTGCAACATGACTGAAATAGACGCAGACCTCCTCAAACGCATCGACGAACTGCCGCTGGGCGAGCGCAACCAGCAATGGAAAAAAGCGATGAAGGCGTCGGGCTGGAAGCTGTTCGCCGACAGGGAAAGGTGGACGGTAGCGTCCTGGCGCGAGACCGAGGGGGAGGACATTCAAATACGCCGCGCCAAACTCTTCAAAAAGATCGTCGAGAATGTCGAAATCCGGATCCACGATTACGACGTGATTGTGGGGCGCCCGACGCCCGGCGTCATAGGATGCGCGACGTCGTTCGACGTCTGCGGCGACTATATCCCGGACCTCTGGAATGATGCCGGGGAAATCCGGATCACTCTCGATGCCAACGTCGGATTGGACCGCGAAAGCATCGAGATCCTCCGCAGCAGCGTTCAAGAATTTCGCGGCAAAACAGCGCCCGAGATGACCTATAAAGCATGGGAAGCGACGGTCGGTCCGTGGATCCGGGATGCGGAGGCGGCAAAGCTGAAGGATCCCACTCTGGACACGGCGATATTCGGGCAAACCACGTCCGTGCTGATGTGGAAGAAGATCATCGAAAAAGGGCTGAGGAGCTTTATTCATGAGGCGCAAGCGCATATAGATGCGTTTGTCGCAAACGGCGAGACCGATATAGACACGCTTTACTTCTGGAAATCCGCCGTCATTGTGTGCGAGGCGGCGATCCGGCATTCGCATAGATATGCCGCCCTGGCGAGAGAAATGGCTGAAGCGGAAACGAGGCCGGATCGCAAAGCCGAGCTTCTTCAAATGGCGAGCATCTGTGAGCGCGTGCCCGAATATCCGGCCCGGACCTTTCATGAAGCGCTGCAGTCCATGGCCATCATCGGCGTATGCAAGCTCTACGAACATCCGATGCACAACAATCCGCAATGGGGGCGCGGCGACCAGTATCTGTATCCATACTTCATCCGGGACATCCGCAGCGGCACGCTCCCATTGGAAAGAGCGGCTGCATTGCTGGCGGAACTCATCGGCCGCTGGGGCACTCAAACGTTTGTCGCCTCCGAAAGCCTCAAGGAGTCTCATCAGATCAATTTCGGAATCAATAACATAATGGTCGGCGGGGTGGACAATTCGGGAGCCGACTGCTCGAACGAACTAAGCTACCTTTTTCTTCACGTCATCGGGCTTTTGCAGCTGTCGTCTCCCACTCTGGGGCTGCGCTGGAACAAGGCTACGCCGCATTGGATGATGAATAAAGCGATCCGGACAAATATAGCCACCAAGGGCGGGATCCCTCTTTTCGAAAATGACGAGGTCGTGATTTCTCATTTCCTGGAAGATGGAATTCCCATGGAGGAAGCTGCGGAATGGTGCGGTTTGGGCTGCGTATATCCCAGCCTCCCCACAAGGGCGGAGCATTACGGCGCTGAAGGCGTGGCCGCCTGCAACCTGGCGGCAATGCTTCATCTGGTCCTGCATAACGGAGTGGATATTAACGGCAGGCATACGGGATTGCAGACAGGTAATCCGGAAGAGTTCAAAAGCTTTGAGGAGCTGTACGAAGCCTTTTTAAAGCAGCACAAGTTCATCACGCACCGCATTTTTTGGCTGGCCGCAATCGCCCGAAAGGAGCAGGCCAAATACGTGCGGCTGCCGTTTTTGTCGGCCATGGGCATTCAGAGATGCATGGACCTGGGCCAGGACCTGTTGGTTCCCGATCCTGATTCCAGCATGTTCGGCATTTCCGATAGGGGGATCATCGATGTTGCGGATTCTCTGGTCGCTGTAAAAAAGCTGGTGTTTGATGAAAAAATTTTCGCCATGAAGGAGCTTATCGAGGTGCTGGACGGCAATTTTGAAGGCAAGCGCGGCGAAGAAGTGCGCCGGCTATGCCTGTCCCAGCCAAAATTCGGAAATGATATCGATGAAGTGGATGTGCTTGCCGGGAAGATCAGCGCAGATTCCTATCGAATCATCCGCAGTTACGACAATTCCCCCTTCCGCAATTACATGGTTGCGAGAGAGGGCCTTGCCTGGCACTATTTCGGCGGGCTCGGAGTCGGGGCTTTGCCTAACGGAAGAAAAGCCTTGGAACCGCTGAATGACGGCGCTGTGTCTCCGATGAGAGGGGCGGATAGGAAAGGGCCGACTGCTGTGCTTCGCTCCGCTATCAAGGCCGGGTTCAAGGAGTCCCATGCCTCCGTCCTGAATCAAAAATTCTCCTCGGCGATTCTGCGGAGCGATGAAAGCATCGACAAGTTTGTTGCGTATACGGATGCGTTCATGGCGGGCGGCGGTTCCCACATTCAATACAACATGGTCGACACGAATGAATTGAGGGACGCCAAAATCCATCCCGAGAACCATCGGGATCTTATCGTTCGAATCGGGGGATTCAGCGCTTACTTTACGCAGCTCTCCCCCGACATTCAGGACGATGTCATCAACAGGAATGAGCATTGCCTGTAATCTGACCGTTGCGGGAAGCCGCTGTATCCGGGTCCAGCGGAGCAATGGAAATTCCGGCGGCTTCCCGCCCCGCTGTGACGGCCCGCTGTGACGGATTGATGGATCCGTTATTTTCCCTTCCTCCAAACTATCGATTGAAAGCTTATTCGTTTCATAATATAAGGATTCAGCGCCAATTTTAAACACTTGTTCAAATTGCGGACCCAGGGGCTTCGACGGGTGCGTACGATGACGGGCGCATTCGAATTAATCGCGACGGCTCCGCCTGATATCCCGCTGTTTTTTAGCGGGGCATGGAAGCCGGAGTGGCGCGTGCGCAGGCATTGAAAGAAAATGAAGCCGCTGGAAGGGTGTTTCGCGGTCCGTCGTGCAGTCTTTGCAGCGAAGGCAACTGCAAGCTTGAAAAAAGAAGATGCCATCGTTGCCGCGGCGTTGAAAATGCTCCGGTCCGGCGACTGAAGGGGATGACGCAAAAGATGGGGACGGCGCGTCTTTTTGCTTTTTGTGAAAACTGATGGCTATCGGTGCGTCCAAGGCGCTGGGATGTTTCACGGCCTATGGCGCACGCTTTTGCGCCGGGGAATCGAATCCGAAGCGCCGTCGCTGAAATCGATCCCGGAGATAAAGGTTGCGCGCAGCACTCCTCGCAGGCGATGATGGGCGTTCATTGCGAGGCGCCGCATAGATCCTTAGCCGCGTGCATTTTTTTGAGAAAAGGCGGATATGCTTTTCAGACTCGTCTCTGTCGGAGCTTTGCTCGTCGTTATTTCTTTTTTTGGATATGCCCAGGAAGAGATCAACCTGTGGGAAGGAAAAGCTCCTGGATCGGAACAATGGACCCACCGGGAAACCCGCATTTCTTCTGCCGACGGCGTAGTCTCGATAAGTAATGTAGCCGATCCTTCCATGACTGCATATATTCCCGAACCCTCAACGTCGAACGGCATTGCGGCTGTTGTGTGTCCCGGAGGGGCCTTTCGCGCTCTCAGCTGGGAAAGTGAAGGCCTTGCCGTCGCCAGGTGGCTGAACAAACACGGAATAGCTGCATTTGTGCTGAAGTACAGGCTGCTGAAGACCGGCGAAAGCCGGGTGCGGTTCTCTAAGCCTCGTTTCGGGCTGAAGCTGCCGATCAAAAATGCAAACGCAAATCCTGACCCGGACAACCAGGAACTGAACAACGTCATCAAAATGGCAACCTCCGATGGGCAGCAGGCCATCAGGTTGGTGCGCCGGAATGCCGAAAAATGGGGGATTCATCCGTCAAAGATAGGCATCATGGGGTTTTCGGCGGGGGGAGGCGTTGCGGTCGGCACCGCTCTTCTCAACGACGCTGCCGGTTATCCTGATTTCCTGGTTAGCCTTTATGGACCCTCCCAGGTTGATGTGCATGTTCCCGCCGATGCGCCCCCCCTATTTATTGCCGTGGCGGCAAACCACAAACCCGTATCGATGGGTTGCGTTGCACTCTACACAGTATGGAACGAAGCAGGCAAACCGGCTGAACTGCATGTCTATTCGAAAGGAACCGGGCCCTTCGGCATAGGGGGCAAAGGATTGCCGCGCGACACATGGCCCGACCGATTTCTTGAATGGCTGAAAGCCGAAGGGTTTTAAAATTGGAGCCGAGTGAGCGGTATAACCAGATTTGAACAAAAGGAGGCGCAATGCTTTTCAAACATGGAAGCAGTTTTATGGGGTTGCTGGTTTTGATCATTTTCGCCGGCGCATGCGGTTCGCCGTCTTTGACAACAACCGTCGAAGTAACGGGAGGCACCATTGAAGGCGTCGAGCAGGACGGCATTTTTATCTATAAAGGAATTCCATTTGCGGCGCCTCCGATGGGCGATCTGCGCTGGAAGGCGCCCGCGCCGGTTCAGGCCTGGACGGGCATCAAAAAGACGGATGCCTTCGCGCACGCCTGCATGCAAGCCGCCGGCTCAATGGGGAACACCGCGCCGGTCAGCGAAGACTGCCTGTACTTGAACGTATGGACGCCCGCAAAAAAGCAGGGCGAAGAGATGCCGGTGATCTTGTGGATTTACGGAGGAGGCTTTAGCGGCGGCTCGACCAGCACCCCCATGTACGACGGAACGAATCTCGCCAAAAAGGGAGCGGTCTTTGTCAGCGTCGCCTACCGGGTCGGCCCCTTCGGATTCCTCGCCCATCCCGAACTCAGCCGTGAAAGCGGCAAGGGATCGGGAAATTACGGACTGGAGGATATGATCGCAGGATTGGAATGGGTAAAAGAAAATATTGCCCGTTTTGGAGGCGATCCATCCAACGTCACGATTTTCGGCCACTCGGCCGGGGGCATGGCCGTCAACATGCTTGCGGCTTCCCCGGCCGCCCAGGGGCTTTTCCATCGCGTCATCTGCATGAGCGGAGGGTCGTTTGCCCCGCTGCAGACGTCAACGCAGGGAGGCATAGGCTTGGGAATCCCGGCTCTCGAGATAGCGGAATCGGGGGGCGAAGAATTTCTTAAGAAACTGGGAACTGCCGATATCGAGGCGGCGCGCGCCTTAACAGCGGAAGAAATCCAGAAAAGCATTGGGGGCGGAATGGGGGGAGGCGGATTACGATTCCGTCCCGTAGCCGACGGCTACATAATTCCGAGCGACCTTTACTCCTTATATCAAGCAGGCCGCTTCAATGATACGCCGATTCTGGTCGGCCATACTTCCGATGAATTGGGAGCGTTCAGGGGGCCTGGGAATGCCACACCGGAGGAATTTGAGAAACGGATTCAATCGCAATACGGCCCTTGCGCCGATGCCATTTTAAGCGCGTACCCTCATTCGACCGATGCTGAGGCGGCGAAGTCCTCAAAGGAAATCTCCCGCGACAGCACGTTCGGCTGGAGCACGTGGACGTGGGCTCGGCTTCAGTCCCAGAAAGGCAAAGGCAAGGCCTTCGGGTATTATTACGATTACCACGCGCCCACTGCCGACGGGGCTGGCCACGGCAGCGACGTTCCCTATGCATTCCAGACGCTGGGTCCGGGGCCGCAGGGAGCTCCCAAACCGGAGGATTTGCAGCTTTCCGATAGGATCAGCTCTTATTGGGTCAATTTCGCCAAAGCCGGCGATCCGAACGGCCCGGGTCTCCCAGAATGGCCCGCTTTCACAGAGGACGATCAGAGAGTGATGGTATTCGATGCGGCGCCCGGCGCCCGGCCTATCCCGAACCTGGACAAGCTGAAAGCATTCGATGCTTATATCTCCTGGCTCAGGGAGCAGGCGGAGAAAGAAGGCGAACAATAGGCAGTCCCCATTGAATTATGCAATAGGGATTCTTCGCTGTTCCCGGCAGCCCGTGGCGGAAGTGCGGACTGCAGGCTTCCGAGCGCTGCAGCCGCAGAGGCAAGGCGGTTTGACGCTTTATACTTCCGCCTCGGGCTGTTAGGGGGCCGGCCCACAAGGCGGATCCCCATCGATGTACGGAGCCGTGAATGCTTCAGGAATCCTATCTGTTTTAGATCTGGAGAGAATTATGAACTGGAGAAGAGATGCGGTCGCGATCCTTCTTTTGAGCTTCACTCTGTGTGTTCCGGTCAGCCTCCGCTCCCAGGCCGGCGAATCTCGACAAAACCCGGAGATTCAATCGCTTCATGCCCGGCATGTTTTTGATGCAAGAGTAACCATCGGGGAGATGCTGAATTTCGGGAAATGCAAATATGGCGAACGCCGGATAATTCCCATAACAGGAGGAACCTTCAAGGGGCCGGACATTCAAGGAGTTGTACTTCCGGGCGGCGCCGACTGGCAGTTAACTCGGCCGGACGGGGACGTGGAGTTATATGCGCGTTACACTTTGAAAACTTCCAACGGCGCCTTAATTCAAGTGCAAAACAGAGTTCTGATTCACGCGGACAGCAGGACCGGCCCATATATCCGCTCCGTGATAGATTTCGAGGCCCCTTCCGCCAGCGCCCATGATTGGCTTAATCACGCCGTTTTCCTGGGCACTTTGACAATGCCTAAAACAATGCCCAAGGATACGCCTTACGTTATCATAGGGGTATACAGAGTGGAGTAGGGGTTCGAATCCAGCCTTGATGGCGGGCAAATTTCGGATTATGTCCGGAGCTGTCGCCGCCGCATAAGCCTCATGAATAATGCGGGTTCGCTTTATGCTTTTTCAGCTTCCGGCTGTTGGCGCGGCGGATTCCGGCGCACGGAATCCAGCGGCTGCATAGGGCAGGATTTGATTGAAAGTCGCCTCAAGATCGTTAGGATTGCAGCGCCCTCCCGACAAAGCGATCAGCGAAGCCGGCTGCCGGATTCCGAAAAACAATGCCCCCATCACGAAATGCAGCCGCCACATCAATGTTTCCGTCGAGAGATGGGGAAGACAGGAATGCAGCGCCTTAACAAATGCGCTATGGGACTGCTTCATGTAGCCGGAAACAGTCTTTGTATATTCCCATCGTTCGTGGGACAAATTTGCGATGATGCGCAGGTGAATCATTCTGCCTTCTTTACGGCTCCCCTGCCGCAGGCATGGAAGGATCCATGCTTTCAGAATTTCTTCGACGGACGGAATGCGGCCGTTTCGCGTAATAGATTCCAAGCGTTTCATCCCATCCTCGACGAGCGGAGCGACATGAGAGCGAAACACCTCGTTGAACAACGCTTGTTTCCCGCCGAAATAATACCCGACCAGTGCAAAATGGACGCCCGCACGCCCTGCGATGTCGCGAACCGAAACTTCACGGAATCCTTTTGTAGAAAATAATTCTTCAGCGGATCGAAAAAGCTTGTTTTTTGAGCTTGCGTCCACAGCGCGGATTTCAGCGTTTGATGAAGCCCTGGGATATTTCTTTGATGCCATTTTTTTCATTTCAAATAGACCGCCTCGAATTATGAATACAATCCACCATTATCTTATCCCGGCAATGCATGCCGGTTCATCGCATAGAGAACGCACCAAATTGCGCAGAATCCAAATCGTCGATGGCGCAACAGAATAAATAACAATACACCAAACAAGGTGAATAATATAAGCAGACAGAGAACTGCATCCTGATTCGCTCAAAACTATGGCTCCAATCCGGATGATTCATGAAGATTCATCGCGCGCCTTGATCTCGCCCCGCAAGACCCATACACACGGCGTCCCCTAATACTCGGGCAGGCTCCTCGGCCTCCTCGATGCGAGTGTTCGCGAATCATCGGGATTCACATTATAAAATTGTTTTTCAGGATTTGAACAAGTGTATAATTCCGGCTGGAATGCTTTCCGCGGCGGCCGGGGAATAGCCGGTGGGCATGGAGCCGCCTTTTTTATCATTGAATCAGGAGGAATCGAACATGCTACGACATGCTTGTATGATGATGTGTGTAATCGCAATGGTTGCGACGGCTGCGAGCGCCCAGACAAAGCGCAGCGGTTCAGGCCCTTACCCGGTGATCCTTGAGGGAGATCCCGGAGTTCCGGGACATACCATTTATCGTCCTGAGGATTTGAGCTCCTTCGATCAAAGAAATCCGCTGCCGATTTTTGCCTGGGGCAACGGCGCTTGCATGAACTCAAACATATTGTACGCTCCTTTCCTTGCGGAAATCGCATCCCATGGTTTCCTGGTTGTGGCCATCGGCCCATACAGCGCGGAAGCGTTTGCCAAGCCTGCGGGTCCGGGCGGAGGCATGATGGGCGGCGACATGGGCGGGACCAAGTCCGCTCAATTGCTGGAAGCCCTCGACTGGGCGACGGTCGAGAACAAGCGCAAGGACAGCAAATACTACCGGAAGCTGAATCCGTCGAAATTTGCCGTATCAGGCCACAGCTGCGGAGGAATGCAGGCGCTGGAAGTAGGGGCTGACCCGCGTGTTTCGACAACCGTCCCCATGGACAGCGGGCTTTTTGCGGGAGGGCTGCCGAAAATGAAAGCGCCGAAAGAGGGAGCCCCGAAAGAGGGAGCGCAGCCGAAGATGAGGATGGCATTGCCCACAATCGGGAAGGATCACCTCCAGAAATTGCACTCGCCTGTTTTATATATCGACGGCGGAAAGAGCGATATGGCCTATCCGAATGGGGAGGACGACTTCGCAAGGATTGATAAAGTTCCCATTGCCATAGCTCACTTGAATGACGTCGGCCACGGAGGGACTTACAGCCAACCCAACGGCGGGGAGTTTGGAAAAGTCGCCCTGGCATGGCTGAAATGGCAGCTAAAAGGGGATGAAGCGGCTGGAAAGATGTTCTCCGGTCCGGACTGCGGCCTATGTAAAGACGCCCAATGGGAATATAAAAAAAAGAAGATGTAATCCGGGCAGTCAGACGAGAAGCTTCGCTTATCCAAAATCCTGTTTCGTTTTTGCCAAACTCCGCGGCATAGGGGCCCCATCATCTCTTGGCGCGAGCCTTATGAAAAAAGTTGACTCTGCACTGCCTATGGCCGGCCTGCTGGGCCTGCTCATCAAGGGAGCAACACAATGAAACGATATGCCTTATTGACGATCTTAGTTTTCTCTGTTTTTGCACTCTCATGCGGGAGCAATGACTCCTCCACGCCCGGCCGCGTCTCCAGGCCGGGCGAATATGCCGGCTATGGCGACGCGATTTACGACGATGAATACGAGATCACGTCTCAGTATGTCCAGGTCAGCGATGGCACCAGGCTCGCGATGGATCTCTATCGTCCCAAGGATAAAGCCGCCGGAAATGTAATCACCACTCCGCTTCCCGTCCTATGGATGCATACACCCTATAATCGCAGATACAGCAATAACAAGGTGCTGACGGTCGAAAGCTATCCGGGGACGGCGGCGAGGCTGGTGAAATACGGTTACGTGGTCGCCACCGTGGACTTCCGCGGTCTCTATGCTTCCTACGGACATAACGTGGCGTTTAACCGCGGCGAATGGATCACCGCCGCGCGCCGGGACGCGCACGACATCACCGAATGGCTTGCCAGGCAGCCGTGGAGCAACGGCAATATCGGCATGTGGGGCTGTTCAGCCACCGGCGGCAGTCAACTGCAGGCGGCGACCACAGCTCCCCCCCATTTGAAGGCGATATTCCCGATGAGTTGCGAATTCGACGTCTATCCATTTCGCGTGCCCGGCGGCATGGCGCCGGTCCAAGGCGGTCCCGCCAAGGGTCGGACCGGAAAGCAGTCGGCCCAAGAGGCTCGCGATGCGGCGGCGGTGCCGGTGGACGCCGACACCGACAGGTCACTGTTGAATGAAGCGATTGCGCAGCACGCGGGCACGGTTGAAAACGCGGGCTACGCGCCCTACCGCGACAGCATCGCCGACGCAATCACGGATCCAACCTCCCAGCCCTGGTGGATCAAAAGCAGCCCGCATACATACCTGGAAGAAATCAACTCTTCCGGAATCGCTATGTATCTGGCCGCTAACTGGGACGAAGGGACTACCAAACACGGCGCCTTCTTCACGTTCAATAATATAACCAACCCCGCAAAACTGATCGTGGGGCCCGCGGGGCACTGCGGTTGGATGAACGTAAAAAGCCAGACCGGGTTCGACATTACCGTCGAGGAGCGCCGTTTCTTCGACTATTGGCTCAAGGGTATCGACAACGGCATCATGGATGAAGATCCCGTATATTATTACACGTACAATGCGCCGGCCGGCTCGGAATGGCGTTCGGCCGAGCAGTGGCCTCTCCCCGAAGAAAAAAGAACAAAATACTACCTGGGCGAGGGTTTGCTGAGCACGGCGCAGCCGACGGGCGTCGATCAAAAAGACGAGACTACGGTCGCGTATGATGTCACGCCCGATACCATGACGGCCAAAGGCCTCGTGTACGAGACGGCTCCGCTCGGCGCGGATGTTCAAGTCACCGGCCATCCCACCATCAACCTTTGGGTATCCTCAACCGCAGCGGATGGAGACTTCATTGCGACCATTCAGGATGTCGGGCCGGACGGTACGGCTGCATCTTATAATGTTCAGGGGCGGCTTCGAGCTTCGTTGAGAAAGCTGCAAGATGCGCCTTACGACAATCTCGGGTTGCCCTGGCATGGCTTCTATCAGAGAAACGTGACCCCGCTGGTGCCCGGCAAACCGGCCGAGCTTGAATTTGAAATATTGCCGATATCGATGATTTTCAAGGCCGGCCACCGCATACGGCTGGTGGTGAATTTCGCAGACCGGGCGACGCCTACGCTCGATCCAGCGCCGAAGGTCGCGATATTTCGGGACTCAAATCACAGATCCTATATTACGTTGCCGATTATAGAGGCGCGATGATCCTTGCGGATACGGAGGGCGCGATGGCGACAGCAACGTAAAACAGCGAGGTTTTGGCGGCGCCGTGACGGGAAAGGAGGTTGAGTGTCATGATGGAAAGAAAACAAAGCGCGCGGTTTGGCCTTGGGCGTCCGATCTCCATTGGACTATGCATGCTTGTTGCCGGAATCGTCTTGGCTCATGCCCTGGAAGAGGACAACAGAGTCAAGCCGGGGTTGTTTGTTGTTGAGGCTCCGACTTTGATTTCCCTTGGATTTGAATGGTATGTTGACGGGGATCGCAATCACAGCGCCACGGTGGAAGTCAGCTATCGAAAAAAAGATGACCCTGTCTGGGAAAGTGCATTGCCTCTTCTTCGGATCAACAAAGAAGAAAGCATTTTCAGTTTTCTAAACAATAGAATCGATTATGTAACTCCCAACATGTTTGCCGGCAGCATACTGGATCTGGAACCCGGCACGGAGTATGAGTGCAGATTCCGAATGTCGGATCCTGACGGCGTTGACGGCGGAAGAGACGGCCATTTGGAGAAAATGGTTGCAGTATCCACCCGTCCCGAACCAAAAGCCTTTGCGGGCGGCCGCATTTACCACGTTTATTCTCGGGATTACGAGGGGCCGAAAGAAGAGCCGGCCTTTGCCAATCTGATGGCCGCCTATTACACCGGCTGGTGTGAAGCAGACTGGTGGAATGTCGCTCCACCTCGCGTTCAACCGGGGGATGCCATATGGATTCATGCCGGCGTCTACGTGGATGATCCGGCTTTTTACGGCGCGGATATCTGGGAACAAGGCACAGGCACGCCCATAGGAGGAACCTATTATTTGACGGCAAAGGGAACCCCCGAAAAACCGATTGTGATCAAGGCCGCAGGCGATGGCGAGGTCATTTTTGACGGCAACGGCAATTGGAACCTCTTCAATCTTCTGGCCGCGGACTATCATCATTTCGAGGGCCTTACCTTCCGCAAAACCGAAATCGCATTTTTGGCGGGACATAAGAAAATCACCGGTTCCAGCGGATTAACGGTGAAAAAGTGCCGCTTCGAGGATATCGGCAGAGGCATTTACTCGGATTGGGGCGGTTCGAAGAACTTTACCATTGCAGATAATATTTTCATCGGCAGGCATGACCCAAACGCGTTGCATGGGTGGACCAATCTGCCTCCGTTAACTTCTCCCTATCCTTACGAAAAATGTCTTTCCGAATATGCCGTTAAAATCGCCGGGGAAGGCCATGTTGTCTGTCATAACTATGTTGCCAATTTCCACGACGGAATAGATCACGCGACCTATGGCGTGCCTGATGGCTACCCGGCGTTGGGTCGCCCGGACGTTTATCCGCTGAAGGAAGTTCTTGGAGAAAACAAGAGATTTGTTTCAACCGACATTTACAATAACCTGATCACGAACGTTCATGACGACTGCATTGAAGCGGACGGCGCCATGCATAATATCCGCATCCTGCGCAACGTATGCATCAACGCGGCGGGCAACGCCCTCAGCACGCAGACCCTGTATGGCGGGCCTGCGTATTTCATACGGAACATAGTCTATAATGCCCCGAACATTCCAAAACATTCTGCCAGCCCCTCGGGCGAGATCTATTACCATAATACATTTGTCGCCGAGTCCGCTGCCGCGCAGTCTTCAAACTATCATTTCCGGAACAACCTGTTTCTCGGATGGCATCCCGGCAAGGCGATATTCAGCGTGAACACATTCACGAGTTACACATCCTCGGATTTTAATGGATTCCGGCCAAACCCCGGGGCGGCGGATTCCTTCATATGGACGGCTCCTGCAGACGGCATCCTTGTGGATTATGCCGGGCCGGGGGAAACATGCAAATTTGCCACTCTTGACGACTACAGCAAGGCTACGGGCCAGGACAGGCATAGCGTTCTCATCGACTACGAAGTGTTTGTCGATGTGGCGCAACAAGATCCGAATGATGGGACAAGAATCTACAGATTTGAGGACTTGGATTTCAGGCTTCGGCCGAAGTCCAAAGCGGTTGATGCCGGAATGATTCTTCCGAATGTGAACGATAATTTTACAGGAAAGGCGCCGGATCTTGGCGCTTTGGAGGCCGGCCAACCTATGCCGATTTATGGTCCGCGGCCGTGAATGGACTGGAAATTGAGAGTAGGGGCTGATCCGCGTGTTTCGACAATCCTCCCCGTGGGCAGCGGCCTTTTGACAGAAGGGGTGCCGAAAGAAGAAGCGCAGCCGAAGATGAAGATGGCAATGCCGGCAATCGGGAAGGACTACCGCATCATGTTTTGTGAACCTTTTGAAAGGGGGGAAGAAGCATGACTGTCAGAAGAAGAATAGGATCTTTTACCATCATGCTGAGTCTATCGGCCATACTTTACGCATGCGGCGATAGGCCGGGTGGATCCCTCGCACACCATTCTGAGGTGTCGCCGCAAATAATCATGGGATGGCTCAACGATCTCTGCGAAATTGCCGGCTACGGTATTCATTCCGGGATACAGACGCAGCCGAAATTGGATGAGGCCGCCAACTACATTCTCGAGAATCTCCACGAGCTTGGTTTGAGACAAGCCAAATTAGAACCAATTACGGCGAACAGCCCTTATCCCAAAGAGTTTGAAATCACGGTAGAAGTTACAGGCGCAGAAAGCCGGGCGATAACCTGCTTCCCGTTGCAATGGACTGTGGGGACTCCGCCGGGAGGCATTAAAGGCCTGCTGGCATATGTCGGAGATGGATCTGCATCAAATTTTAAGCTTGTAGATGTCAACGGCAAGATTGCCTTGATAGATGAAAAGATGATGCGGGGCTACTCGCCGACCGGCCGCTCCAATGGGGCAGTCGTTACCGCCCAAAAAAAGGGAGCTATTGCAATAATTCGAGCCGGCATGCAGTTGGATAGCCCGCAATTCCAAAAGAACGATCCGTTAACGCCGCCTGATATTTTCCCAATTCCGGTTTTCTCCGTCGGCAAGAGCGAGGGGGATTATTTAAGAAATCTGGCAGTCTCCGGTGCGCCCCATGCTGTCAACGCGGTGCTCGATGCGCCCCATGAAACAATGAACGCTTCCAATGTGGTCTTCGAATTGCCGGGCAACGGCAGCATGGATGAGGTTATCCTGGTGGGAACGCATTATGACACGGGTATGTTTACAGGCGCCGTGGACAACAATGGCAGCGTGTCATTAATGATGGCGTGGGCAAAATACTTCGCGTCCAAGCCGAAGAAATCAAGGAATCGAGACATGATTTTTGCCTGGTTGTGCGGGCATGATTTCGATAACAATACGGGCCACTACCAATTTGCTGAGGCGCATAAAGATCAACTGCGAAAGGCGATCGTGTGGGACGTAGACCATGCGGCGATCGGCACAAGGTATGTTTTCGATGAGATTCAAGGCAAAATCGTGCCCACGGCCAAGGACAATGAAATTTATATTCTATCCAACAATTATAGTTTTTCGAGGCTCGCCGCGTTTACCATGGATAAGTACGGATTTGTCAGCACCCAGAATCGTTTTGGATCGGCTGGAAGCGGTCCACAATGGGGGATGGCACCGACGACAAGTCCGTGGGTCAATTTTGCGACAATTCCCATCTATTACCATTCCATGCTGGATACGCCGGAAAAAATTACCGAGGATCAAATAGGGCGCGCTTATGCAGCGCATATTGAAATCCTGGAAAATGTCGATGCCACACCGGAGGGATTCCTCAGATACGATAACATCGATCCCACCCGGCCAAATACACCCCCGGAGGTGAGAATGGAGGTGTCGACAGACACGGTTAGGGTTGGAGATCTTGTCCTTGTGTGGAACGATTCATACTTCTTCTCTGATGACAAGACTTCATATCACTATCCAGGAGTGCCTTACTGGGCAGGCACCACATGGGATTGGGGGGACGGCACTCCTGTCGCTGTTGGCGGCCCTATTGTTGATCACGTTTACAGCAACGCCGGAGCTTATACCGTAACAATGAAGTTTACAGATACAGAAGGCGCTGTAGGTACGGCTAATAGGAAAATAACAGTTTTATCCGCGCCCTGACCGCGGGGAGCAGAGAGTTCTCCGCCTCATTTGGTTTGGAAAAGCCTCGATGCGAAATCCTTAAGATCGCGACGCCAGGTTTGCCATTCGTGATCCGTGCCGGGTGATTCGTAGTAGACGTGCCGAATATTTGCTTCCGATAATGATTTATGAAGTCTCCGAATTCCCTCGCGCATGTTCTCAGGTTCTTCGGTTCCGACACCGAGCCAGAGCAGGTGCACTTTCCTTGCGAATGCAGACGGATCGGCAAACACTCCGTTATATGCAGTCTTCGCGTCCAACTCCCGGCCGCTAAGCACCAGGGAGCCGTCAGCCCCGCTGAATCCTCCAATGTAGGAAAAGAGATCGAGATGATGGAGCGCAATCTGAAACGTCTGCATGCCTCCCATCGAAAGCCCGGCCATCGCCCGATGATCGCGATCCGGATATGTCCTGAAGGTGGAATCAATATAGGGGATCAGGGCCTGCGTGACATCGTCTTCAAATGCCTTCGTCATTTCCTGCATTGCCTTCATCATTTCGGGGGAGCCAAAGGGTCTTTCAGCCAGATCGGGCGGCTGGCCGGCGCGCCGGGCATAGCCGTACGCCATTACGACAATCATCGGCCTGCATTCCCCGGCCGCGATGCAATTGTCCAGGATAAAATTCGCGCGCCCTTGTCTCGTCCACCCGGTTTCATCTTCTCCGCCCCCGTGCTGCAGATAGAGCGCCGGATAACGTACGTTTGTCTGTATATCGTAGTTGGGCGGTGTATATACCAGTGCGTGCCGCCAGGTTCCCGTGACCTTCGAATAATACCAAACCTCGCGCACCTGGCCATGGGGCACATTCTGGATCAAGTAATAGGTGGAGCCCGGCTCCGGAACCTCCACCGCGCTTGCGGGCTTGCTTCCGCCAAAGAATGCATGCGTGCTGGGATCGCTGACTTCCGCCCCGTCGATTATTAATGTGTAATAGTGAAGGCCTGGGGCTAGAGGAGGGGTAGTGACCGTCCAGAATCCATCCGGCTGTTTCTGCATGTCCATCTTCGGCCCGCTCCAGAAATTCACCCTGAGCTTCGCGGCGTCGGGAGCCTTGATGCGAATTTGGACCTTTCCGTCACTGTCAACGCGCGGATACGCCGCTCCCCAGACATTGGTTGCGGAAGGTTGGAAATCGCCCGGCTGCTGCGCAAAACAAAAACTCGCCAAAAGAAAAATGACTGCTATTCCAAGCTGTTTCATTTCTTGCCTCCGCGTTTGCCTCCGATTTCAGCCATGCTGCGGCTTATTGCTTTTTTCGTGGATCGCCATCAAGAGTCTCCCCGGCCCGCAGCGCTCAAAATTGACAAATCACTGCTTATTGCCCGCCCTTTTTCTTCGCCTCTTCCCTGCGCCAGGAATAATAGGCATCGAAAGCCTTCAGCTTTTCAAGATTCGGTATCGGCCTGGCGCTTGGAGCGGCATCAAAGAACATCACTTTCTGGCCACTTTCGGTAAAGGCTGGCCACAGCGGCAGGCCGGGCCCGTTCGGATCTCCGGTTCCGGCGAAGTTGATCCAATAGGAGCGAATCAGGTCGGATAGGGCGAGATCCTCCGGATTGGGTGCGCCGCCGGGGCCCCCGAAATTCTCGAATACATAGGAAACTTCGGCTCCATGGTTGGCGCCGTCCGGCGAAGCCGGCGTGCGGTGGTCGAAGTAGTACACGAATGCCGCGCCTTTCCCTTTCCGGGATTGCAGCCTTGCCCAAGTCCATGTGGGCCACGCAAAGGCAAATTCGCGAAAAACATCCGCCGCCGCCCGGGCCGCTTCGGCATCCGTCGCATGCGGGTAAGCGCTCAAAATAACGTCGGCTCGTTCACCATAGCCAGATCGAATCTGCTTTTCGAATGCCGCCGCCGTGACAGGCTGGCGCATGAACAATCCGCCTTCATTGGAATTGGTGCCGATCAGGACGGGAGTGTCATTAAAACGGCCTTTTTCATACAGTTCGTATGGATCTCCGGGCAAAACATTTCCATCGGCAACCGGCCAAAAGCCGCCGCTTTCCATCCCGCCGCCCGAAGCTTTTTGGATCTGTTCGGCAGGCAGCGCCCTCGCAGACTTAATATCTGCGGCGCCGAGCTTCTTCAGAAAACTCTCGCCGTTCGACTCGGCCAACTTCAGCGTTGGAACATTCTGGCCTGCTTCATTCGCAATCCGTGGAGGGGCAAACGAACCGCCGCTTTCGGAAATCGCACGATGGAATAAACCCTTGGCCACCGGGGCTGCGGAAAGCATGCTGACGGCGATCCCTCCCGCAGACTCGCCAAAAATCGTCACACGCGAAGGGTCGCCCCCGAATTGCGCAATGTTGTTCTTTACCCATTGGAGGCCCGCGATCATATCCTGAATTCCATAAGCCCCCGATCCTTTACCGCTTTCGCGGCTGAGTTCCGGATGCGCCATGAATCCAAAGGCGCCAAGCCGATAGGCAATGCTTACCAGCACCACGCCTTTTTGGGCGAATTTCGTTCCATCGAACATGGGAGTGCCCGTCATCCCGCCGACAAATGCGCCGCCGTGTATCCACACCATCACCGGCCGTTTTTCTCGTGCGGTTTGCGAAGCGGTCCATACGTTCAAATAAAGGCAGTCTTCACTAACACTCGCCTCAGCACCCATCATCTTTAACATGCCGGAATCCTGCACGCATCCGGGCGCGTAAGCGTCCGCCTTTTTGATGCCGATCCAGGCCTTTGCAGGTTGCGGAGCCTTCCAGCGCAGGTCGCCGACGGGAGGCGCCGCAAATGGAATCCCCTTAAAGGAAGTCACGCCGTCAGCGACAACTCCCTGCAATTGCCCGCCCGTCACTTTCACCGTCTGGATCTGCGACAGCGCAAAAGGCGCAATCGCGAATGCGGCCGCCATAAAAAATCCTGTAATCAGGGTTTTCCTCATACTGGCCTCCAATTCGAGAACTTCATTGAACGATCAGCCTGCCGGACAGCAATTGTGTATACGGGCAATTATACAGCTGTTTAAAAATTTGGGCCAGTTGGATCGCCGTTGGCATCGGGACCAAGATCGCGGTTATCCGATCGTCTGAAGGCGCCGCATGAATAATCCGGGCTAGGCACCTGTCCGAGAATTGGCATATGCTGCGTTCCGAGCGCCGCCTAAGCTCGGTCCCGCACCGCAGGTTGCGATATTTCGGGATTCAAGCCACCGATCCTATGTTGCGTTGCCGATTATAGAATCTCAGTGATCCGCATTGAGATTAGACGGATATTCGTAATGAACAGGACATTCAAATTGGGGATCAAAGGATGCATCGCTCCAAGGGGATCTATTTTTTGTTATTTAACGCCTGGTATTTAGGCCGCACGACGCTGGCGATTTTTTCCGGGCGGACCGATGCCTCTTGAGTGATGCTGGCGTCGATGAAGATGAACGGCTTGCCGACGCGTTTAATATTCAACGGGCAATGTTTTGTACCTTTGGGAACAAAAATATAGCAGGGATAGTTGATCTTCAGAATCTCATCCCCCAGGGTAAACTCGATATCCGCGTCGAATTCAGAGAAATTTTCCGCCCCAATGAGATAGATCCATTGGTCAAATGGGTGGATATGAGTAGGGCTGCCCAGTACGTCAGGTTCGGTGATATGAGCAAATCCCATCGCCAGGGCAGATTCCGGGATTTCCATCGGGCCCAGGCCGGTGACCATCGGCTTTTTAATAGTGTCGTGAATTGATTTCCAGGGCTTCAATTCATATACAGTTGGGGCTCGCTTGACGTTCTCTATTTTGGGCATTTCAGCCATAAATCTCTCCTTGTTATGTGGATTCTTTTAATTCACGGTAGATGGAAAAAACAATCGTCCTTCCGCTTTGAGAATCGGCATCGCCGATTTCTGATTATAGGGAGCTTCTGCTGGCCCTCGCGACGAACCTTCATGAATAATCCGGATTAGAATTCTACTGCGGATGCTGCGGTCATGAACACCGCTATTTGACAAGGACTATTCCCCGCTGTTTTATTTCTTGCGCCGCCGTTCGCATGCGATTTCAGCCGGGCTGTTGCGCGTCGTTTCTTGACTCCCGGATCGCTATCCGGGCCGGGATCGCGGTTATCCGATCGCCGGGCGGGGGTTCCATGATCAAAGAGCCATAGCCGCATCAAAGGCGCTGGTTGTGGCGTTCCAGACGGTGCCTGCCTTTCCATTGCAGGTTCCCACAACCGTGCACTCGGCGGCCGCAGACGTGAAACGGTCGATGGCTTCGGCATCAATTCTGGTTCCAAGCGAAAGAATCAGCGTATCGAAAGCCAATCTTTCTTCCCTGCCGTCCTTTGCGACTATTGCATAATCCCGGGTTGCGTCCAGCAGCTTTGTTCGGGTTCTCAGGTCGACGTTGTATTCCTCCAGCATGTTGAAAATTGCGTAGGCATTGATGGGCGAGGAGCCTGATCCAAGCTCCTCTTTCGGCAGGGCGTCGATCAAGGTTACTTTTTTGCCCGATTGAAGCAACGCTAATGCTGTTTCGCAGCCCGTCAAGCCGGCGCCGGCAATCAAAACATTGTTGCCGATTTTGACGTGTTCGTTGTCGACATCCCCGACCCAAAGGATCCTGGAGTCGTCTTGATAGGTCAGTTTGGGAATAACGGGCGCGGCTCCCACGGCCAGGATCAGCGCATCCGCTTCTTCCTCGGCAACAAGCTTTAAAGTTGCTTCCGTATTGATTCTCAAGGATACATTTTTGTTTTGGACGGCTGTTCGAATGGACCAATCAAGATATTTCCTCAGATCGGCCTTCAATGGAGACTTTACGGCCGCCCGCAATAGCCCGCCCAATTGAGAAGCTTTCTCAAATAAAACAACTTTGTGTCCGCGTTCAGCCAGCGTTCTTGCAGCTTCCAGGCCTGCCGGCCCCCCTCCCACAACCACTACTTTTTTCTTCCTTTTGGGAGCCGGAATGCACCTGTAATCCAGTTCGCGTCCGGCAATAGGATTGACGGCGCATCTGGGCGGTTTCGATCCGAAATGACTCCTGCTGATGCAGGTGTTGCAGCGAATGCACGGGCGGATATCATCCGCATGGCCCTGCTGCAGCTTATTTACGGTTTCCGGATCGGCAATCAGCTGGCGGCACAGGGCGACCATATCCACCTTGCCCGAGCCGATGGCCTCTTCAGCCTGCTCCAGGGTGACGGCGCCTACAACGCTTACCGGGACATGGAGCGCTTTCTTGAATTGAGCGGCGTATTCGATATTGATCCCGTGATCCATATAGGCGGGAGGAAAGATAAATGGAGTCAGCCTGTTGATGGCCAGATTGCCTCTGGAAACATGCAATAGATCGATCCTATCTTGAATGACCTTTGCAAACTCAATCACCTCCTGGATATCCGGGGATCCGGGGACCATGTCGATCGCGCTGATGCGGTACTCGACGGCTAATTTGTCGCCGACCTCGGCGCGAATTGCGTCCAGGATGTCACCGGCAAAACGGCAGCGGTTTTCGAAAGACTGGGGGCCGTATTGATCCGTCCGCCGGTTGAAAACTTTGGAAAAGAGAAGAGCGGGCAGTTGACCATGCGCTCCGTGGATTAAGACCATGTCTCCTTCGGCCTTCAGAACATTGCGCGCCGCCTTCGCGTAGTCCTCGACGAACTCATGGATCTGTTCCAAGGATAAGAGATTGCAATCAATCTCCATTGGAATCCCCGCCGAACTCGCGACTTCATGGGTGCCGAAATAGGAAGCGATGGGCACCAGTTCAACACACGCTTTTGCGCCGTAGCGCTTGACCGCTTCGCACCATTCCGACAAATAAGTGACAATCCAATCGTCATTCAATCCCACAACATGGTGGGCTGCAGGAGGCAGCGTTCTGTTTATAAAGCCGCTGCCCAGCGTAACGGTCGCCGCGCCGCCCCGGCCGACAGGCTTGGAGAATTCGATTTCCTCTCGGGTGATATGATTGTCGTAGGAAGCCAGGAAATTGTACGTGGGAGCATTGGTGATGCGATTTTTCAAGATCAGTTTCCCGATCTTAATGGGCTGAAACAGGTGAGGATACTTGCCGGCCAGCATGTGTCTCCTTTCAGAAGAAGAAGGTGAATGGAGCATTCCGGAAGCCCCCCATGGCTGCCGTCCGATCGGGCGCGATGGAGCCGCTGCAAATATTTCTAGTTAAGAAATCCGCTGAAAGAATTCTTTAGATTGACATTATACTTGCAGTTATAGCAAAAATGCTCTGGCATAATTGCGTCAATGGGATTGCATTTTATCGAAGATCGCTAACCGGCGGCGTTTACGCGCGAAAAGCCGGAGAAATTTTACGATGAAATTTCTTAGCGCCGTCCTCTCAGTTCCGTACAGGCGAACCGATATCTCGTCCGCCAATCGCAAAGGAGGCGATGATGAAAACATCAAGAAGATTCTTCCTCAAAACTGCCGCAATGGGAATGGGCTCGGCCGCGATGGCCGGAATTGCTGGGTGTGGACCCGGAGTCACTTCACTCAATCAGGTTAAGAAATGGGATGATGAAGCCGAGATCGTCGTTCTGGGGATTGGCGGCTCGGGTCTGATGACCGCCATCACAGCCAAGGACCGGGGAGCGGACGTTCTCATACTGGAAAAAGCATCGGAAGCTCATGCCGGCGGAAATACACGGGTAAGCGGCCAGGGTTACTGGTGTCCCTCCGATTTCGACAAAAGCGTCCAATATCAAAAAGCGATGAGCGACGGCTTCCCCATTCCGGACGACATCACTGAAGTCTTCCACAAACACTCGATTCATGTGACGGAATGGCTTGCAGAAATGGGCGCGGATATGAGGACGATACCGACGCCGGGAGAATACCCGGAATTCCCGGGCGGCGCCGGAAATGTCTGCTGGTCCAAGCTCGGCAACGGATATGAACGGCTCTGGCTTCTGCTTATGGAAAACGCCCGCAAGAGAAGCATCCGGGTTCGGTATGAGACGCCCGCGGTGGAACTAATCCGGGACTTCGAAACCGGAGAGATACGGGGCGCGGTCGCGGAAGATCACGGGAAGAAAATCTACGTGAAGGCGAAGAAAGCGGTCGTCCTGTGCACCGGGGGTTTTGAAAACAACCAGGAGATGATCCGGGATTACCTCGGAATGCCTTGCGGGTATCCGAAGGGCAGTCCTTACAACACCGGGGACGGAATCCGGATGGCGATGGCCGTCGGCGCGGATCTCTGGCACATGAACAACCAAGCGGGTCCGGACTTCAATTTCAGGATTCCCGACAAGGATTGGGCATTCGGCTACAACTTTTCTCCTCCGGGAAACGGCTGGATCTGGATCGCGAAGGACGCGACCCGATTTACCAACGAAGCCTACTTCACGAAACACGGCAAGATACCTTATCACGGAATTTATATCCATGTCCCTACGCCCCTGCCCGTGCATTGCGTCTTCGACGAGACCATGAGAAAGAGCGGACCCCTTTACCCGCCGGAATATTTCTTCTGCTGGTTCTCGACGATCGAGAAGTACAAGTGGAGCGCCGACAGCAGCGCGGAAATCGAAAAAGGCTGGATTTTAAAGGGCAATACGTTAAAGGAGTTGGCCTCGAAAATGGGCAAAAATCCCGAGACCCTCGAAAAAACCGTGAGCGCATGGAATAAATCGTGCGCGCAAGGAAAGGATTCGGAATTCGGCCGGGATCCCAAAAAGATGGCGCCCATTCAAACTCCTCCGTTTTATGCGGCCGAGTTTGTTCCGGCCTTCACCAACACCCAGGGAGGTCCGCGCCGCAACAGCAAATCCCAGGTGCTGGACACGGACCGCAAGCCGATTCCCAGGCTCTATTCAGCCGGCGAGCTTGGATCCATATACAGTTACCACTACCAGGGCGGCGGCAACGTCCTGGAATGCATCGTCTTCGGCCGCATCGCCGGAGAGCGGGCCGCCGCTCTTAAATCATGGGCGTAGCGCGCGGCACGCGCTGATTCCGGGACAAGCTCCTGGAGCTTTGTATCTTCTATTGGGATGCTCCGTAAAAATCACGGAAGCTGCTGTGTTGCTTTTTTTAGAGCGAGGAGAAGCATTATGCGAAAGAGGTTTTTCGTGGCGGCTGCTGTCCTGGCATTACTGCCGGCCGCAGCTGCCCAGAATACGGGCCAAAGCGCATGCGACCGCGCCTGTCTGGAGAATTACATCGACCGATATATGGATGCAATGCTCGATAACAATCCAAGCCTCGAGCTTTTTTCCCGGGACTGCAAATTTACCGAAAACGGCGTGAGGCTGCCGTTGGGGAATGAAGGCCTGTGGTTCAGCATGACCGGCAAGGGGAGCTATAAGTTTTATGTCCCCGATGTGGAGACGCAGCAAGTTGCTTTTCTGGGGACGGTCCGTGAAGGAGGCGCCGGCGAACAGGGCGAGGGCGCGCTGTCGGCGGTTGCGATTCGGCTGAAAACAGCGGACGGCCTGATTACGGAGGCGGAGCAGGTTGTCATTCGTCCGGACAGCGAAATAATGGCGGCGCCCAACACGCCGTCGGCGGGCGCGCACGTCGAAAAGATGGGAGCGCCGCATGAGGTATACCGCGAAGTGATTCCGGAAGCGGAACGGCCCTCGCGGGAGGAAATGATCAGGACGGCAAATTATTACTTTTCGGGAATGCAGAAGAACGACGGAAAGGGATATTATCCGTTTACCGACGACTGCCACCGCGTTGAAAACGGCCAGCCCGCTACAAATGTTCCCGTCCCGGAAGGCCGGGAGCGGCCGGATCCGAAAACGGCGACAATGTATTCGTCTTCATGGAGCTGCAAGGAGCAGTTTGAATCCGGCCTTCTCAATTTTGTGACGAGAATCCGCGACCGCCGTTTTGTAGCCGTGGATCGCGAGCGGGGTATCGTCTTCGCTTTCGGTTTCTTCGATCATGACGCCCTGAACTGGACCTGGCAGCTGGCGGAGCTGTTTAAAATTGAAAAAGGAAACATCCGCAGGATTGAAGCCATCTTTCATCGGTGCGCTTACGGAATGAATTCCGGGTGGAGCACTTACGAGCAAGGGATGTCGGATCGGATACAAAGCATTCGATAGGGGCGGATCCAATACGGACGATTTGCAGTGACAGCCGCATGGCGGTGCTGTCAATAATTTCCAAAATATTCAGGGGAGATAGCCGGAATGAAAATGAAGCGTTTGGGGATCGCATGGATGCTTATATCTTTCTTAATTGCTCCCGCTCTGCTGCAAGCGGCGCAAACCTGCGACCGGCAGTGCCTGGTCGACCTCATGAAGGACTACCTGGCGGCCCTGGTCGCTCACGATCCGAGCGCGGTGCCGTTTGACAGGGATGTCAAATTCACCGAGAACACCGCGAATATTCCCGTCGGAGACGGCCTGTGGGTGACTGCTTCGGGAGGCCCGTCGGAATTCCAGATCTACGCCGCGGATCCGGTCATGCAGCAGGTTGCCTGTCTCGTCATGATGAAGGAAAACAACAAGGAGGATATCCTGCTGGGCGTCCGCCTGGCGCTGCGGCGCGGGAAAATCTCCGAAGCCGAGCATCATGCGGTTCGGGAAGACCTGGCCTATGCGATGCCGAACCTTCAGAAGCCGCGTCCCGGCCTGATTGCAGACCTGGCGCCGGAAGACCGGACTCCGCGCGCGCAAATGCTCGACATCGGCCTCTCCTACTATGACGCGCTTACGGGCGAAGACGGCACGCTGGCGCCGTTTGCCGAAGAATGCGAACGCCGCGAGAACGGCTCCACTTCCGTGGGGGGCAGACGGGAGGCGCCCAAACCAAAGGCGGCCGAGGGGAAGCCGCAGTTTCCCCCGCCGGGCGAGTTCGATTCCGAGATGGCGAAACTGGGCATGGCTCTGGCCGCCGCCCCCAATACGTGCGAAGAGCAGATCAGCGCCGGCGTGTGGGCCTATATCTCCGACATAAAAAACCGGCGGCTGCTTGTAATCGATGAACAGAAGGGCCTGGCGGTGGGCTTTTCCAATTTCTATCACGACAGCAAACTCAAAACGATGAAGCTCAAGGGAATTCCGGGATTGGAAAGCGTGCCGTCCTATCAGGGCCTCTTCAATATGCCGGCCATGCACTTCTTCAAAATTAAAAGGGGCAGGATTTACGACATCGAGGCAACCGGGCTGGTTTTGCCCTACGGCACCAAAAGCGGGTGGGAATAGAATCCCGGCGTGATGATGCCGGAACGAAAATCAACGAACCGATAAATCAGGGGGGAACAAAATGCGACAATGGACGGGAACGCTATTGGGCGCTGTTGCGGCAGTATCATGGATGCTCGCCGCATCCTGCGCGCCCGCCGAAATGAATACGAGCAGCTACGGTGAAGACCGCGCGCAGATCGAAAATCTTCAGGCGCGTTATCTATTTGCCTTGGATTCCTTCGATCTCGATACCTACGTATCGACTTTCACCGAAGACGGCGTGCTGGATATCATCGATTATCAGGCCAAGGGGCGCGACGAGATTCGCAAAAAAATGGAAGAAGCTAGGCCTGTTTTCAAGCCGTCCCCGGAGAATGACGAAGGACCGTATCCCGCAACAGGGCGGCACAACATCACCAATATTGTCCTGAAAATCGACGGAGACAAGGCTGTCGGAAGAGCCTACTGGTTCCACTACGGGAACAATAATCCCGAGCGAAAGGCCCAAATCGATTCCTACGGGCATTACGAGGACGAACTGGTCAAGGTGGACGGGCAGTGGCTGTTCAGCAAGCGGGTCATTTACAACGAGTCGGTGGCCGAATGGATCGGGCCGTCTGAGAATCCCTGCTGGTAGCGGACGCGGACCGCGGGAGTAGGCTGCGTCCACCGCGGAATGCCGCGCGCATCCCCCTATGTGGAAATGCAAAGGCGGCCTCTATTGGTCCGCAACGGGAACCCAGACTTTCATCTTGCCCATGCCCCTGTTGGACCAGCTGTAGTAGGGGACGGCTTTTGCATTTTCATTGGTCAGGGTAACCACGCCGCCCAGCAGCTCCTCTTCCATTTTCGGATTGAAGCGGGCCGATGGAGCAATCCGGAGTTTATCCAGATCAAATCTTTGATCCGCCTGTTCAAAAGCATAGACAAGCGGGCCGTATTCAAGGGCGATTTTCCCCAGATTTTCAGATACCTTTGAATCCGCGGCAACTTTCCGCACAGCCATAGGGAATTGCAGGCTTATTGTGTCCTGTTTCCAGATTCTTTCGAGCGTCAGATACCCCTCGTTCACTGAAGCCTCGATGGTTTCGCCGTTAATGGCGACAACCGGATCGTCCGGTTTTTCATCGAGATAGGCATACAAACCGCCGGGCAGAACCTCATTACACGCCCAGGACGGAATTCTCAATTTAATCGCTGCGGGCGCGTCCTTGCTTGAAGACACGCGGATATTTACGGCTCCGTTCCAGGGATATTGCGTTTCCTGCCGGATTTCCAACGTGGTATTTTCGAGCGGCACACGGGCCTCGCTGCTTGCGTAAAGATTCACGTACAATGTGTCCGCCGATTTGGAATACAACAGCCCGATTACCGAGGGGATAAATCGAATCAGATTGGTCGGGCAGCAGGAACAGTCGAACCATTCCTTCCTCGTGAGCGCTCCCTGATTGAAAGGGTACTTGCCGTCGGATTCGAGCGGATTCGGGTAAAAGAAATGGGTGCCGTCCAGCGACAATCCCGACAGAAGGCCGTTGTAAAGCGTCCTCTCCATGACATCCAGATACTCGACGCGGCCGGTTTTGCTGTGCAAGCGGTGGTTCCAGTACACGCTCCCGATTGCGGCGCACGTCTCGTTGTAGGCCGTAAGGTTGGGCAGCTCGTAATTCGCGCCGAAGGCTTCCCCTTCGTGTTTCGCTCCGATGCCGCCGGTGAGGTAAATCTTTTTTCCCACCATATTCCGCCACAGCTTATCCACGGCCCCTTCATAGGCCGCATCCTTCATCAGCACGGCAATGTCCGTCATCGCGGCATACATGTACACGGCCCGGACAGCGTGGCCCATGACCTCCTCCTGTTCGATCACGGGCAGATGGTCCTGGGCGTATGCGGCGGATAAATAATCATCGCTGATTTTGTGATGCTCCGGCCTGCCGCGGTGGTCGAGAAAGTATTTGGCGAGCTTTAAATATTCTTCCTTCCCCGATGCATAATACAATTTGATCAGTCCTGTTTCGATGATCTGATGCCCCGGGACCGCCGCTATCCGGCCTTCCCCGTCTCCAAATGTTTCAGCGACAAGGTCGGCATTTCGATAGGCAATCTCCAGGAAATTTGTTTTTCCGGTTGCTTTGTAATGCGCATAGGCGGCTTCATATAAATGCCCGGCGTTGTACAGCTCGTGGCTGGCTTCCAGCGATTCCCACCGCCGGCCTTCGACCACCTTGACCCAGGGGGAAGGCGGCTTTTGGGGATTGATGGTCCGCCAGGTCGTCAGGTATCCGTCGGCCTCCTGCCCTTTGGCGATAATTTCAATCAGTTTGTCCAGCCGCTGCTCCAGATCCGAGTTGGGAGCGCTGATGAGCGAAATGGAGGCGCCTTCGATGATTTTATAGACATCCGTGTCGTCAAACGGCATCCGGCCCCTGACTTCTCCTTCCATTTGTCCGCCCGCAATGAGGAAATTATCCAGCCGGCCCTCTTCCTCGCATTTTTCGAGGGCATAGGGAATAGTTTTTTCCTGAATTCGCCGAACAATCGGAAGCCAGAACCGGTCGGTGAGCCTTACGTTGCGAATCTCAACAGGAGTTATAGGGTAGCTTCCCTCTGCCGGAGCGGCATTCTGCTTCCCGCAGGAAGACACCGCGGGGCCGAGCGCGGCAATTGTTAAAGAAAGAGCCAGCGCGGGACATAGTTTGATCAAACTGAATCTGCCGGGATTCTCTTGGACTGCTTTCCTAAGAAGTTTGAGATGCCGGATCATGGCTCAAGCCTTTCAGTGAAAAATGGGTTAGAGGAGAACCGTGCTTTATTTCCGGAGGGCATTCTATAACAGTGCGGGACCTGTAGCAGAAAAATGTGCACGGCTTTGCCTCCCCGCAGATTTGCTGTCTTCGCAAAGAATGTTGCCGCCTGGAGGGGGGCCGGATATGCTAAACTTGCCCGTTATGAGAGACCCAACTCATTCGGAGGTGCAAAATCCTATGAAGCGCCGCCAAGGTGTTTTCTTCTTAACGCTTGTTTTGGGACTGGCGTCCACAGCCGCTGAAGCACAAATCCGGGACTGGCCCGACGAGGAACGCGAAGGCATTGTAATTAATTACACCGAGGCCGATGTCCCCCGATACACGCTGCCGGACCCGCTCGTGCTCCTGAACGGCAAAAAAGTTGCGGACACGAAAACCTGGATTGAACAGAGACGCCCGGAAATTTTGCGGCTTTTTGAGAATAACCAGTTCGGCCGGGCGCTGGGGAATCCAAAGGATGTAAGTTTTACGGTGTTCGACAAAGGGACTCCGGTCTTCGAAGGAAAAGCGCTGCGCAGGCAGGTCGCCATGAGCTTCGGGAAAGGTCCGGTGGCGGACTTGCTGATCTATCTGCCGGCAAAAGGCGGGAAGCCGGCGCCGCTGCTGCTGAATATCGGCTTTATGCCCAATTGCCAGATGGTGAGCGATCCCGGCGTGAGAGAAGGCAAAGTCTGGAACATGGAAAAACAGAGGGTCGCCGCAGGCCATGAGTCCCCGTTCCCTAAGATTGACGTGCTGCAGTTTATTGAACGCGGCTACGGATTTGCCACGGTTTACTACGGAGACATCGAACCGGATTTCAAGGAAGGCCTGCCCTATGGTATTCGCAGTCAATACTTGAAGCCCGGCCAAACCGCGCCGGCCCCGGACGAATGGGGCGCCATTGCGGCATGGGCATGGGGATTGAGCCGGGCCATGGATTATTTTGAGACGGATCCGGGAATAGACGCCAAGCGCGTGGTTGTCACCGGCGTTTCCCGACTGGGGAAAACCGCGCTGTGGACGGCGGCCGGAGACCCGCGTTTTGCCATGGCCATTCCGAGCTGCTCCGGCCAGGGCGGGGCGGCGCTCAGCCGGCGCAGCTACGGCGAAACCATCAAGCTGATTACGCTGCCCCAGCGCTACGGATACCAGTTTTGCGGCCATTACGCCAAATGGGGCGATGAACCGGATTCAGCCCCGATGGACGCCCACCTGCTGATCGCGCTCATGGCTCCGCGCCCTGTGCTTCTGCAAACCGGCGACACCGACAAGTGGTCGGACCCGATGGGCGAGTTCAAGGCGGCCGTCGCCGCCGAACCGGTGTACGAGTTGTTCGGCAAAAAGGGCCTCGGCACGGACCGGATTTCTGAAAGCGGCCAGCCGATTCTCCACGATATCGGCTTCTATATGCACAAGGGAGGCCACGGCATGCAGGCGGCCGATGGGACTTCGGATTGGGACGTTTATCTGGATTTCATGGATCTGCATCTGAAACCGGAATGAAAACGCGCCGCGGAATCGCGGGCGTTCCTCAATCGAAAATCAGCCCGTCCACGTTTTCGATTACATCGGGATGAGATGTATTTTCAAACGAGCATTTGGAAATGCGGATGTTGCGCAGCGGGGCGTGCTTATAGCCGCGCAGATAGAGAGCATATTTGCTTTTTTCGCTCGTGACACGGCTCATTTCGATGTTGCGGACTGTGGGAGGGAAGCGTCCGGCGTCTCCTTCTTCATAGAATAGGTTGATGCGCAGCACCGCGTCGGATACCTCTCCGACCTTTACATTGCGCATGAAGACGTCCTCAATGAAGCCGCCGCGCACGGAATTTGTCTTGAGGCGCAGCGCCCTTTCGAGATTGGGGCTGTCCATGAGGCAGTCTTCCGCGAAGACATTGCGCACGCCGCCGGACGCTTCGCTTCCTATCGTTACGCCTCCGTGGCCGTCCTTCATGCGGCAATGCCGCACGATGATATTCTCCGAAGGAATCCCGATGCGCCGGCCGTCGCGGTTGCGGCCCGATTTGACGGCAACGCAGTCGTCCCCCGTATCGAAAAAGCAGTCTTCGATGAGCACATCGCGGCTCGATTCCGGATTGCAGCCGTCGTTGTTGGGGCCGTGGCTGAAGAGGGACGCGCCCCGCACCGTGACGTTGCTGCACAGCACGGGATGGATCTGCCACATCGGGGAATTGCGGATGGTCACGCCTTCCACCAATATGTTTCGGCAGCGATAGAACTGGACGAAATTCGGCCTCAGGCAGCTGCCTCCGCCGAATATGCGGTCCCGGACCGGGACGTCGTTTTCGCCCATTGAGAAAAGCTTCATCCGGGCCGGCGCTTGATTGGGCCTTTCACGGCTGCCCCCGAAGAAACTGCTTCCGGTCCAGGGCCACCAATGCTCCTTGTCCGCCTGGCCGTCCAGGGTGCCGGCTCCGGTTACGGCGATATTTTTCTGGTCGAAGGCGTAGATGAAGGGTGAATAACTCATGCACTCCACGCCCTCCCATCGAGTATAAACCGGGGGAAGGTAACGGAGCGGATCGCGGATAAACCGGAGAGTCGCTCCTTCCAAAAGGTGAAGATCAACATTGCTGCGAAGATGGATCGCGCCGGTCAGAAAATCGCCCGCCGGGACAAGGACATGGCCTCCTCCCGCCCGGCTGCATGCGTGGATTGCCCGAAGGAAGGCCTCGCTGCAGTCCTTGATCCCGTCGCCTGCCGCCCCGTACCGGGAGATGTCAAAAACACGATCGGGAAATTGCGGCGGCCGGATGCGTTCAAGAATTGCGGGGCCGCGCTCCCATCCCGCGCAGGGCGTTCGCGGCATCAAAGGCAGCGCCGCGATGCCGCAGCCGGAAGAAAGAAGAAATTCTCTTCGGTTGATGGGGATTCCCGGTTTCATAGGGCTGCAGTCGCTATTGCCGCCTCCATAGCTCGATACATTAGCGCAGCTTTTCATAAATCGAAAGAACATGCTCGGGAAAAAGAGGGACACAAAGGCCTCGCCGCCGGCTTTTAAAATTTTTATCGCCGACCCGGATGATTCATAAAAAAGCCGGCCTAATCTTCAATTTGATAAAAACGCAGTCTATCGCTATTTTTAAAATCGGGCTCTGCCCAAAGATGACGTGATATCATGTTTTGTTGAGGCCTTCTCAAGGATCTACCCCCCCCGGGAATTCGATCTCAAACATGGAGTCGGCCGTTATTGCGTCCGGGATGCGGCCCCGGCCGGTTGTTGCCGTCCGCAAGGCACCGGCATGAGAATGCCTTCGCGATGCGCGGCGGGTTTATTCTTATACAGATTGAGGAGCTTATGAAAGTATCTCTATTTATACCCTGTCTCACGGAACATATGTTTCCGGAGTCGGGACTGGCCATGGTAAAAGTGCTCAAATACATCGGGGCGGAAATCGACTATGTGGAGAATCAGACCTGCTGCGGGCAGCCCGCCTTTAATTCCGGTTATCGCAAGCAAATCATCCCGGTTGCCGAACGTTTCATCGATTTATTCAAGGACAAAGAAATCGTCGTTGCTCCTTCCGGCTCCTGTACCGCCATGGTGCGCGTTTTTTATCATCAATTGGATTTAAAGCCGGAAAAAAGGAGAGAGTTGGAAGACCTAAGCAAACGCATTTTTGAATTCACCGAATTCATGGTCGATGTCGCTAAAGTGGACGCCCTGGGAGGTTCATTCCCTCACCGGGTTACCTACCACGATTCCTGCCATTTGCTGCGCGAATTGAAAGTGAAGGAACAGCCCCGCAAGCTGATTCGGGGTATCGGCGACATCGAGTTTGTCGAAATGGAAAAATCCGACACCTGCTGCGGATTCGGCGGGACTTTTTCATATAAATTTCCGGAATTGTCCGTCGCTATGGTGGCGCGCAAATGCCGTTACATCGACGAAAGCCGCGCGGAGTACGTGATCGGCGCCGATTCCAGCTGCCTGATGAACATTCAGGGCTATCTTGAAAAGCACAGGATGAAGCCGCGCGCCATGCACATCACCGAATTACTGGCTGCCAGTTTGAGGCTTTAGCAATCCCTCTGGAAAAGTCAACGCTGTCAGACTTCATTTCCCGTCGCGGCAAACGGCGATGAATCGCTGAAGACGGACGGCAGATTAATAAAATCTAAATCAGGCTCCAACGGAGTTTTTATGGAACTTAATCCGAGAAAAACAAAAGAGTACGTTAGATCGGCCTTGCTCGATCAGCACTTAAAAAATGCCGTCGATAAAGCCACGCAAACCGCGCTGCAGAAGCGCCTCGATAAAATGCAATATATCCCCTGCTGGGAAAGCCTGCGTTGGAATGCCTACGGTATCAAGCGGGACGTCATCGAACACTTGGATCAATACCTGGTGCAATTCGAATCGCGCTGCCGGGAAAACGGCATTCAAGTTCATTGGGCGCAGGACACGGCGGCGGCCCGCAAAATCGTCATGGACATCATCGAGCGCAACAAGGTCAAACTGATCGTCAAATCGAAATCCCTGACCACCGAAGAAATCCATCTAAACAGCTTTCTCGGCGAGGCGGGCCTTGAGGTTCTGGAAACCGATTTAGGCGAATACATTGTGCAATTATTGGGTCAGATCCCCTCGCATCTGACGGCGCCGGCTCTTCATCTAACCCGCCAGGATGTGGGGAGCATATTTCGCGAGAAGCTGGGCGTCGAATACAGCGAGGATCCGCACGAATTGCTGCAAATTGCGCGCAGGGTTTTGCGCGAAAAGTTTCTTAATGCCGACATGGGGATCTCCGGCGTCAATTTCGCCATGGCCGATTCGGGCAGTTTTTGCGTGGTGGAAAATGAAGCCAACGCGCACTTGGCTGTGTCTTTGCCCCGCATCCATTTGGCGGTGATGGGCATTGAAAAAATAATTCCCCGCTTGTCCGATCTCGCGACATTTCTAAGAATGCTGCCGGTCAGCGCGACAGGGCAGAAAGCCGGCAGTTACGTAAATTTTATCGGGGGCCCGACAAGGCAAAAGTCGGGCGAAGGACCGGAAGAAGTTCACTTGGTAATGCTCGACAACGGCAGATCCGAAATCCTTGCCGATCCGCAGCTTCGAGAAACGCTGTTTTGCATCCGCTGCGGCGCGTGTCTGAACGTTTGCCCCATATACCAACAAGTGGGCGGCCATGCCTACGGGTGGGTTTATATGGGTCCCATCGGCATCTCCCTGCTGCCGCAAATGCTCGGCATTTCAACGGGCCGGTACGCGCCGTTTCTTTCGAGCCTTTGCGGCGCCTGCTTTGAAATTTGTCCCATGCGCATCAATATTCCGCACCACCTGCTCAAATTGCGAAACCGCGTGGTGGATGCGGGCTATTCCATGAAATGGGAAAGGTTGGCCATGTGGATGTTCGGCTTTTTGGCCGCCCACCCGCGCTGGTATCGGATTTTTACCTGGTTCCCGGGCAAATTCCAGCAGCTGATGCCCGGCAAGAGAGCTTTCCCCGTCCCCGGGTACGGGAAGGAACGCGCATTAGGGCGCTTTGACATAAAAGGATTTCGCAATAGGTTTAAGGAGATGGTATGAACTCTGACAGGGATCAAATTTTGGCTCGCGTTAAATCCTCCTTGCGCCATCCGTCGCAGCTGCAGTCATCGCCGGCGAACGTTGAAGGAGGCATCGCCGCCGGACTGGAATCGGTGACGCCTCCGGATGCCGAAGGCCTTTACGCTCAATTCAAAAAAGAGATTGAACTGATTTCGGGCGAGTACCGGCGCGTAAAGGACGAAAAGGAGGCCGCGCTCATTCTTCGACAGATGCTTCAAAAGATTAACGTGGATGAATTGGCCTTGGACGGAAGTATGCCCTCGCAGCAGATAAGCCGCGAATTGTTAAAGCTCGACGCCGGAATGAAGATTATTGAACCGGCGAAGATGCCGTACGCGGACCGCCGGAAAGCCCTGGCCGGGACAACCGCAGCATTGGTCACAGCGGACTACGGTCTTTCCGATACCGCCGGCCTGGTTGTTTTTTCCGACGGGGGGACGAGCGATATGGCCCATTTTCTGCCGCTTTTTGTTTTTACCGTTCTCCCTGCGGATAGGCTGCTGCCGAATATGTTCGAGTTGTTTAAAGTGATAGACAGCGAAAAAGCAAAAAAAATGGTTTTCATCACCGGGCCCAGCCGGACGGCCGACATAGAGAAGGTCGTCATCCTTGGAGCCCACGGCCCCGCGCGCCTGATCGTGTTTTTGATGGGAGACAGAGCGGAATAAGTTGTTTTAACCCGGATGATTCACGAAGCTTCTGCTGCGGCGGGCAAGACAAATTCGACGAGCGACGGTCTTCTTGTTTTTAATTTCGAACGGAAGCCCCGCAGTCCCCACCTCATCCCCTGATTGCATGCATAGCGACAAACTCCAGGGCATTTTTGTATACTAGTGTCGTAAAAAGGGGGATCCATGCAATCAAACATTTTTAAAACTTTTTTGCCTGTGTTTGCGGCATGCGCGGCATTGGGCGCCGTGCCGGCGCACCGGATGGCCGGAGCCGGGGAAACGGAACTCAGAAAGTGGACAACCCAGGAGGACCATCAGAACATGATGGAGCAGCTGGGAATCCGGAAGCTGAGACCGGGCCCCAGCGGCAATGAGAGCGCGCCCAATCACGCCAATTATGACGAATCCCTCGCAAATCCATTTCCGGATCTTCCCGAAGTGCTGACGCTGAAGAACGGGGAGAAGGTCGCCACCGCGGAAATGTGGTGGAAAAAGCGGCGGCCGGAGATTGTCGAGGATTTCGAAAGGGAGGTCTTGGGACGCGTCCCTCCGGGGGCGCCCAAAGTGACATGGAAAATTACCGAGACTACTGAGGCGAAAGTGGGCGAGCGCCCGGTCATCGGGAAGCAGCTCGTCGGCCATGTCGACAACTCCACATTCCCTGCAATCAGCGTGGACATCCAGATGATCCTGGTGACTCCCGCCGATGCAAAAGGCCCCGTCCCCGTAATGATGATGTTCGGGTTCGGGCGTCTGCCCGGGAGCAAGACGCCTTCCGGCCGCGGCGGTTGGGGGTTCGGGCCTCCGCCGTCGGGCGGCGATCCCCCGGCGACGGAGCAGCTGCTCGCAGCCGGCTGGGGATACGTGTATATCAATCCGACCAGCATCCAGGCGGATAACGGCGCGGGCCTGACGCAGGGGATCATCGGCTTGGTCAACAAGGGACAGAGTCGAAAGCCGGATGACTGGGGCGCTCTGCGCGCATGGGCATGGGGCGCTTCGCGCGGCCTGGATTATCTGGAAACGGACGAGGCAGTGGACGCCCGGCGCGTGGGGATTGAAGGCGTCTCGCGGTACGGAAAAGCGGCTTTGGTCACCATGGCATTCGATACGCGCTTTGCCGTGGTCCTGGTGGGATCGTCCGGAGAGGGCGGAGCCAAGCTTCATCGCCGGAATTTCGGAGAGGCGGTTGAGAACCTGACAGGGGCCGGAGAGTATCACTGGATGGCCGGCAATTTCTTGAAATACGGCGCCGCGGAAGCGGATTTCGGCAGCATGAACGCGGGCGATATCCCGGTCGACGCCCATGAACTGATTGCATTATGCGCGCCGCGCCCGACATTTATAAGCTACGGCGTGCCGGAAAAAGGGGACGCGCATTGGCTTGATCAGCGGGGCAGCTACATGGCGGCCGTCGCGGCGGGACCGGTCTTCAGGCTTCTTGGAGCGAAAGATCTGGGAGTCGGCGACGACTATAAAAACGCGGAAATGCCGCCGGTGAATGCAGGGCTCCTCGACGGCCAACTCGCCTGGCGGCAGCATGACGGAGGGCACACCGACGGCCCGAACTGGAAGTATTTCATCCCATGGGCGGAAGAGTTTTTGAATCGCAGGCCGCAAGCGGAAAGGAATCATTAATGTTCAAGAAACTCGGGGCGCTTTTCGTTGCGGGCGCGGGCATTTCTCTTCTTTTCTGCGCTTTCGCCGGGGGATACACGGATCGTACGCCCGCGGACCAGCCTGTGCCCCGGACGGACAGGAATTCCCTGATCGCGCACGAACAGCTTTTGGAGAAAGCCGCAAAAGGAGGCATCGACGTCTTTTTTGAAGGGGATTCCATCACGCGCCGCTGGGGCGCCACGGATTATCCGGAATTGCTGACCAATTGGAACGAGAATTTTTTCGGTTGGAATGCGGCCAATTTCGGATGGGGCGCCGACAGCATTCAGAATATTTTATGGCGCCTCCAAAACGGAGAGCTGGACGGCGTCCATCCCAAGGTGATCGTGTTGCTGGCTGGGACCAATAACGTCGGCGCCGCCGCCGGCCGGGGGAAGGATGATGCGGTCGTCGCCGACGTTGTCCAGGGGATCAAAGCCGTCCTCGCCCTGATGCGCAGGAAGGCGCCGGAAGCCGTGATCCTCCTGACGGGAATTTTCCCGCGCAACGACAACAAGGCGCTGATGCCGGCGATCAACGAGATAAACCGCAATCTATCGAAGTTGGCCGACGGGAAGCATATTCGATATTTGAATATTAACAGCAGGCTGGCCGACGGCGACGGCGTGCTGTTCGATGGAATGATGGATGGAGACAAGCTTCATCCTTCTTTGAGGGGATACCAGGTATGGGCCGACGCATTAAAGCCCATCTTCGAGGAACTGCTGGGGCCGCCGGCTAAAGAGGATCACGCTCCGCCGCCGACGGGAGATCCCGCCGCGCGGAGACCGGCCGCGCCCGCGCAGCGGAAGCTTCATGACTAATCCGATTTACCGGTGTTTACAATTCGCAAATGCGCTACGGCGCAAAAGGAGATGACCTATGACAAGGATAAGATTGGCCGTACTGATGGGAGCCGTTTTCTTTGCAGCTTTATCTTTAACCGCCGCCGCGGCCGATAACGACGCGCTGCGCGAGATGCAGGACCGCGTGCAGATCGAAAAGCTCATGTGGGACTATGCCAGAGCGCTCGACACGGGCAACGCGGAAGCCTTCGTCGCCAATTTCACGGAGGACGGACAATTCGGCCGGGGGGCCAGTGCGGTCAAGGGCCGCGACGCTCTCATGAAAATGATGGGCGGCTTTCAGAAAATGAGAGTGGGGGAGCCCCAGGCTAAGAGCGAGCAGACTCGCAAGATGTACCATATGACCGCAAACCATTACATAGAATTGATCGACAAGGACCACGCGGTTTTTCACGGATACTGGCTTGCTTTTGTTTCAACGACCGGGCAGAACCAGCAGCCGACCATCGTGGGCGTGGGCCGCGAGGTCAACGAACTTGTCCGCGTTAACGGCAAGTGGCTTATCAAGGTGCGCGATATCATGCCCCAGGATTAGTCCGTCTTCGTAATAAATAAAAGCTGCGGGGACTCATGGCAGGATTTGGGGCTGCCCACAGGCGGCCCCGCTTGTCCGGCCGGGAGAAGCGGCGCGAACGATGGCTGTTCTAAGGAGTGCCGCTGGTTCGAAAACACAAAAGGGGGATCGATATGAAGACTCGGGGTTTGGCGGTTGTGTTCATCCTGTTTGTCGCATTCAGCGCCGCAGCCCAGGATCATTGGGTCGCGACGTGGGCGGCGTCTCCCCAGGCCGCATCGTTTGATTTCCCGATGCCGAAGCAGGGCGCCGGTGCCGCAGAGACCGAAGCGCCCGTTCGCAAGCCTGCGGCGAAAGAGGATCAGAGTTCCCCGTTCGCCCTTCCGCCGAATGTCGGCAACCAGACGGTGCGCATGATTGTGCGCACAAGCATCGGCGGCAGCCGCGCGCGGGTGCGGATTTCGAACGGCTACGGCAGCGATCCCCTTGTCGTGGGCGCCGCCCGCATTGCATTGCGCGGCAAGGATTCGGCCATCATTCCGGAATCGGACCGGGCGCTCACGTTCAGCGGGAATCCGTCCTTCACGATTCCTCCCGGCGCATGGATTGTGAGCGATACGGTGGAGCTGCAAGTTCCACGGAACGGGGATCTGGCAATCAGCCTGTTCATTGCAAACGAACCCGCTGCTGCAACCGTTCATCTGACCGGACTGCACACCACTTACATTTCAAGGCCCGGAGATTACACCAAGGCGGCGGAAATTGAGGCCCCGATGACGGCTCAGTCGTGGTACTGGATCGCGGGCGTGGATGTCCTTGCCCCGGCTGAGGCCGCCACGATGGTCGCGTTCGGAGATTCCATCACGGACGGCGCGACATCGACGCCGGATAAGGATTGCAGCTGGCCCAGCCGCCTTGCAGAACGGCTGGCGGCTGACCGCGCGCCTGCCGGCGTGGCGGTGGTGAACCAGGGCATTTCGGGAAACAGGCTACTTGCCGACGGCGCGGGGGTTTCCGCGCTGGCTCGTTTTGACCGGGACGTCATCGCCCAGCCGGGGGTGAAATGGCTGATTGTGCTGGAAGGGATCAACGATATCGGAATGTCCGCGATGATGGGAGGCGAAGGGGCAAGCGCGGAGGACTTGATCGCGGCGCATAAACAGCTGATCGAGAGAGCGCACATGCACGGCATCAAGGCGATCGGGGCGACATTGCTGCCTTACGGAGGCGCTCTCTATTACAGCGAGAAAGGCGAGGCGATGCGGCAGGCGGTGAACCAATGGATTCGCACCGGCGGGGCCTACGACGCGGTTGTTGATTTCGATGCGAAACTGCGCGATCCGCAAGACCCGACTCAGCTCAATCGCGCCTATTACATCGACGATCACCTGCACCCCAATGACGCCGGCTACAAGCTCATGGCGGAAACCGTGGATTTGTCGCTTTTTGAAACGCGGTGATTTGCCGCCGCGGGCTGCCATGGCAACAGCTTCATGAACAATCCGGATTAAAAATCGGCTGTTTCCTTTTTAGGCAATAAAAACGTGGTCCGTCCCCAATGGAAGCATTATGCCGGCTTGTTGAAATTGGCCATTCCCCTCGTGCTGACTCAAGCCGGGCAGATGACGATGCAGCTTGTCGACAATGCCATGGTCGGCCGCTACGGCACGCCCGAACTGGCGGCGGCTTCTTTTGCCAACAATATTTATATTGTCGTCATGCTGTTCGGACTCGGCGTTTTCATGGGCATCACGCCGCTCGTGGCGCATGCCCGCGGAGCCGGGGACGATTCCCAGATAGCCGCCACCATGAAAAGCGGCTTCGCCCTGTCGCTGCTGTTGATTCCGGCTATCACGCTTATTTCATGGTCGGTCCTCTGGATAGTCCCTTACATGGGCCAAACCGAGGAGGTGGTGCGCCTGGCCGTGCCGTATTACCGCAGCCTCGTCGTTTCCATTATCCCCCTGCTTCTCTTTACGCTGATAAAACAAATCGGCGAGGGACTGGCCAACACGTTCGCGGCCATGGCGGTCACCATCGCATGCAACATTCTTAAAATATTTCTGAACTACGGATTGATATTCGGCAAATGGGGATTCCCCGAGCTCGGCTTGATAGGGGCGGGCTATTCCACCGTTGTTTCGCGGCTGGCCATGCCGTTGCTCCTCTACGGCGCATTCCTGTGCGTCAAGCCCATCCGGCGCTATTTCGCCATGATGCGAGCCGCAAAGGTCTCCCTGCGCGAAGTCCAAAACATTCTTCGGATCGGATTACCCATTGCCGTCCAATTGGTGCTTGAGGTCTCCTCCTTCGCTTTCAGCGCCGTAATGATGGGGTGGCTGGGGAATGTGGCGCTGGCGTCGCACGAGATAGCGATCGGGTTGGCGAGCTTTACATTCATGATTGCAAACGGCGTGGCAATGGCGACCACAATCCGGGTTAGCTTTCAATTGGGCACCCGCGATTTAGTGAGCTTGAAACTCATATCCTATTCCGCCGTGTATTTGGTGCTTGGTTACATGGGGCTTTGCGGAGCGGGATTTTTGCTGTTGCGACATCACCTCCCTTATATATTCACGGCCGATGCGCGGGTGGTCGCCCAAGCCGCTTCCTTGCTGGCCGTGGCCGCCCTGTTCCAGTTGTTCGACGGGCTTCAGGTGATTTGCCTGGGCATTTTGCGCGGATTTGCGGACGTAAAAATACCCATGTTCATTTCCGTCTTTTCCTACGTTATCGTAGGGCTGTCTGTCAGCTACGTGTGCGCGTTTCCATTGGGAATGGGGCCCGAGGGGATTTGGTACGGATTCCTGGCCGGGTTGGTTTTTGCCGGGAGCTTGCTGGCCCTGCGCATCAAAATGAACATCCGCCTGGCTGAAAGACTCGCGTAAAAAAATCCTGGGGCAAGAACCTTGTCGGTGCGCGGCGCGTCGCCACGAAAGGTCTGTGTTAAAAGAGGTTAAAGCGCACATTGTGCCGCAAGAAAAAACAGGCGAAAGAAACACCTGCAGCCAGTTGCACTGGCAATAGAGGACAGTTTGGCTATAATAAAAGCATCTTTTGCCCCGAGGAGCAACGGTCCGGCAATCATGCGGGGGAAGCTTGCTTGATAATCTCGACAGGCGCAGGAGCCTGCTTACAGAGTCGGTGCTGGTGAAAGTTAAAATCCCTATTATGCTTTTTGTTTTTCAATTCGTGTGGGCGCTGCCCCTGGGCGCCGGAGTTTCCCTGCTGGTGGGCGAGCCCTACGGGAAATTGGGCTTTTTCAATCCCACCGGACACGCCGCTGTGTATGTCTCAAATGTTTGCGCGGAAACGCCCACCCAGCTTCGTCTCTGCCGGCCCGGCGAGACTGGAGTAGTGTTAAGCCGATACAACCATATCGGCGGATTCGACTGGATTGCCATTCCCCTCATGCCCTACCTCTATGCCGTGGAAAGGCCGCAGGACGTGCCGCAGAACGCAGAGGATGCCGATGTGGCGCGGCTGCGGGAAAATTATCGCAGGGCGCGGCTGCAGGATATTATTCCCGATGATCCGCAGGGAGGGATGCCGGAAGGCGACTGGGTGCAGCTCATAGGTTCCGCATACGAACGCAACATCTACGGATTTTCGCTTGAAACCGAAATTGAGGATGATGAACGATTAATCCAACATCTCAATTCTCGGGAAAACCGCCGGAGGTTTAATTTGATTTGGCGGAACTGCGCGGATTTTGCGCGCGAAATCATGAACTTCTATTACCCGGGCTCCACCAAGCGGAATATCATCGGCGATTTCGGCATTATGACTCCCAAGAACGCGGCAAGAACCCTTGTAAAATATTCTCAGAAGCGTCCGGAGCTGAGCCTTGCGCACTTTGTAATTCCTCAAGTCCCCGGCCGAGGATCCAGCACCAGGCTCCGCGGCGTGGCGGAATCGCTCATTCGCTCAAAGAAATATGCGGTGCCTCTGGCCGTGCTTGAACCATGGGCCGCAGTCTCGGCGGCCGCCGCGTATCTGGCTTTTGGCCGATTCAATCCGGAGGGCTTTGATCCGGCCTGTTGCGAGCCGTCCGATATATCCTCTTGTGTTTCCGGCGGGAACGGAGCATCGGCTTCGGAAGAGGGGATCTCCGTAGCGAATAACGCCGTGCTTGGAGAGGCGCATGCTGAACCGGACTGCCTGGTCCAGACAGTGGAGCAGAGCGAAAACTCTGAATCGGGGGCGGACGGCAACGAAATTTTGTCCAATGAATAGCAGCGCAACGGCTGCGCCGTTGATATCCCGCTAAAAAACAGCGGGGGATGGAAGCCGGAATGGATCGTGCATGGCTGTTCAGCAGACAATTGCCTTGTTGCTTCGCGGGCAATTCCGACGAGCTGTATGCTGGCGGCGGCATCTTCCTTGGGGCATTTCGCAATTGACCGAACGGCTCCATTCAGCATACAGTACATTTCAGCAAGAATGCGCGATTCCTTGCGGTAGGTTGAGCGCTAACAGCCATGATTGTTTGAAATTATTGCATTCTGGAGACGTATTTAAATTGGTAACCGTTTTTAATCTCACGTAACGGAGGAATTAGGAATGAAACTGCGCATAGCAGCGATTTCAATTTTATGCATAGGCCTGTCTTGCGCCTTTTTGAGTTTGGGCAATCAGGGCTATGCGCAAGGAAAGAAGGCGCCGGCCGAACCGGTATTAACGGTGCTCAATCCGATGGGTACGCCGCCGCCGATAGAAGCGAAGAAGATGGCTCCGCGCCTGGACACTCTGGACGGCAAAACCATCTACTTTGTAAATACGGGCTACATCGGAACCGACCGCCTTATGGATGTAATGATGGATTGGTTCAAGGCCAACTATCCCAAAACCAACGTCCTGCAGAAGAGGAGCAGGGGCGGAATGGCGGGTGTCGATAAGGCTCTGTGGACCGAGATTTCTGAAAAAGGAGACGCCGCGATCATCGGACTGGGGCATTGAAGCGTCTGTGCTCCGGGGGCGGTTCGCCTCTCCATTGATATCGAATCCACAATAAAAAAACCCGCAGTATCTCTCGTTCTTTCCGATTTTGCCACGCAGGAAGCCGAGGTGGCCTTAAACGACGGCATGCCCGGCATCCGAATTCAATATTTCCGCGGCCCGGTTTGGGCTAAAACTCATGAGCAGCTCAAGAAGCAGATTGTTGAAGGCAAAAATCCGATCACCGGAAGACCGGTTATGCAGGAATTGGTTGAAAACCTCACCAAACCCCTGACTGCCGAAGAAAAGAAAACAGGGCCATTTAAGCGGGATATAGGGCCGCCTACTTTTACCGGAACGGCGGACGAGCTGCAGAAGCTTTTCCTGGAAAAGAGATTTACCGATTTTATGCCCGTGATTTTGCCGACCGAGGAAAAGGTCGCAGAGATGCTGAAAGCGACCAGCCACGATCCGAATGAGCAGCTCGGGAGAATGAATCCCGGATCCGAAGCCGGCGAGACCTGGACCTATACGGTAAAGGTTGCGGCCATCAATGCGGTCATGGCCGGCGCCAAACCGGAATATTTCCCGGTCATTCTGGCGATAGGTTCGACCGGCACGACGTCCGTTAATGTTTCCGACAACGGCTTCGCGGCGGGGGCCGTCATCAACGGCGCCATCCGCGACGAAATCGGATTGAATTATGACGTCGGCGCGGTAGGGCCTTACGCGCACGCCAACACGGCTATCGGCAGAGCCTGGAACCTGCTGTCCATTAACGGAGGAAACTGCGGGAAAGTCGGGACTACCTACATGGGCACGGTAGGCAATGCCCAGAACGCACTCGCCACGATTATCGCCGAAAATGAAGAAAATTCTCCGTTCAAGCCGTTCTCGGTAAGGCGCGGATCCAAAGAGGGCGAGAATATCGTAACCCTGCTCAATGGATGGGGTATTCTTTCCGCGGCAAACTGGAAAGTCAACGTTTGGGGACCCGACATGAATTATCCTCAAATTATTAAGGACATCTATGCCCAACAATCGCCGGGGTTGTTCGGAACCTTTGTGGTCCTGAGTCCGCCCATTGCCAATTTCGTCAGAGATGCCGGGTTCGATACGGTGGAAAAACTCACTGAATTTGTGACCGACGCCTCGTCGGCAAAGCCAAAACCGAAGGGGAAGTTCGGCGGCTTCGGAATGGGCAGCAACTTTAATGTTATCGTCACCGGCGCGTCCAACAACAACTACTGGATGATAGGCGGTTTGATGGCCGGCCGGTCGGTCAAGATCGACGATTGGCGGTAATATCGAGACGGACCGCATTTAATTGCGGTTAAATTTTTGAGTGTAAAAAGGGGCCTGACATAAATAGTGAGGCCCCTTTTCCTCTTAGGCTAATTTTTCGGCGCCTCATACGCGCCCCGGGCTTGTGCCCTATCCTCGTCGCCGCTTTCTATGGAATCTGCAGGCGCGTTTGCCCGCCATTTATCAATAGAGGCCATCGCCGTATAATCGAAATCCGCAATTTTCCAAAGAGGGCTTGTCTCTCCTCCCACAACAAGAATATTGACCTTCTCCGGCTGATGATAGGGCGCGATAAGGGCGTCCCCCGGAAGTTGTTTCCACGCGGCATACGGTTCGATTCCCTGCATCGCAAGCGGCGCTACCAGCATGTCAATGATGTCGTTGTCCCAAAACTGGCCCGCCCTCATCTTGACGTTTTCCGAAATCCACCTGGCGGCGTCGAGCGCGGTCTCCAATCCTTCGTTTTCTTTCAGGTGCCTGGCCACTATCGGATCCAGGATTAAAGTGGCGGCGGAATAGAGCGCGGGAAGCGCCTGCATCTGAAGTTTTACTTCTTCGCCCCAAGAGCGCCTGGATGCGGCGCCCATGCTGTTCAGCAGATTCCATCCGCGGAAAAGGCTGACGGTGCTTTCTTCGCGCCTGCGGCCCTTTTGCACATGAAAAGGTTCCCAGACGCTGCGCTCCTCGTTTTCGGCTATGCACAGATTGTTGTAAGAGTAGTTGTTGCCCTGCGAAGTCCAAAAAGTTCTTTTTCGCCTTGCATATCCCCAAAGGATGCTCATCAGCGTCCACGCCCGACCGATAACGGCGTTGGCCGGACTGTACGGCCCTAATGCGCCCATTCCGGAATTCATGCCGATTTCATTGCGGATGGGGCCATTCACCAGGAGGGCGCTGGCAAAAGGAAGCGTCGAGGGCTGAATGGCCGGCTGGCCGGACGAGGCAACGGCGAGCAGGACGGGCAGGTGTTCGGGACGGGCGCCGGCCATGACCGCTGCAATGGCGACGGCTTGAACGGTTATGGTCAAGTCCTCCTTGGTATCGACCATAAACGTTTTGCATACCAATTTGTCCGGGGGCTGAGCGGTGCCCGCGAGCATCTGTGCGACGCGCTCTTCCGTGGGCGGAATAATGGGCAATCCGTCGGTCCACCCGCGCTCCGCGAAGAGCCGCTGCAGGTTGTCCTCCGTGTCCGGCAGCAGCAACGGTTGTTGTTCGGCCGGCGCGGATTGTTGAACAGCGGCGTTTTTACTCTCTTCAGCCGTGTACGGTTTGGTAAGCGCCTCCAGCACCTCGTCCACCAGCCGCTTTCCCGTCGCCGGGTCTTTACCCTCGATATATCCATGCAGCACGGACGGAGGCATGGATACCACGGGGTGGGCCGTGTACATGAAGCGAACGGGCACGCCGTAAAACTCTCTGTTTTCCCGAGCCACATTTTCAAAGGCGACCGAGGAGAGAGCGGCGGTGGGAATCCCGTATTTCAGTTCCAGGGTCCGGCAGCATTCGGCGACCGCCGATATGCAGCCCGGTCACCCTGCCACGCCGACAATAGCTGCATCGCCGCGCTCCTTGATTTCTTCCCATAACTCCGTCGTGTCATCTGCGAAAATAAATCCCGTCTTTCGTTTCAGAACGGTCTTTACGGTCGGCATGTTTTCGGCAAACCATTCCTGGAAGAGCTTCATAAAGGTTTCGCTTCCGCCGAAGCCTTGATTCACCAGATAGACGGTTTTGCCGTTTAAACTATCCGGCCGGCGCGCCATCGACCACGAAGAGATGCCGACGCCCGATCCCTCTGAAGCCGGCGTACGCCGGGCTTCAGGATTGAATGCCGCAAAAAGTGCTTTAGTCCCCATTGACATTGCTCCTTCCCAAATTGCATTCGCCAACCCTCATGCGCGCGGCCCTTTGTATTGCCACCCCGGGCTGTTAGGGCCTGCGGGCCCGGCGCAGTGATTTGAACGCGATATACGCAACAAACAAAATGCCGAGCCCGAGAAAAAACTTGGAAATCTCATTGAAATATTTATCCAAGAGTTCCTTCTGGCTGTAAAGATAAAATCCCAATAGAGCGAGAACGATGTTCCAAATTCCCGCTCCCAGGGTCGTATAAAGCAAAAAGGACGCAAGGTTCATTCGGGCAAATCCGGCGGGAAGCGATATCAACTGGCGGATTACGGGAACCAGGCGGCCGATGAACGTGGAACTGTTGCCGTGCTTTAGGAAAAACGCCTCTGCTTTTTCCACAGCCTCCCTATTGAGAAGCAGCACGTGCGCCAGCCTGCTTTCGCTGAGAGCGTAAACGACTCGGCGGCCAAGCAGCAGGGCGAGGTAGTAATTCAGCACTGCTCCGACGAGAGCCCCGATTGTAGCGCTCGCTATCACCTCTGCCATGCCCAGTTCGCCTTGGGCCGCCTTCCAGGCTGCCGGGGGGATCACGACCTCCGAAGGAAATGGAATAAAGGAACTCTCAATGGCCATGAGCAGGCAAATCGTGGTGTAATTGATGTGCCCCATGTACCAGCTGATTATCGGCAAAAGGATTTCCTTCATTTCAGGTCCCTAAAGCAGCTTCCGTTTTCCGGGGCCGCAGTGAAATAGTATTCGGCGGTTCAGGCAAATCTCAGCGGCGCTCTCCTTGCGGAATCAGTACGGCCATTTCCACTGGTCAAGCTCCGGCATATCCACGCCGTGTTCATAGGCGTAATTCTGGCAATCGATCTGCATATTTCGCAGCTTCTCCTTGGCGTGGGCCCCGGCCGTCCTCAGCCTGGGCACCCGGTCTATGACATCGATGGCCAGACTGAAGCGGTCGATCTCGTTCTTGATTGCCAGGTCGAGGGGGGTGTTTATGTTTCCTTTTTCCTTATAGCCGCGCACATGCAGGTTCCGGTGGTTGGTGCGCCGGTAGGTCAAGCGGTGGATCAACCAGGGATAGCCGTGGAAGTTGAAGATTATGGGTTTGTCCACCGTGAACAGGCTGTCGAAGTCCCGGTCCGAAAGGCCGTGCGGATGCTCGGTGGAAGGGGCGAGCTTGAAAAGATCCACGACGTTGACGAAACGGATCCGGATGTCCGGGAATTCCTCCCTCAGCAGGGCAACCGCCGCCAAAGCTTCCTTTGTGGAAGTATCCCCCGCGCCGGCCATGACCACGTCGGGTTCCGCTCCCGCGTCGTTGCTCGCCTGCTGCCAGATGCCGATGCCTTTGGTGCAATGGGTCACCGCTTCGTCCATGCTCATATACTGCAGGTGCTTCTGCTTGTCGCAGACGATGACGTTGATGTAATCGGTGCTTCGGAGGCAATGGTCCGCAACGCTGAGCAGCGTGTTCACATCCGGCGGAAGATAAATGCGGCACACTTGCGGACTTTTGTTCACGACCACGTCGAGAAAGCCGGGGTCCTGGTGGGTGAACCCGTTATGGTCTTGGCGCCAGACCGTGGATGTGATTAGGATATTGAGGGAGGAGACGGGCGCCCTCCAGGAGAGTTCGCTTGACGCGGCCAGCCACTTTGCGTACTGGTTGAACATAGAATCTATGATGTGGGCAAAAGCTTCGTAGGTGGACAAAAAGCCGTGGCGTCCGGTAAGGAGATACCCCTCCAGCCAGCCTTCCAGCGTGTGTTCGGAGAGCATCTCGAGAACCCTGCCGTTCGGCGAAAGCTCGCCGCCGTCGGCGTCCTCGGGAAGGGAGCCGGCCAGCCACAATTTCTTGCTGGCTTCATAGATCGCGTCGAGGCGGTTGGAGGTGGTTTCGTCGGGGCCGAAAACGCGGAAGCTTGACGTGTTTTTTGCCATGATGTCCCGCAGGAAGCGCCCCAGAGGACGGGTGTTTTCCGCGCTGATGCGGCCGAGTTTTTCAACCGCAACGCCGTAGTCGCGAAAGTCCGGCATTCGCAGCGGCTTTCGAAGCAATCCTCCGTTGGCGCGGGGATTAGCTCCCATGCGCCGCGGCCCCTTGGGGGCCAGCGCTTTAAGCTCCGGAATCAATCTTCCCTGGGAGTCAAACAATTCATCGGGTCTGTAGCTGCGCAACCATTCTTCCAGCTGCTTCAAGCGCTGCGGGCTGCCGTGGAGGTCCGAGAGAGGCACCTGGTGGGCGCGCCAAAATCCTTCCACTTTGCGGCCGTCCACTTCCTTGGGGCCGCTCCAGCCTTTGGGGCTGCGCAGCACGATCATGGGCCATCGCGGCCGGCCGGGCGAGTCGCTTGCGCGCGCCTCACGCTGAATGCGGCGGATCTCCAGAACGCTGTCTTCAAGGGCCGCCGCCATCTTTTGATGCATCGGATCAATCTCATCTCCTTCCACGAAATGAGGATCCCATCCATATCCCTTGAGAAGGCTTGCCAGTTCATCGCCGTTAATTCGGGAAAGCAGCGTGGGATTGTTTATCTTGTAGCCGTTCAGATGAAGAATCGGCAGCACCGCTCCGTCTCGAACCGGATTGAGGAATTTGTTGGAGTGCCAGGAAGTTGCCAGCGGGCCGGTTTCCGCTTCGCCGTCTCCCACCACACAGGCTACAAGAAGGTCTGGATTGTCGAAGGCGGCTCCGAAGGCGTGAGAAAGGCTGTATCCGAGCTCTCCCCCTTCGTGTATGGAACCGGGCGTTTCCGGCGTGCAGTGGCTGCCGACGCCGCCCGGGAAAGAAAACTCCTTGAAAAATAGGCGCATGCCGTCTTCGTCCTCTCCCTTGTTCGGGTATATTCCCGAGTAGGCGCCCTCTAGATAAACCGGCGCCAGAACTCCGGGCGCCCCGTGCCCGGGACCGGCAATAAAGACGGCATCCAGGTCGTATTTGTTGATCAGGCGGTTAAGGTGGACGTAGATGAAACTCAGTCCGGGACTGGAGCCCCAATGCCCAAGCAGCCGCCTTTTGATGTGCTCCGGCTTCAGCGCCTTTTGGAGCAGGGGATTGTCTTGAAGATAAATCATCCCTGCGGCCAGGTAATTGCACGCCCTCCAGTATGCGTCCATCCGTTTGATCTCGTCGGGGGACAGGCGCCCCCCTTTTGCGACTGCGGCGGTTCTTTGCGCGTGTTTTTTTATGCCGTCCTTTGCGGATTTTCCGGATGCCATAACAGCTCCTTTCCCTCTTAAATATCCGCCCGCGCCATGAGTCCTCTTAGCCGGCATACGCTGAACGCAGGCGGCGCGCCGGGAGTTGATTTGATGATATGGGCGCGAAGTATTAGGAGATGTCGCGCGACCTGTTCCAATCACTCATGGTGCGCGTCCTATTTTCGGAATCCCCGTCGCAACCGCGATGAACCGGACCACTCCGTAAGATAATCCCTTGCCGGTTTCGTATCGGGCAACATTATAACCGAAATCGGGAACTTATCCGCATCCCGTTCCGTCGAATGCGCGCCCCCTAGGCGAATTGAACGCAGGCATAGCATCTTTGCAATTCTCCTATTCGGCAGCTGGATTAGAAATTGTTTTGCCGGAATCTCAGACTTGCCTCAACTATGCGGTGATGCTTATTTAATATAATGATAATATGCTTCGATTCATGGGTGGAGAAATGTAAATGGCGACCCTTTCATTCTGGTTTTGGCCGGTGCTTTCTTTATTGCTGGCTTTGCTTTGGTTATGGGCGTTAATTCGATGCCGCGGGAAGACGCCTGCGGCTCAGGCGTCCGTGCCCCGGTTAATACGCAAATCTGTAGAGGGGGAGGATGCATTGAAGGCAGCCTATTTCCTTCAGGAGGCAAAGGGAGAGCCATGGGAGACTGAAAAACTGGCCGACGCCGGCGGGCTCTCGAGGGCGATGGCCGATGAAGCGGTAAAAGCCCTGATCGCCTTCGGATGGGTGGAGGGCACCGATCAAACCGGCATGCGCCTCACAGACACTGGAAAAACGCACGCCCTCGAGCTGATCCGGGCGCACCGCCTCTGGGAGCGTTATCTCGTGGATAAGGAAGGAAGGCCTATTGAAGAAGTCCATGCCGAGGCTCATCGCCGCGAACACGAAACGACTCCGGAGGAACTGGAGAGGCTGGATGCTGAATTAGGGCAGCCGGCGTGGGACCCGCACGGAGACGCAATCCCGGCTCCCGGGGGCCGGATGCCTTCCCGGCCGGGATCTCCCTTAATGGAGCAAGACGCCCCGGGCAGCCGGTTGCGCATTGTTCGCCTGGCTGACGAGCCTGCGCCGCTCCTGGCCCAGCTTGTTGCGCTTGGGTTAAAGCCGGGCGTAGATGTAGAGGTTTTAGAACGGACTTCCGATCTCTTGCGGCTTGGCATGAACGGGGAAGTAATCCCTTTGGCTGTCGCCGCATCCAGGCATGTTTTTGTGATGCCGGCGCCTGCTCTCCTTGTCCCTCTGGGGGAATTACCGGTCGACAGCCGTGCCCGTGTGGTGGAAGTTAAAGGCAGCGGAAAACACCAGCGCCGCATGCTGGACATGGGGCTGGTTCCCGGGGCCGAGGTTCTCGTGGTGCGCGAGGCGCCTTTGGGAGATCCCGTGGAATTCCGCGTCAAAGGGACCGCCATCTCCATGCGCAGGGCCGACGCCAGCACGGTCCTGGTGGAGGAGGTCGCTCATGAGTGAGGGCAAAGCCCTTATCGTTGCGCTGGCCGGCAATCCCAATGTGGGCAAGAGCGCAATCTTCAATTCATTTACGGGCAGCCATCAACATGTCGGCAACTGGCCGGGTAAGACTATTGAGCGGGCTGAGGGCAACTTCGAGCATGAGGGCCGGCAAATCCATCTCGTGGATTTGCCCGGAACCTACAGCCTGGCCGCGCAGTCTCCCGAAGAGATCGTCGCCAGGAAATTCATCCTTTCCGGAGAGCCGAATGTTGTGCTCAACATCGTGGATGCAACCAGCCTGGAACGCAACTTGAACCTGACGCTTCAGATTCTGGAATTGACCGATCGGGTGGTCGTTGCGCTCAATCTCATGGACGAAGTCGAGCGCCAGGGATGGGAAATCGATGTGCCGGCTCTGGAGGCGGCGTTGGGAGTCCCCGTGGTTGCAACCGTAGCCACTGAAGGCAAGGGCCTTGCGCAACTGGCATCCGCGTTGCTGGAAGTGGCGGACGGCGCACGGAAGACTCATCCGGTTACGATCGATTACGGCTTAACCGTGGAAGGGCACGCCCGGAGTCTGCAAACTGATCTGGCCGGCGCGGCGATTGACGGACGGGCGCGCTGGACCGCACTCAGGCTCTTGGAAGACGATCCGGAGATTGTGGATTCCTTGCATCGCGGCGATCTTGGTTGTTGCGGGATGAGCGCAAAGGCGGATACATCGGCCATGTCTCGCAAAACGCTGCAGGCTATAGTTCAGAAAGCAGCCCGCCTCAGGGAGGCATCCCGTCCGGACGCTCGAGTGGAGATTGTCCGGCGCCGATATGAATTCGCCGACGCCGTATTTCGTCGAGTGGCGTATCGGATGCAGCCTGCCGAAGAGACCCTGACGGAGCGGGTGGACCGTATCGTCACGCACCGCATCTGGTCCTGGCCGATCATGCTGGGCATGCTCATCACTGTATTGTGGGTGACCATTCAGGGAGCGAATGTCCCATCCGATATGCTGGGAAGCGCGTTCGGTTGGCTTGCTGAAGAAACACGGCGTTTATTGGCCCTCCTGTCTGCTCCCTGGTGGGTTGTCGGGGCTTTGGTGGACGGCGTCATTGTCGGGACCGGGACCGTTGTAGCGGTTATGCTTCCGCCGATGATCATCTTTTTTACCGCCTTCAACTTGCTTGAAGACATCGGCTTCATCCCGCGCGTGGCGTTCAACCTCGACAGGCTGATGCAGGCCGTAGGCTCTCAAGGGAAGCATACCCTGGTGGCGATGATGAGTTTCGGTTGCAACGTCACCGGCGTTTTTGCGTGCCGCATCATTGAGAACGCAAAAGACCGGACCGTGGCGATTCTTACGAGTCCGCTGATCCTGTGCAACGGCCGCTTCGGGGCGGGCTTGGCCTTGATCATCCTCTTTTTCGATAAAAGCGCGCTGCCGGTCACCTTGATCTACCTTGTCGTCAGCATGGGGGCAATGCTCGCGGTTACATGGATCCTGAATCGCGTCCTCTTCCGCAAGGAACCAAGCGGCTTCGTCATGGAGTTGCCTCCTTACCGGACGCCCAAGTGGGGCCAGGTTATCTGGCGCACACTGGTCCGGCAAGTGGGCCACACGATGGGCCGCGCGGTGATCATTGCCGCTCCCGCCACCTTTCTTATCTGGCTTTTGGGGAACCTTCCCCCGGGCGCGCCGTTTGAACAAACGGCTGTCGGCCGACTGGTCGGCGCGCTGAGCCCTTTAGGCCGCCCCTTCGGGCTGACGGGAGAAATGCTGACCTCCCTGCTTTTCACACTGCCGGCGAAAGAGATTGTTGTTTCCTCGCTGGCGATGACCTATGGCCTGCAGTCGACATTGGCGGACTCGCAGGCAATCCTCGACCACTTGGCCGGAACGTGGACTCCGTTGGCCGCCTTCTCGTTTCTTACTTTCTATATGCTTTACCTGCCCTGTCTGGTCACCGTCTGGGCGATATGGAAGGAGTCGCTTAGCGTGAAGTGGACCGTGATGAGCATGCTGATATCTCTGGCGACGGCCGGCATCATCACCCTGCTCGTTTATCAAGGCGGCCGTTTGCTGGGTTTCTCGTAAACTCCTTGGATGCGGGCGGATGAATTCTTTTTGCCCGCCGGGCGGGCAATTTACGCATCGGCGGTCCAATGCCGGGAAAAAATACCTGATTTTTATTTTTGACCCATAGTTTTTCCGATGCAAGTCTAGCTATTTGACGGTTTATGAATAATGGAACCGGAGTTGCTTAACCAACAGGGGCGCCGTGCAGCCGGAAATAAAAACAAGGAGTTGAAATCGAATGCCTATGAATATCTTGTTGAATAAAAAGATAGTGCCGTTATTGGGAATGGTGATTTTATTTGCCGCAGCGGGCGCATCGGCCCAGGTGAAATTCGGCCTGCGCGCGGGAGCAAGCGTTGATCCCGACCAGTTTCATTTTGGAGGCCATATGGTCTCGGAACCGCTGGTCGCCGACTTGACCTTTCGGCCCAATATGGAAATAGGAGTCGGCAGCGATGTTACCGGCGTTACGGCGAATTTAGAGTTTGCCTACCGGATTCCCATCCCGAAGCGGCAGTTTGGAATTTATTTCGGCGCCGGGCCGGCGTTGAACATTTACAGATTCGGCGATTCCCATCGGAGGAGAAACGATACGGACGTCGGCGGCGGATTCAACATTCTCGTTGGACTCGAACATCGGAAGGGACTGATGGGCGAAATAAAGGTGGGCCTGATCGACAGCCCGGAGCTGAAAATTACCTTCGGCTACACATTCCAATAGTTCTGACTGTAAGATGCGGACTGAGTAAAAAACAGATCGCGCGCGGATGGGCTCCAATCTTGCCGGCAATTGCGAGGCGGAGGGAAATACCGTCCTTGCCGGCGGCCGCTTTGCGAAATCAAGGGTGTTTTCAGTTTTTTTCGTAGAGGCGGAGAATGTGCCAGAAGGCGGCTTGATATCCCTGTGCGATAACCTCAATCATCTCTTGATTGTAATTGTAGTTTTGCTCAGGGCCGGAAGGGTCGAAGAAAAGGAAGCTGTCGTCGAATCCGTTGAGCGCGCTGATCCAGTCAAAAACAAACCGAACTATCTGCGGCTCCAAATAGAACAGCGGATCAAAAGGATCCTTCGTTTCCACAAGACCGCGCGCATACTCCTCGGCGGCCGCCTGCGCAGCCAGCGCAGTGCCCGGATAAACCCTCACTCCCAGGGAAACGCCGACGCGGTCCGGATCAATCTCTCTGACGAGTTCGACGGTTTGCTGAATGCTTTCCACGGTTTCCCCCGGAGAGCCCAGCAGCAGGTCGAGCGTTACGGACATGCCCTGCTCTTTCGCACAGCGCGCCGCATTGCCGATATCCTCCGGGCTGAAATCGCGTCCGAGGCGTTTCAACATGGCGTCGTTTCCGTTGTCGGCTCCAAACTTGATTCCGACGCAGCCGGCGGCGCGCATTGCCTTGGCAAGCTCCTTTGAAAACGGCGCGGGGTTGCAATAAGTGTGCCAGTGCATCTTTTCGCCCAGGCCTCGCCGGACAATCTCGCGGCAAACGGCCAGGGCATGTTCTTCCGGCATATTGAACTCGCCGTCGCACACGTGCGACGCATCGATCCCCTGCGAGATCAATCGTTCGAGTTCGTCTGCGGCCGCGGCGGGCGGGCGGACACGCACCCATCTGCCTTTAGCCACAGGATCGGCGCAATAAATACAGCGGCCGGAGCATCCGCGTTTGGTCTCAAATCCGGTTTGCCCCCCATACCGAAAATAGCGCGCGTTATCCACCCACGTCCGGCGCATGGAGGGGAGAGCGGCGAGAGATCCCCAGGACGGCGGATTTCGGAGCCACGTCCCATCATGGCGCCAGATCAGATTGGGCAAGTCTTGAAAGGATTGTTGCTTTTCAAGCCTTCCCGCAAGCTCCGGCAGAACAAATTCTCCATCCCCCCATATGCCGAAATCGGCGTCCGCATGATCGAGAATGAATTCAGGCATCACGGAGAATCCAACGCCCCCGAGCACAATCGGTGCGCCGGAATTTCCGCGTACCGCTTTTACGATGTCGACAAATTCCGATAGAAACGACTCGCGGCTGGCAAACGTGCAATCATCGGTGTTGCGCAGCGTGATGGCAACCAGTCCGAAATCGGTGGTTTTAAAAAATCGATGGATCGCGGATTTCGGGTTGTCCTCCCAGAAAAGATCGAGAAGGGAAACGCGGTGCCCCGCGGCATTGAGGGCTTCGGCTATATAATCCAATCCGATCGGAGCGATAGGCGGCTGCATTCGGTTTGTGTTTACGAGAGCGATGTTCATCTCAAATTACCGTTCTCAATTCAATTCGGAAATCGTACAGCCGTGGGATTTTACTACCAAAATACAGCTGGACATAGAAGGTTCGTTCCGCCGGCTGAAATGCGCATTCCGTGCGGGCCAAACGCAAGCGAGGAGTCCCCGAATATCCTGATTCCGGAATAGGCTCATCGAAGCCTGTCGGAGCATTTTGGAATCGATGCGAGAATGAGCTGTTTTTAATTGCTTTCGACAACGGCGCCGGCATATTAGAATTCGCTTACCGCGGCAAATAGGATTTAGGGGTAATTGCCGCTGAATGCTTATTGGATAGTTGGATTCTTCGCTGCGGATCTATCCTTTGTTTTTTCAAGAGTCGTCGACAAGAAAGCAAGGAGGACAAACTTTCATGAATATCACTAAAGTCTCCGGTACGAAACGTTGTGTTTTTTCCTGGGTGGCGGCTGCGTCGCTCCTTTTTATTGCCGCGCCCATACGGGCAATTGCCGAAGAAAAAATGGTCACGCAGGAAACATTGCTTGACCGAATCCAGATTGAAGACATGCTGATAAAGTACTATGTCGATTTGTCGTCCAAATCCGGCCAGCATATTGCCCAATACTACACCGAGGATGCATTCTTCGATGTCAATGGCATGATCGCCAAGGGCCGCGAGGCCATTTCGAAAATGTATGGGGGGATAGGCGATAAAGGCACCTTCCTCGGCAGCAGGCTTCACATGCTGTTAAATAATCCGATCATCAGCGTGGACGGAGATACCGCAACGGTATGGTCCATCTGGAGCGGCGTATTAAATGAAGACATCAACAAGCCTCCCGTGCTGGTGGACCAGGGCCGGGAGTACAGCGAACTCGTGAAACGGGACGGCCGCTGGTACATCAAAAAGCGGTACATCACTTCGGACAGCAATCTCCCGGCGGTATGGAAGGACACGTACAAGCCCAGAAAATTCAGGTAAGGGCGCGCCTCCGCCGTCAAATCCCATTTTGGGAGAATCAAACGAAGGAATGTTCCATAGAATTTGCGGGGGAGAAAATGATTATTTCTCCCCCGTGTCCCCTCCGAACGGGAGGGTTAGCAGCCCAATTGCAGAAGTCGACACAGATAACTTTGAATTCGCGGAATAAGCGAAAACAACTTGAATTTCTGACCCAATCCTCCGCCGTACCGCCCGCCGTTTGGCTGCAGACAGGCCAATTGGTTTCCGTGGGGCCCTCTGCTCTGATCCGCGAACTTCATAGAATGACGCCCGCGCGAATTCTGGCGATCTCGAGACCCTCCGGAGTGAAATCCACCTGGAATTGAAGGAGGCGCGCATTCCGGCGTTGCCCAAGGGGTACTTTATTCTGTGCGTCCGGGGAAACCAGGATACGATCATATCTAGGGTCTTTCAAAAGTTTCTCGAAATCCGCTGCTTCGTTCACTACGACCCAGGAAATGTTGTCCTTTTTGCATTTTAGCAATTTGCGCAATTGCTCGAGGACGATTTGCACAATGGGTTGAGCATAATTTGAGAAAACAATGAGCACGGAAGAATCGGCCCTTATCTTCTGCAACGCCCTGACCGTTTGCGCCGTATGGGTGATCTCGATAGGGATAACATCAATTCTCCTACTGCGAGATAGGCTTCGGATAAAATCATAGGTAAGATGATTGACAAGAACCTTCCGGATTTTGGTTCCGCGCGCAAGAGCGAGCTTGAATTCGTCTACGGACAAGCCGACCACGGAAGCTTGCCACCGCTGGGAGGTTTGTTCCGCCCTGCGAACGGCTGTGCTCTTTTCCCAATCGACGTATGCGATGAACGGGAATTTGCGTTCATCTTCCTGCGCGCCCCGGCCCAGGTACCTGGCATAAGCAACTGGGGATACGCCGATTCTCCGGATCCGTTGGATGATTTCCTTGTTCAATTGCTGGCATTTTTTATTCACAGAAGCGGGCGCCGCAACGGATATGGCCACCGAAGTTCTCCTGCCGGGAACCGGAGAAAGCAGGCCGGACTTTTGCAAAGCCAGGAATGCTCGGTGAATTTTGCCTCGATTAATTCCTGTTTGCTTCTCCACTTCGCGAATGGAAGGCAGGATGTCGCCTCTTTTGAGCATTCCCATCGAAATGGACAGCTTGATTTGCTCCTGAATTTGTTTGATAACGGGAGTCGGACTGTTTTCTTTGATCTGAAACTCTATCATGTGAATCCCCGTATTGGGCGCTTTTCATAAAAGGACGACGCCTTATCATACTCTCTTAAGCGCCAGAATGCGGCCTCAAAAGCATTCTCAACGCCGGCCGTTTATGACCGTCACAAATATATGACAGATATTCTGGCATGGACTCTTAAGTAAAGTCAACAAGGATTTGCCGCCGGGGCTCCTGGATTCTCTTTCAAGCGGCTTCCGTTGCCATCGACTCCGTGAGCATGGCGCCTGCATGACTCCGCCGGGGCGGGCCGCGAGCGCCGCGCCGCGTTTCTCAGCCTAGCCCCGCCGGCGTGCCCAATCCTGCTGCATGTCACACCGATATGACAATGCGTCATAATAATGTGACAAAATGCTTGACAAGGTTCTTGTCTCATAACTAATATGTGCGCATCTATTCAAAGTTGCACCTGGAGTCTGGAAAAATGATCAAGGCCGGAGACCGCCGGCGGGGTGGTTGCTTTGATCGCTAGAAAAGGGGCCGGCGCAGTTTTTCCGGAGTCCATGTGCAGGAGGATCCGGATGCTTTTAGCCTCTGGTTTATGTTGCGGCATCAAGAGAAATCGCCCGAATGACCCAAAAAGCACTTCAAAGGAGAGAAGGCAATGATTGTTGACGACATCGATGGCAGGAACTCGACCCGAAGGGGATTTATCCAAAAAATTTCGGCAGGAACCGCGGGCATGACTTTCGCCGGCCCTTTAGCGGCGCTAGGCGCCCCCATGCCGGCGGCTCAACAAGCAAAGCCGAAGATTCCTCCCGGAAGGGGCATGGCTAAGCTGAAGAATGTTGTACACGCGAAAAATCTTGTGGAGCTAAAGCCATGGAAGTCCGTCTTCGAGAGTATAACCGCGCCGATGATCACCGCGCTGGGCCCCCAGGATGTTCCGGGATCCAGATTGGCGATCGGCTTTGCGCACATTGTAGCGCCGGGCAATTATAGCGGTCCCTCCCACAAGCACGACGACCACGACCAGTGGATCTTCATGATCGGCACTTCCGACAACTTTATCGATATAGATGCGGATATGACAATGGAATTAGAGGGCGTTGTTCACGAGATCAACTACCCCTTCTATGCATACATTCCCAAGGGCACGTACCACTGCCCGCTGATAGTCAAACGAATCGGCAAGCCGCTTATCTTCATCGATGCCAGAATAATGCCGGAAAAGGCGTAGTATGCAATTCCCAATGCAGTGAAACAATCGACGGCGCCCGAATTCCGCCCGCGGCGGCTTTAGCGGTTTCACTGGCTCGCGACGCATCAAGTTTCAGAATGCTTGATGCAGGAAAGGTTTGATTCAGTTTCATCCTACCACTGGAGGACAGTTGTATGCGTTCAACCTTTATTACCATGTGTCTTGTTCTGATCGCGTGGTCGTCCTTTGCCCAAAGCGATAGAGGCACCATTACCGGCACCATCTCGGATCCCGCCGGGGCGGTCATACCCGGCGCCGAGATTGAGGCCAGGAACATGCAAACAGACGCCCAGTACGAGACGCTAAGCACCGATACCGGCAATTACACGCTCGCCCAGCTGCCGGCGGGCGAATATGAGCTTTCAGCCACGGTGCCCGGCTTCAAACAGTATGTCCGCTCGGGCATCACGGTATTAGTCGCCCAGACCCTGCGCATCGACGTTCCGCTCGAGGTCGGCACCATCACAGAGACCGTTATTGTCCATGCCGACGCTCCGTTGCTGAGAACCGAAAGCGGCGATTTGAGCGATAACGTCAAGATCGATCGGATGAACGATCTTCCTATTGTGGCGGTTGAAAGCGGAGCGAGCGGAATTCGGAATCCTTACGCCGTAACACAGCTGGTTCCGGGTTCAAGCTACGGCAACAATACGCATGTCCGGGTCAACGGCACTCCGGCCAACACCCAGGCTCTGAGAATCGAGGGCCAGGATTCCACTACCGGTCTGTTGGTAGGAACCCCGCAGATGACGGCGCCCAGCATCGATTCGATCGAGGAGTACACCATTCAAACCAGTAACTATGCGGCCGAATATGGACAAGCGGGAGGAGGCGTCTTTAACGCCACTATGAAATCGGGGACCAACTCGTTCCATGGATCGGCCTATGATTACTTTGTGAACGAGGCCCTCAACGCAAGCATTCCCTATTCGAATGTCAAGCCGCGGGAGCGGAGGAATGATTATGGGTTTACTTTAGGCGGTCCCGTCTGGCTTCCCCGGATATATGACGGCCACGATAAGACATTCTTCTTTTTCAACTTCGAACAGTTCCGCGAAACCCTGATTCACAACGACCGGCCTGTAACTGTTCCCACGGAAGCTTTTCGCAACGGCGATTTTTCTTCGTTGCTGACCGGGACCATAATAGGTACGGATCCTGCCGGCGAGCCCATTTATGAAAATCAAATATATAATCCGTATTCTACGCAAACGGTTGACGGAGCCACGTTCCGCGAGCCATTCATGGGCTGTGACGGGAATCATCGGAATGTCATCTGCACGGATCCAAGCAGCCCGTACTATACCCCCTTGGATCCCGTTGCTTTGAAGATCCAGAGCTACATACCGCTGCCGAACCGCTCTGAGGAACTCTTCCCATTTACCAACAACTACCTCCCGACATTTGAGAGTCCTACCGTTACCACTATTACGGCTTTCAAGATCGACCACCAGCTGAACAACAATATGAAAATATCGGGATACTACTCCCATAGCGGTCAAAATGCCACGAATGTGGTCGGGTTGGGATCGGCGGACGGCCTGCCTGAACCGATTACGCGTGCACAGGGCAGTTTTAACAAATCGGATACGGTCCGCGTGAGTCTGGACACTACCCTATCGCCGACCATGCTTTTACACGTAGGAGTGGGCATGGTTTATTATGAGTTTCGGGATGACGCCTCGGTCACCGACTTTGACGTCGAGGGAGAACTCGGCTTGAAAGGGACCAATGCAATGGGCCGATTCCCTTATATCACGGGGCTCACTTCAGGCACCTACGGCGGGATGAACACCATGGGCCCCTATTCGCAGACCGTCAGCAACGAGGAAAGGCAGACGGCGAATGCAAGCTTCACTTGGGTTAAAGGTTCCCACACCGTCAAATTTGGCGCGGATATGATCCTGGACGGATATCCTACCACGAACCTTGTCATGACCTCGGGAATGATGAATTTCAGCGCCAACCAGACAGCGCTTCCTGTAGAGCAGTGGCTGGGGGGCAAAAGCGTGGGATTTTCCTACGCCAGTTTCCTTTTAGGTGCGGTTAATGACGGAAACCTCGGCGCCCCTGCGAGGCATCGCGTCGGCAACCATTCCTTTGCACTGTTTGTCCAGGATTCCTGGAAAGTAACCCGCAAGCTCACTCTGGATTATGGCCTCCGATGGGATTACCAGACTTATCTGTCGGAGCAATACGGGCGTTTACCCAGCTTCGGACTTACCACTCCCAACCCAAAGGCCGATAACATGCCGGGAGCTACGATATTTGAAGGCTATGGACCAGGCCGCTGCAACTGTGAGTATGCGAAGAACTATCCATACGCGTTCGGGCCTCGTTTGGGAGTTGCCTATCAGATCACACCCAAGACGGTGTTCCGAGCCGGAATCGGCGTCGTCTACGCCAAGGTGGCCAGCAACGGCATGATCTCGATCAGCGGCGTTTCGGCCAACAGCAATTTCGTTTCGCCGGGGCTCAATCAGCCTGCCATGTGGATGAAAGACGGCATGCCGGTGGATGCGGTATGGCCTAATTTTGATCCGGGGCAGCAGCCCGTCTTTGCGGGCACGATCGGCACCGCTCCTGCGCTGACCGACCGCAACGCGGGCCGGCCTCCAAGACAGGTACAATGGAGCATCGGATTTCAGCGCGAGATAACCAAGGATCTTGTGGTGGATGTTTCATACGTAGGGAACCGTGGAGTCTGGTGGCAGGCAAACTCGCTCCTTGACATCAACCGGCTTACTCCGGAGATCCTGGCCGCTAACGGACTTAATATCGGCAATGCCGAAGACCGGGACCTGCTGATGACGCCTCTGTTTGCGCAAGACCGAATTGCCGCTCCCTATCCGAGTTTCCCCACAAACCAGACCGTAGGCCAGGCATTGAGGCCGTATCCGCAGTTCGGCTCGGTCGGAGTCCGCTGGGCGCCGCTTGGCAAAACCTGGTACGATTCATTGCAGGTGAGGGTAACCAAACGGTTCTCCCACAATTTAGATTTCACTTACAATTTTGCGTGGCAGAAGGAACTCACTTTGGGGTCCGAGTCGGAAAGCGGCGGGGGTGCAATAAACGACGTGCTTCACCGGAGCCTGAACAAGCATATTTCACAATACTCGCAGCCCTTACAAAGCACGCTGGCCGCTACCTACACTATACCCAAATGGGGAGAAAACAGGGTATTGAGGGCGCTACTTGGGGATTGGAAAATCAGCGCCATGCTCCAGTATAAGAGCGGACTGCCGATCAGAGCGCCAAGCGCGCAAAACCTGTATTCGTCACAAATGATGTATAGTCCAGGGTTCATGCCGAATGCATACCTTTCTTCCCTCCTCGGCTTTGGGGGGCCTTGGGCTGACCGGGTAACGGGCGAACCGTTTTTTACCGAGGACCTCAATGACACCGGCAGCTACGATCCAAACCAGGATTTCGTATTGAATCCGAATGCCTGGGCCGATCCTCCCGCGGGTCGAATAGGAAACTCAGCTGCATATTATGACGATTACAGACACCGGCGCCGTCCCTTTGAGAGTATGGCTTTTGGGCGTATCTTCCGGATCAATGAAAGAATCAGCCTCAATATCAGGGCGGAGTTTACCAACATCTTCAATCGCATTCAGCCGAACAATCCTTCCTCCGGAAATGCCCGGTCGACCCAAGTTAAAGACCCGCAGAGCGGCAAACCGCTCGGCGGTTTCGGATACATCGACACGGGAACGGCGGGAGATCCTCGTCAGGGGATGATTGTCGCGCGCATACAATTTTAAACATTAAGTGCAAACACCTCGCTGCCGTTCTGCGGCGGCGAGGCGGGCCCTAAGTCCGCGTGCTTAATGCAAGCCCGGAGTCAAAGTTCGACTTCGCTGCTTATAATAAAAATTCTAGCTGAGAATATGGAATTAACCTTTAGCAGGAGCACACTCATGAGAAAAGCAATGCTGTTGCTGAGTATTTTTGGATTGGCCGGTTCACTGTGGGCGGCCGATCCGATTATAGGAAGTTGGAAGCTCAATATCGCCAAATCAAAATTTTCATCGGCGAAGCACTCGATGCTTAATTTGACGGCTCCAAAGGAACAAACCGAAGTTTACAGGGAATTGGATTCCGACATGGTTGAATTGACCTGGAAGAACACAGCGGCTAACGGCGCAGTCGCTAAGCTGGTGTTTACCTATCCTCTCCAAGGAGGAGCGGTTAAGGTTGAGCCGAGCGACACGCCGATTACATGGATTCAGTTAAGAGTCTCAGAGCGCGTGTGGTATGCCACCTATTTGTTCGAAGGCAAGCAGCTTCTGACAAGGTATAAAGTGATAAGCGACGATGGAAAAACCATGCGCCAGACCCTCAGGGGCATCGATGATGGGGGAAAACCGTTTGAAGTGCTCTTGGTGCTCGAAAAACAATAACGTGAAATCATTGGGTCGTTGCCGAGCGGGGGAACGCATAGGGGGCATAGACGGGCTGTCCAAAAAAAGTTTCCGCCGCAAACGGCTGTGTGTTTAACCATCCGCGGCTGATATAATTTGCTTAGGCGAGCTTTCAAGAGTTTTTTGGTTTCCGCAATTCTCATTGCCGGTTTTCGTAACCGTCAATTCGTGCACGCATGTGACCCTGAAGGAGAAAGCGCTAGACAAAGTTATTAGTTTTGATTGATTACCGCAGATTCACATTCCACGGAAGTAATTGATCGAGATCAGCATCTTCTCTGGAATCCATATTGGCAATCTTTCAAACAGTGGAGTCGATGGGGGAATAAGCCGCGTTTTTTTGGATTGGCTTCTCCATCAAGTCCCGTCTCGGCTTCCGATTATTCGTGATGATGCATCGTTAATATCAGCCTGTGGACACTACTTTTATGCAAACCCGTTTTTCTGGCGATTTCGGCGATAGTCACCTCGCGCACTTCGGCTTTCAGCAGCGACAGGATGCGCGCCGCCCGGTCCACGGCCGGAACAATATAAGTCCGATACTCGGCATCGATTTGATGCTTTTTCAAATATCCTGCCCTGTTTTTCACCGGTCGTATACATAATCCTTTTGCCACCGGTGAAATCACCGGCCATGGTTACCCCCAGGATTGCAGGGCTTGCCGACAAGTCGCTCCACCGGGCGTTTAATGGCAATTCGGGCTTTATCAGAGACGCTCCGCAGGTTGAAGTCTCATGCGGGAATATAGTCTTGCATGGGAGATCGACTTTTGGTTTTTTTGCCTTGACAACGTATTGAATCAAACTATTATAGCTGCCTGTGTATCATGGTGTCTCATATATGTGACAACTTTTTTGGGGGCTGTGCCAAATCCATAACGATAGCCGGGACTGGCGGACAAAAACTTTTGAAGCTTTTAATCGCAGGTTTTTGAATGCCTCAACAAGCTTTCGAGTTTTTGACAGGCCGCAGCATTCGCATCGGTTCTGATTTGCCTGAGCTCAAATCCAGCATAGCCTTCATGCAATGCATCCCGGAAACACACGCAAAAGGAAAGGGATATGAAAAATAGAACCATTGGACAGGGATTCTCTGTCTTTTGCCTGCTTTTGATTTTCGCAATGGCCTCACCGTGGATGGCATCTGCTTTGGCGCAGACTTCCGGAACGGGTTTGCTGACCGGGACCATCAAGGATCCTTCGGGGTCCGTCATCGCAAAAGCGGAAATCAATGCAACCAACCTCGCTACAAGCCAGACGCGAAGGGTATTATCGGGGGCCGACGGGATTTATCAATTCCCATTGCTGTCGCCGGGCAAATACAAGGTGAAGGTCGGCATGCAGGGTTTTCAGACAGCCGAATTTCCTTCGATAACCGTCAATGTTACCGAAACGACCGTATTGGACTGCACTCTGGCTGTCGGCGCGCCGAGCGAGACAGTTACCGTCGAAGCCAACGCAGAGATCCTGCAGACAACAACATCAACGATGGGAACCCTTGTCTCCAGCGAGGATGTCGTTGCTCTGCCGCTTACCACGCGCAATTATACCCAGATTCTGGATTTGTCGTCCGGAGTCAGCGCCGGCGTTCACGACGCAACAGCATTGGGGAAAGGCACCCAGCATACGAGTGTCAACGGTTCCAATCCGAACCAGAATAACTATCAGATGGACGGAGTTGCCATTGGCAGCCTCGCTGCCCTTGGCGGTGCAGAGGACCGGAATGTGGCTGCCGGAATCGGAATTCCGAATCCCGACGCCATTCAGGAATTCAAGGTGCAGACATCCACCTATGACGCCAATTATGGACGGAATCCGGGTGGGAATGTCAATGTGGTCACGAAGTCCGGAGGTAACGAGATACACGGATCGGCATTCGAGTTCTTGCGGAACACGGCGCTCAATGCCAATCCTTTCTTTTATAACCGTGACCATCCCGATTCTGCTACAAAGAAGCCGGTCCTCAACCAGAACCAGTTTGGATTTGTACTCGGCGGGCCGGTTGTCAAGAACAAGTTCTTTTTATTCGGCAGCTACCAGGGTTCCCGGCAGAAGAACGGACTCTCCGGCAAAGGCTCTCTGAGCGTCGTGCTGCCGCCCATCCCGGATGGCGATCGCACCGCACCCGGCTTCGTTGAAGAGCTAGGCGCCATGAGCTGCGTGCATGAAAACTGGGGATGGACAGGGGCCGCCAATGTCGCCTGCGACGGATCCAACATCAGCCCGGTTGCGCTCAAGATCCTGCAGTTGAAGCTCCCGAACGGCGACTACTACGTGCCCGGATCAGGCACCGACGGCTACAAACGTGTATCCTACAGCGATCCGGCCCGCTACGAAGGCGACCAGTACATGATCAATGCGGATCTTATGATCACGCCGATGCAGACGTTGCAAACAAAGTTCTTCTACACGCGGGATCCGCAATATACGAATCTGGGCGGCATGCTGCCTGGAAATCCCCAGACGGATTTCTATTCCAACCATAACGCGGTCGTAAAACTCACGTCTATCCTGAGCAATCGCTTTACAAACGAGGCCCACTTCTCGCTGCAAAGGAACTGGGGGGAAATCACGGACGATCCTCTTGCAGGAAGCTCGCCGGCCGAGTTGGGAATCAATCACGTAGTTCCGGACCAGGATCGGCCACCGGAGCTTGTTATCCTCAACAATGGACCGACTCTGTTTAACGATTTCCGTCCTGCCACGAGTCTGGGGGCCCACTACCAGTTTGGCGACCAAATTGCGTTGATCCGCGGCCCGCATACCATTCGGGCCGGTGCGGAATACGAGCGGGTGCATTATTTTTCGAACCCGGGATTTGAACGCGGTTACTTCATGTTCGGTACCTGGAATGACCTCCTTGTCGGAGGGCCGGGGAGCATCTTTTATAATATGACGGAAAAAGGAGACGGTCCTAAGGGAGGGATCAATCACGCCTATCGCCAGAATAACTGGAGCGCTTTTATCCAAGACGACTGGAAGCTGAATCAGAGACTTACTTTAAATCTGGGCTTGAGGTGGGAATACAACGGAATGATAAGCGACAGTATCGGCAACATGACCACGGTGTGGACAAGCTTGATGGACACTGTCCCGGTGCCTCCCACGGAGCCGACGACATCCGGAATCGGATTGGTCGGGTATGTTGTGCCGAAAAATACCAACCCGAAATACGGGGATCCTCCGGATGGAGTGTTGCAGGTGAACCGGAACAGTCCTATTGCCAAGCGGCCGCCTTATTCGAATTTTGCCCCACGAATTGGAGTCGCATGGCAGCCTACGGGCAAAGGAAACCTTGTGGTACGCGCCGGGTTTGGTTTGTTCTATGACAGAGTATGGGCGGACGCTTACGTCCACGCTGTGCAACAGAGCCCACCCTATGCGGTTTCGCTGGATTATTCCTGGCCGAACAATTTCGCATACACGCTTGAAAATCCATTCCGCGATCTTCCGCTGGGGGCTTATCCGTCCAGGTGGAGCAGTCTAAGCTGCAACCCGGATGGGACCGGGTGCACAGGCGCTTCGTCTAATCTGAACGCCACCGTCCTTTCAGAAATTGTGCACACGCCTCTGACGCGGCAGTATAACGTGAGTATTCAGTATGAATTCGCTCCCAGATGGGTATTGGATGTTGCTTATGTGGGATCCAGCGGTATCAATCTAATGGACACGTATCATAATAAGAACATAGCTCGGCTGGCGAGCGCTACGAATCCGATCAACGGACAGATCGCGAATACCAAAGCCAATGTGAATTTGCGTGTTCCTTATCTGGGATATCAACCCGTGGGCGTCCAGAAGACGGAATACGACGGTACCATGAATTACAACAGCCTCCAGACGACTGTGCGTAAGGAATTCTCGAATGGATTGGCGCTCCAAGGAGCCTACACCTGGAGCAAAAATCTCAGCGACATGGCTTTGGGAGGCCCGTATTACAGCAAGAACTCCAATAATCCGGATGATCCGAAACAGCAATACGGGCGGACAAGCTACAACCGGCCGCACCGTTTTATCCTTAATTATCGCTATGAGTTTCCGCAAAGCGCGCATACAGGTTTTGCGGGCAAGCTCCTGAACGGGTGGAGCATTACGGGAATCTCAACCTTCCAAAGCGGCACGCCGCTGACATTCACCGACAGCCAGGGCGGGTCTATTTACGGCCAGAGCGGTTCCAGAGCGCAAATGTGTTCGGGCGCAACTCACGATTCAATCTTTACTTCAGGGGATGTCCACAGCCGGTTGGGTGGAGTAAGCGGCGGTCCTGGTTATATTAACGCCGATGCATTCTGCGACGTGCCAACTGGCGGAATTTACGGCGATGGGACCGGCTACGGCGATACCGGCGTAGGAATACTTCTTGGTCCCGGCCAGTCCAACTGGGATATTACCGTGATTAAGGACACAACCATCCGGGAAGGGCATACCATCCAGTTCCGCACGGAGTTCTATAATGCGTTCAACACGCCGCAGTTTGGGAATCCGAATACCGGCAGGCAAAGTGCGACGTTCGGGGAGATCAACTACACGACCGTTAATCCTCGCATTATCCAGTTCGGGTTAAAATACATGTTCTAGGATTGACAAGAATCTTTCATATACAAGTCGTATTGGCCTTTGCAGTCGCCATGAGATGCAGGGGCCAATACGGCAGATTCAATGATTTTCGCAATGACTATTCCGGGGATGCGATCCATACAGCGGTCATTAACAGTTGGGCATCCATATACCCGGAACTGGTGTTAGCCTGGAATGGCAGGCAAAGTCACGCGTTGCTGCTCCGGCGTGGCTTTTGCTTGATAGAAAGGCTGGGCCTGAAATTCCAGCCCGGCCAACGTCGGCGCAGCGGACAATGTCTAAATGCTTTTTTTAAGAGGAGATATGGATGAGCTCAAATAAAAACAACAACAGGGCTACGGACCGAAGAGAATTTTTCCAGGATGTGACAGCTGGCACGGCGGGAATAGCGGTTGCCAGTGCTTTGGCCCAATTGGGCGCTCCCACTCTTGTGGCTGCCCAAGAATCAAAAGCCCCCGAGCCTAAGAAGGCTACGGCCGCTAAATTCTTCAAGAATGCTCCGCCATGGCCAAAGGGGACCACAGGCAACAAGTATGACCATTTGTTCTGTACACAGTTAAAGGAAAATTCCAACATCCCTGATGTAGTTCCCGGGCCTCAGGCATATTTTCGGGGCGAGAGTGTGCTTCCCGGAGCAGGGATGAACATGGGTTGGCAGTTGATTACGAAGCCCTACACAATGGAACTGGAATCCCATCATCACGACGTTGATGAATATTTTATTCTCCTGGGTGCAACGCCGCCCGACCTCGTGGGGTCTTTTGATGCGGAGGTTGAGCTCTTTCTTGGCAAAGAATATGAAAAACACACCATAACGCAGGCCACTGTTCTCTTTATCCCAAGGGGGCTGGAACATAACCCTCTTGATTTCAAGAGAGTCACCAAACCGATATTGTGGAGCGCACTTCATTTGGCGCCCTACTTCAACGGAGTTTACCAGACCATGGGATATATGGAATTTAGGGGCGCGCCTGGAGCGTCTAAGCCGAAGGACTAACAGTACAATCGAAAAAATCCCAGCGGGGTCTTGAGTCTCCGAGCATATCGGGAGATTCAAGACCCCGTGCTCCGCGAAAATCCCGTCTCAACTGATTTCGTTGGACTCTCGGATGCCTGGGACTACATGCTGCCGGCATGAAGATCTTGCTTTTAGTCGCGGTCGTACAAGCTCTCAATTTGGTTGTCTTTGCGTGGTTGCATCGGACAGCAGCGTTGCGGATCCTGGTGCTCCGTCAGCAACTCGCCGTCTACAAGCGCAGATCCAAGAAACCTTGCCTAAAAAACAGGGATCGACTCTTCTGGTCTTGGCTGTCAAAGACTTGGAAACAATGGAAATCGGAATTGATTCTCGTGAGCCCGGAGACTGTGGCCCGATGGAGAAAGAGGAAGTTTCGCGAGTTCTGGTCGAGAATGTCTCAGGGTAGGCCGGGCAGACCCGCAATTGCCAATGAACAAATCCATTTCATCCGGCGGATATCCTCGGATCATGCGGAGTACGGAGAGGAGCGCATCGCCTTGGAGATGGAGCTGAAGTTCGGTATTTGCCAAACGATATGAGCGCGGATCGCTTGCTGGTGACCTCGAACCTGGCTTTTGCCCAATGGACCACCGTGTTAGGAGATACCACGTTAACGGCCGCACTTCTGGAGCGGTTGACTCATCACTGCTCGATTCACGAGTTCAATTGGGAGAGTATTCGATTCACGGAGAGCATGCAGCGGATGAAAAGCGTGTTGAAAAAACCTGTAAATCACGCACTGGCAGCCCGTGGTCCGCGAAAACCTCAAATTGCCTGGGTGCACTAAGGAGAGGCCCAGTTCAAGAAACGTTTCTTCTTTCGTTCCAGGCATGCATGGACTCGCCCTCTTCTCAGGGCGCGCCCTTGATCCGATCCGTTGAAACACCTGTGGCGGGAGATTTCTCAATATCAGAGTGCAGTCGACGCCAATTATGCGGCGAGCCGGTAATCGTGATGTAAACCGTTTAACACAGGGATGGCTATAATTCTGCCGCCCGCCGACTTCGGCGCAGCCAACGCCGGATCAGGATCCGGAATCCCGTTCAAACCTTGATGCACTCGGCCTTGGTTGTACCAATTTATGAATTCTTTGAGAACCGCGCGCAGATGACCTTCATTGCAGATGAGCATCCGATCAAGACACTCCCGACGCAGGGTTCCTATCAGCCGTTCAATATGAGCCGAAGCATTGGGTGCGCCATAGGGGATGGGCACGCCACGGATTCCCATATCCTGCCAGAGCCAAACATCGAATGCGGATCGACAGGATACCTGCTTTCCTGCGCATTCCACATGGAGTGGCCGACCAAGCTGACCGAACTTCCCGTCGTTGTCGTGGAGCAGAAATTTGGGCTGCTCCTCGAAACAGGCATTGCGGATCTGCTGTTTTGTCCACTCGAGCGTCGGATGGGCGGTGACGTGTATATGGATGACCTTGCGACTCGCCAGTTCCATGATCAGGAAGACATACAGGACACGAAAGCCAACAGTGTGTTGCACAAAGAAGTCGCAGCACCAGATAGCTTTGGCTTGGTTCTTTAAAAAGGTCCTCCAGGCTTGGGAATCTCTCGGTCCGGCAGGCTTTTTGAGCATGTATTTCCGGACGGTTGAGCTGGCAAGGCAAATACCGAACTTCAGCTCCATTTCCAAGGCGATGCGATCCTCTCCGTACTCCGGATGATCCGAGGATATCCTCCGGATGAAATGGATTTGTTCATCGGCAATTGCGGGTCTGCCCGGCCTCGCCTGAGACATTCTCGATCAGAACTCGCGAAACTTCCTCTTTCTCCATCGGACCACGGTATCCGGGCTCACGAGAATCAATTCCGATTTCCATTGTTTCCAGGTCTTTGACAGCCAGGACCAGAGGAGTCGATCCCTGTTTTTTAGCCAAGGTTTCTTCGATCTGCGCTTGTAGACGGCGAGTTGCTGACGGAGCACCAGGATCCGCAACGCTGCTGTACGATGGAATCACGCAAAGACAACCAAATTGAGAGCTTTGAACCGCGCCGAGATTGCGGAGAGGTGCTTGCTTGAGTCAGGCCAGCATAGAAAGCTGGACGGTGCGGATTTTTATGCAGATTCGGCTTGCTGTACGAATCTTCGTTCCACTCATGCGGGGACTTTCATTCATAACTTCTTTTGAACGGACTTAATTTTCGCGTTCATCGTCAGCTTTTTATCTTTTCTGTCGTCAATCTTAATGGTGGTTACGACCCGCTTGACATTTTCCCTGAAGGCGGAATCGTGCATTTTCCCCGCGGCGTCCAATAACTGCTTCAACGAATTCGCTTCTACGATCGTTCCCATGGCCGTCAGCGTGTACTTGATTCCTTTCTGCTTTTCCAAAATCTTTATCGCATTTGCCACGTAATAACTGACCGATGCTGTTTTTGTGCCCACCGGAACAATGCTGATTTCCATAACCGGCATTTTAATTCTCTCCCTTTTATAATTTGTTAAAAGAGCCTCAATTCCCTGCCGACCCTGAGGTCATGATACTGATCCTTAAAAGCAGTCCTGAACTGTTCTATGCTCCAGTCCGAGCTGTCGTGCGGCGAAAGCGAGATAAACGGCGGACCGACCTCCTTGATTCTTTTAATCGCATTTATAACATCCTCTTCATTGATGCCTTTCCATGGCGGCCTGTCGGTAGCAAAACTTTGAATATTAAACGGCCCGGCCATCACCCTGCCTCCATGTACGGGATAATGGAGCCCTCCTATGATTCCGTATATAGGCTCGTCAAAAAGCGCCTGCGTCCTCTCCAGTATCCGCTCAATAGTCTGATGGCCGCAGCCGACGATCAAAACGATGCCTTTACCCCTTAGGTTAACCGCCAGGCTGTTTTCTAAAGTAAGGCCCAATCCAAAAAGATTCCTTGGGATAGTGCCGATGCTTGCGATCCCCTCTCTGAGCTTAACGGGCGCCTTTATAACTCTCACGACCGGTCCCGGATTCCATTCGGACGGCGCGATTTCAACGGGCGAGTAAACCGGAATTTCAGAAAGCTTTGTCTTTCCCTGAGACAGACTGAAGAGCCCCTTTCTTTGCTCCTTCAGGCCTCCCACATGATCGACATGGAGATGCGTTATAAAAATCGCGTCGACCGCGTCAAGCGATAGGCCCAAGGTTTTCATATTGTGTAGAAGCGGCGACGGATGCTCTTTTCTTCTGTTCAAACCGACATCCATCAGAATGGTCGTGCCATCGGCTTTTATAAGATACGAAACTCCGGGCTCCGTTTTCAGCCTGCTGTCGTCCGTGAGGAAATCGACAAGAGGAAGGACCGAAAGGCTCTCCACCGCGCCGATGTCCGGAAGCTTATTAAAGCTGAAGGCCTTCAATTCTTTATCAACCCTTTTATTCCCTGTTTTAAGTTTCAGCAGTAAAAACGCGAGAAAGAGCAACAGGAGAATGAGGAGGGCGAGCAAAATATATGGAACAATCATTTTTATATCCGGTTATGGTTATTTTACGAAGCCGTCAGTCATCTTCAAATGAATCCTTTTTATGCCATCCATCCAGCGGCATGGAATCAAAACATACCGCCTTCGGATTCCTCCATTTGCCGTCGGCGCCGATTTCCCATTTTGTATAGAAATCCATCGGCGAAGCTGTCTTGTCTATCCGATAACCGCCGGGATGAAAACCAATGCGGATTTCCGATGACCTGAAAATTTTATCCATTTTATTCACCCCCGATATGGATCCCGCATCATAAGACATCCCCTTCGTCGGGCGCGGGATCCGGATTAAGGTTCTTCCGTCCCGCGCAGTCCCTCTGAACGGAAATATCCCACTGTCTGCCTCAACCCATCGCTCATCCCGACCTCAGGCCGCCAGCCGAGCTTCTCTTCCGCTCGATCCGATTTGAGAAAGATTCGAAATACTTCTCCCTTTTTTGCGGGGCCGTAAGCAGCCGGCCCGGGGAAACCGGTCAAACCCCTCAGAGTTTCGAAGGCCGTATTCACGGAAGTCGGCTGTCCGCTTCCCATATTCACGATTTCTCCTCCGGCACGGTTAAGAGCGAGAACGCTGCCCCTCGCTATGTCGCCGACGTAAACGAAGTCTCTTTCCTGGTCTCCTTTTCCATTAATCGTGGGCTGAATTCCCTTCAGCATCTGCCCGATGAAAATGGCCACCACCCCGGCCTCTCCGTAAGGGTCCTGCCGGGGCCCGTATACGTTGGGATAGCGCAATATCGTGAAATCAATGCCGAATTGCGATTTGTAGATGCGCAGGAAATGCTCTACGTGATGCTTGCAGGCTCCGTAAATATCCAGGGGGTTGATGGGATGCGCCTCGGTTACGGGCAGAAATTGCGGTTCGCCGTACACGGCGCCCCCTGTGGAGGCATAGATGACTTTCCGCACCCTGTATTTGCGGCAGCATTCCAAAACATTCACCGATCCCACAACATTGACTTCCGTATAAAGCAGCGGTTTCTCGAACGACTCTCTTACATTGGCCCGCGCCGCCTGATGGTTGACGACTTCAGGTTTCTCGCTTTCAAAAACTTCTTCCAGCTTCGCATCCCGGATATCCATCTTATGAAATCGAACGTTTGCCGGCACATTCTTCAAAAATCCGGCGGACAAATCGTCAACAACGCAAACCTCATGTCCTTCCGCAAGATAGGCATCCACGATATGCGAACCGATAAATCCCGCCCCGCCCGTAACAAGTATCTTCATAGGATAACTTTCCCCTTTTTCCAATGGCTCTTTAACCTGCATTAACCGTGCCAAATATACACCGGTCGCCCCCAGGTCAAGAGCATTAATGCGGCGGGCGCTTGAATCGAAAGGTCGGCGCCTCTTAAAATCAGAGGGATTTTGCGAGCAAAAGACAAAAGAAATAAATCCTTCTTTTTAAAATTCAGGCGCCGGATGTTAAACTCATCAGGAAAACATATTGGAGGATAATCCCATGGAGATCAGATATACAGCCAATGCGACGAATTCATTGAAAATCAAGGTTTTTTACAGCGACGAGGATGGATTCGAAGTCGCTTCCGTGATTGTTATGGGCAAGACCGATGCTATCGTTATCGACACCCAGTGGACGTTGTCCAATGCCCATCGCTTGGTTGCGGAAGTGCTGGAAACGGGCAAAAAAGTCAAAATGATTTACGTCACCCACGCGCACCCGGACCATTATTTTGGCGCCGGCACCGTGGCCCAGGCTTTTCCCGATGCGCGCGTGGTGGCCATCCCTTCGGAAGCCAACATAATCAATAAGCAGTTCTTCGGAAAAATCGAACACTGGGAAAACGTGATCGGGGCTCACAATGTGTGCAGAACGACGACAAAAATCGAGGCTCTGCAAGAAAACTTCATGGAGCTGGAAGGACACCGCCTCGAGATCATTTCCAAAGTCATGGGAGACATGAGATTCAACACAATGGTCTGGATCCCGTCGGTAAAAACTCTCTATGGCAGCGACGTTCTTTTCAACCAGGCACACCCGTTTACCTGCGAACTCACAGTCGAAGAGCGCAAGCAGTGGATAGCGGATATCGACAAGATCGAGAAAATGGGAGCCGAAGTAATCATTCCCGGCCATCAAAAACCCGGCATGCAATTCGATAAGAGCTCGCTCGATTTTACGAGGGAATACTGCGTCGCCACCGAAGAGGAACTGGCAAGAACGGAGTCCGTGGGCGATTTTTATTACGCCATGATCAAGCGCTTCCCCAAAGCCAATCTTTTAATCAGCGACGATATGAACTCGAATGTGTTCAAGGGCGGCATGGACTGGAACTGGAGGGAGATCGAATAAGCCGCCGCCGCTGAAATCGATTGCCGCATCCCGCCTTGCCGAGGGGCCTCTTTAATATCTTCGTATTCGGCGGGACTCGAAGGTTTTTGGCTTCGCCATGAGATTTTGCGTCTGAATGCGCATGAAGATTGGCACTGCCGGCTTCGCATTTAGGGTTCGACCCCGTGCGCGATTATTTTGCGCATAAGGGCCGGACCCTTGCGGCAGGCCTCGGGATAAAAAAGAGGGCCTAAATCCGCCCTTAAGAATGATGCTCGGCGGTTCAATCAGAGACAATCCTCAAGCCAACAATAATTTGTTGCAGCCCGTCCCTATTCATACCCCCAGCTTTTAAACAATTCTATATAAAAAGGAGGCCGTTCAAAATCCGGCAGCATCGCCATATGATGTGACCGATAGGCCCAGGCGCCGCGCTCGTTTTGCCTTAATCCCCCCATAAATTCGGCCATTTTGATCCGGGGTATCGAGAACATCATTTCTTCCTCCGTGGTGAGCGCCCGGTCATATTCGCCCGGATCCGGCAGGACAACCCAATACTTTCCGGTTTTCATAGGATCCACGACAGAATAACCGCAGGAGGGAGGGAAAAAGTGCCCGCTGACTTGCGGAACGTCCGTGGTTTTCATTGTCAGGAGCATCGATCTCAGCTGCGCCGGATTGAGATAGACAATCACCACGTCGGGCAAAAACGTTGCGGTCTTTAAAGGCGCCGAGACGATGCCGATATATTTTTTATACTCAAAACAATCGTAGGGATGGACCCATTTTGCGAGGGATTCCGGTTTTTTTTCCATTCCGTAAGCGATGACGGCTGTCGGACACCAATGATCTTCTTCCAACATGGCCACGGTGGTTCCTTCGCGCCGGGACAGCCCGAAGGCCTGGCATTGAGCAAGATGATATCCGCGGTCTCTTTTCGGCCGGACGGCCCCCTTCGGGATATCCGCTTCTTTTTCCAGCATTTTCACCGCAATGGGAGAAGTTCGCAGCAACATAATCCTTTCCAAATCTTCGCCGTACTTATTAAACTCGGTTAGATTTGACGTGCCGCTCGCCTGCTTTTGGGCGGACGCCGGCTGCGCCGCGACAGCGGAAATTGCGGACCCCGCGACCCCTAATGTTGCGGTGCCCACGCCCAGTTTTATTGCTTCGCGTCTAGAATATTTTTGTTTCAAGGGAAGATCCTCCTCTTTTCTTAATGACGTCATTGGGATCACGTTTGGATTTAACCCGAACATCCATAGCGCAATATGCCCGAGATGCCAAGAACATTCTTAACCCGACGGGCCGCGCTACGACATACAAATTCAAATAAATCAATGCATTCTGCGGTTTCAAAATTACAAAAACAACGCCTGCCTGGGGCATAAAAAAACTTCTGGCCTTCACGGGCCAAATCCTTGATTATTAACTTGGATTATTTATAAACGTTCTAATGCCAGGTAATATATTGAAGGAATTGTAAAAGAGAAACATGGGAAAAGGCCAACTTCCCGGTTTCTGTTTGACGAAAGGCTAACACTTATGGAAACGAAGCTCACACGACGATCGATTTTAAACCTCGGCACCGCTGTCGGCGGCCTTGCCGTCGGTGGATCCATCCTGGGCGCAGCCAATATTATGTCGGCGCCAAAGCCTTCCACCGCCCTTCCATGGACATGGAAGGAGATTAAACCTGAGGACGTCCAGGAGCGGGCCTATCAGTCGGCTTGGGCTAAAATAGGCTGCATGTACGGGACGGTTGAGGCCGTCATCGGCACGCTGGCGGATAAATATGGCGCCCCATACAACACCTTCCCGATCGACGCCACTATTTACGGGACCGGCGGCATCGGCGGCATCGGCTCCCTTTGCGGCACCATCAATGCCTCCGGTTTATTGTTCAACCTCTTTTCCAAAAATCAGGATGATCTCTTTGCCCTGTGCCAGGAAATTTCTCTTTGGTATGAAAATACAGAACTGCCGACGTACAAACCGAAAAAACCCAAATTGGATATTCCGATTGTCTCGTCGGTGGCTCACTCAAATCTCTGCCATGTCTCGTCAACTACGTGGCTCAACGCTTCGGGTCACAAAGCGCTGTCCGATGAGCATTTCGAGCGCTGCAACCGCCTCGTCGCTGATGTCACCGTGAAAGCGGTTACAATGCTCAACGAGTACACCTTCGGCAAGGCGGTCTTCAAGGAGAAATTGAACTCCTTTTCCCAGGGATGCATGTCCTGCCATGGACCGGGGAAAATGAAAGGCAATGTCGCCAGCGGCATGAATTGCGACACATGCCACGAGGATCCGCACTAACGGCCGGCCTGAGAAGCGGCGCAGGTATCTTGCAAAATGTTTCCAGCGTCTATCTGCGCCGCTATGCTGCAAATCACCGGAAAATAATCTAAAAGCTTCCGATCCCCGCAGTTCTTAAACCGCATTCTTCATGAAGCTTCCCCTGCAGCGCAGGATGCCGCCTGCCGCCGAGACGCATACAATCAACGACCTATTCCGCCAAGGCCATAGCTTCTGCATAGAAAGCCGTTTCACGATGTCTTAGAATTGAGAAATGAGAACTTGCGGCTCGGGGACTGGCGCCCGGGGAGCAGAATTGTTCCCGGTCAACCCTCGAAAGAGCGGGGAAACAACCCTATGAGCAAACGGAGCGAAAAAAAAACGCCGGCCATGATTATGATGACCGACGCTATTCTGGAGAGTATTTCAGATGGCGTCTTCACCGTGGATCCCGAATGGCATATTACTACTTTCAACCGCGCGGCGGAGGAAATCACGGGCGTGCCGCGAAAAGAAGCGATCGGCCGGCTCTGTTCGGAAGTGCTCCGTTCCAGCATGTGCGGCGCCGATTGCCCGCTCCGGCAGACTTTGGAAACCGGGAAGCCCGTCATCGGCAAGACCGGTTACATTATCAACACGGAAGGGGAGCGCATTCCCATCAGCGTCTCGACTGCGGTGCTGAGAGACGGCAACGGACGCGTGATTGGCGGCGCGGAGACTTTCCGGGATCTTTCGGAGCTTGAAACCCTGCGCCGGGAACTCAAAGGGAAATTCCACGCGGGCGACCTTGCCAGCCGGAGCCCCTTTATGCAGCGTGTTTTCGAAGCCCTCCCCGCCATCGCGTCCAGTCCCAGTACCGTGCTCCTAATGGGCGAAACGGGAACCGGAAAAGAGTTGGTCGCAAGAACGATTCACTCCCTCAGCCCGCGGCGGCGCGGCCCTTTTGTAGCCATAAACTGCGGCGCCCTGCCGGAAACACTTCTGGAGTCCGAGTTGTTCGGCTATAAAGCCGGAGCATTCACGGGAGCAAACCGCAACAAGCCCGGCCGTTTTGCCTTGGCCAACGGCGGGACCCTCTTTCTGGACGAAATTGCCGAAGTCGTTCCGGCCCTGCAGGTCAAACTGCTGCGCGTGCTTCAGGAACACGCCTATGAACCGCTGGGCGCAACCCGAACCGTAACCACCGACGCCCGCGTTATTGCTGCGACAAACAGAGATTTGGCCGAATGGGTTCGTACCGGCCACTTCAGAGAAGACCTTTATTATCGCGTGAACGTAGTGCGCATTGAACTGCCGCCTTTGCGGAGACGCAAAGAAGACATCCCGCTTTTAACGAACGACTTCATCGCCCGCTTTAATCGACTGCAGCAGAGGGCCGTCAAAGGAATCACCCACGAAGCGTTGTCGCTGTTGATGGCTTATCATTGGCCGGGCAACATCCGCGAGTTGGAAAATGTCATCGAACGAGCCTTCATTCTTTGCAGGGAAGGATACATCGGCATACAACACCTGCCCGAAGAATTAACCGGACAGGCCGCAGGCGGGCAAACCGGCTCCGACGTGCGATCCGCGCACGACATCCTGGACATCCAAGCCATCCGTTCGGCTCTTGAGCGCAATGGGTTCAACCGCCTGGCGGCGGCCAGGGAACTGGGCATTCATAAAACCACTTTGATTCGGAAAATGAAACGGCTTGGGATACGGCTGCCGAAACAGGACGGCCGTTCGCGGCGAAAGCAATCCCCCGCGCGTGCGGGATCGCCGCCGGCGCCCGAAAACTGATTTATGCTCTCATTATTCGGAAATTAACGCGGCTCGTCGAAGCTTTAATTCGGGTTTTCGCAAAGCCACCGGTTAATCATGTCGTTCAGAATATCTTTCGGCTGAATGCCCACCTGGCTGTTAACGAGTTTCCCGCGATTAAACAGCATAATGGTGGGTATATTGATGACGCCTAACGACATTGCCGTCCTTTGTCCCTCGTCCACATTGATTTTCACGAATTTGATCTTTCCCGCATACTTCTTTGCAAGCTCATCCACTTCGCGATCAATTGCGTGACAGGGGTTGCACCAGGGGGCCCAGAAATCAACCAGAACCGGCAAATCGCTTTTTATAACAACAGTATCAAATGTCCTATCACTAGCATTCACACTCGGGCTTAATTCTTCCACGAAAGCCTCCTCGTATAATGCGCATAATATTGCGTCTTTTCCGCGGTCTCGTCCCGCCGCGCCATGAAAACCTTGGACGAGCGCAATTGGATCTTTATGCTGACTTCCAATCGCCGGCATGGATCATCTTGCGGATCTTGCGGCGGATCAGTTCGCGTTTCAGGGAGCTCATTCGCCAAATAAATAGAATTCCGTTCAAATGATCGATCTCGTGCTGCATTGCGCGAGCCAACAAATCGCTGCCCTGAAAACGAACCGCCGCCCCTGCCGGATCTACTGCATCCACAACGACGCTCTTCGAGCGGGTGACTTGCTCCACGAACCCGGGAAACGAAAGACAGCCCTCCTCGCCGTGCTGGGTTCCCTGCGTGTCGGTAATCACCGGGTTAATCAACACGATCTTTTGCGCGGGATCGCGTCCCGAGGAGAGATCGATTACCGCCACTCTTTTTAGAACGCCGATTTGGGGCGCGGCGAGACCTACGCCGGAATGAAAATACATGGATTCAAACATTTCGGCGACAAGCGCATCCACATCGCCGTTGTTGAATTGGTCCACCGGGGCGCAGTTTGTTTCCAGGCGCTCATCAGGATATAAAACGATTTCTCTGACCATTGATAACGCCCTGTTTCTTATGCCTCAACCAAAGTATAATGCACAGATTATGCCAGAATCGTATTAGGGCTCTGATCCCTTATAACGAAACCCATCGCTCAGCCGACAGGATGATTAAATTTTGACAACGCTATAAAAAACTTTTAATTTTAGCAGGAAATCGGGCAGGCCGCCATATTATTAGGCCGGATTATAAGGAGTCCGCATGATAACGAGCGTCAAGCTTTGCATTAACCATTCCACGAAAATCCGCAAATTCGGCATAGATCATAACCGCATTTATTTCAAACCGGGATATAACGTATTGATCGGCCGAAACGGTTCCGGCAAATCCACGATATTGAGAGCTATTGCGCAGTGTCCGATGTGCAAGGTCGAGGCGGCCGATGACGACATCATAAAGTACATCACCACGGAGACCCTCGATCCCAAGCTGGGCGGTATTTTTTCCACCCCGGAGGAAATGATTCAGGGGATTCGCGCTATGTTTCTATCGCACGGCCAAGGCGTTTCCGACACCCTGAGAAATCAATATCATTCAAACGAAACGGTGGTCTTGATCGACAGTCCGGAAACCGGACAGGATATGGGAAGCTGCCTGCAAATCCATGAGGGCCTTCTCAAAATGGCAGAGGATTATCAGCTGATTGTTGCAACAAACAGCCTCGTTTTCATGAGACACGCAAATTTGATCGACCTTGGAACCAATTCGCTCCAAACGCTTATCGAAGAAACCAGAAAGGTGGCGGACGAATTGGAAGGACAGGCTAAGTGATTCCGTTAATTCATGCATTACAGGAAAACACGAGGCCCCTCCATCTGTTTTCATCCATCCATCAATTCTTCCTGAATTCAACGCCGCCCCAAAAGGAGGTCAAGCTTTATGCGAACCACGCGATTCCTTTGCGCCTTGGGGATGTTTGCCGCCATAGAGGCATCCCTGATCCCTTCAAACTCATTATTTGCGCAAAATGAGTCCGAAGGCCGATATGAAGTCCTCAGCCCTTGGGCGGAGGTGGACGCTGTCCCACTCAGAGGGATCTCGCCGAGACTGGAGTCCCTGGCGGGCAAGAAGATCGGATTGTTCGCCAACTATAAGCGCGCCGCCGTGCCTATCGCGGAGTCTGTTCAGAAAAGGCTGAAAACCATGTATCCCGGTTCCGAAATCAGCCTTTTCCATTCGCGCCGCTGGAATGTCACCGAGATCGAGACGGAAAACCGGGACCGTTTTGAAGCCTGGGCCAAAGGGATGGACGCCGTCATCCTTGTGGTCGGGGATTGAGGGTCCTGCACAAAGTTCCTCGTCTATAACGCAATATCGATCGAGGACTTTGGCACGCCGGTCGTGTTACTGGCGAATCCAGGTTTTGTCAGAGACGCTCACTCCGCGGCATCCAGTAAAGGCATGCCCACGATACGAGTCCTGCCGTTGAATGTGGCCTGTGAATCCACAGTGGCGGCCGACATTGAAGCGGGCACTGCCGCCGCGATGCCGGGTATTTTGGAAGCCTTGACCCGTCCATTGACCTCGGAAGAAAAAGCTCCGAAATCATCCGCGGCGAAGCCTCCAAGGATTGTTTTTGAGGGCAATTATGAAGACGTCAACCGGTTCCTTTACCGAAGCGGCTGGACCGACGGGCTGCCGATTGTGCCGCCTACGGAAAAGGCTGTGGCGGAAATGATGACGGGGACGGACCTGCCCCCGGACCATGTAGTGGCAAAGATCATTCCCAGATTGGGCAAAGCCACCGTGGAAAAAATAGCCGTCAATGCCGTTATGGCGGGCGCGCTTCCCACGCACATGCCGGTGCTGATCGCCGCAGTCGAGGCTTTGATGGATCCGAAGACCCGGTTCGATACCTTCGAAGTAAGCACGGGCTCCTGGGCCCCGTTCTTCGCCGTCAACGGCCCCATACGCAGCGACATTCACCTCAATTGCAGTTCCGGCGCTCTCAGTCCCGGCGATATCGCCAATGCCGCCATCGGACGCGCCGTGGGATTGATTGTGCGCAATATCGGCGGAGCGCGAAAAGGGGTCGAGGACATGGGCGTCGTCGGCAACCCGGCCAAGTACAGCCTTGTGCTGGGCGAATATGAGGAAGAAAGCCCGTGGGAGCCGCTGCACGTGGAGCGGGGATTTAAGAAGGAAGACAATGCCTTGACGCTCTTTTTCCCCAACAGCTATGTGCAATCCGTTCCCCGCGAGACCGGTGCGGAGGGCATTGCCCAAGCCCTTGCGAATATGGGGCCGTGGAATATGTCCTGCCTTATAGTGATCCCGTCGCATGCCAAAGTGCTCGCGGACGAAGGGTGGACCAAGAAAAAGCTGAAGGAATACATATTACAGAACGCGGCTTCTCCATTCCCGGCGAAACCGAAGAGTTCCGACGTCCTTTCAGAACCGCCCGCAGTCGACACGGACGGCCTCCTGATTGTAGTTGCCGGAGGGCCGGGCGCGTGGATGGCGATGCTCCGAAGCGTAGGGGGGATTGAAAACGATTTTGTCACCAAGAAAATCAATCTGCCGCGCAATTGGGACAAGCTGGTGAAAAAGTATAGGAACGTTGTTCCCGCCTATGCAGAGTATTAGCCGGGATTGTTCCCGAGGATTCGCATCGGGGCGGCTCAGCAGCCTGTCCGAGGATAGGATGCGCCGCCCCCGCAAATACATCACGAGTAAGCCGGATTAAAAGCATCTCTTTGATAACATCGCTCTTCTCGGCAGAGCGCAAAGAGCCGTTTATTGCTTCCCGACAATAGATAATCCGTCTTTATAAGGCGGACATGCAGGCATGCGGAGGGGATTTTCATCGAGCTTGATTCCTCCTTCAGGAATCCACTTGTCCACGGACGCCGTCTTGTAATGAACATAATCGGTCGTCTGCCAGATGGGATTTGTCTCGCCGCCCACTACCACGAAATTGATGCTCTCCGGCCTGGCAAAAGGAGTATTCAGCTTTTCAGCCAGATGCTCGCTCAGTCTGCCCGGATCATTCCATCCTTCGTCTTTCAGGGATTTCGCTGCCAGAGGGTCCACCACGAAAGTGCAGGCGCCCATCATCCCAAATGTTTTAATTCTCTGCAGCAGACTTTCCGCGCCACCCATGCCCAGTGTCATCACGTTCCAGCCGCGAAAGACGCTGACCGTGCTCTCCGAGGCCTTGAATCCCTTGCGAACGTGAAACGGCTCCCACGGGCTTTGCTCTTCGTTCTCGGCGCAGCATTGGTTGTTATAGCTCAGACCGTTGCCGATAGTGGCCACAAAAGTATCGCCCGGCCGCGCGTTGCCGAAGTTTATGCTCATAAGCGTCCAGGCCCTGCCGATGACCGAATTGGCATAGTTGAACGGGCCGAGCGCTCCGACGCTGCTGTTCATCCCGATCGCCTTGGCGACCGGACCGTTCACTACTACCATGCTTCCGTAAGATCCGGTGGAACTGAGACAGGAGGGGTGTTGAGCCGAAGCTATGGCCAGGATGACAGGCAGGTGCTCCGGCCGGGCGCCGGCCATAACGGCGTTTACGGCAACCCTTTCCACGGTATATGCATCCTTTTCCTCATACGGAGCGACCGACATCATGCCCACCACCTCCTGGGGATCGCGGCCGGTTCCCGTAAGCATTTCAGCCACCCTTTCCTCTGTCGGCAGCACAATGGGCAAGCCATCGGTCCAACCCCTCTCCAGAAACAGCCGATGAAGATTTGCCTCGGTATCCGGCTCCAGCAGGCGGGGCCTTTGGGGCGTTTCGACCATTTCAGGATTCTTCTCGGCATCAGTTAACGGTTTTGTCAATGCATCGATAATCTCCGTCATTAACTTAACGCCGGTTACCGGATCATTCCCTTGGACATAATCATGGACCATTTCTCTGGGAACCCATCCAACCGGGTAGGGGGGAAAGGTCCAGCGCAGATTCATGCCGTGATTGCGGCCGTCCCGTATGACATAATCCGCAAATCGCGCGGTGGCGATGGGGGCGGTGGGCACACTGTACTCCCCTTCCATGGTCCGGGCAAAATCGGCGATACTCGCCGAACAGCCGTCTCAACCGCCGACGCCGAAGACCACTCCATCCGCCTTCTCCTTGAGCTCCGCCCAGAGTTCCGGGCTGTCCGAGAACATGCCGTCCTTGTCATGCAGCACCGTTTTGACGGAAGGCATGTTTTCACCGAACCATGCCCGCACTTCCTCAAAAAACTCCCTGCTGCCGGCGAAGCCGGTATTCACCAGATAAATCGTTTTATTATCGAGGCTGTCCAGCCTCGGCGCCATGCGCAGGGAAGCCAGTTCATCGCGGGTAACAGTAGGCTGTGTTTCGGGATCAAAAATGGCCATCATATGCGAGCCGGGTTCGCCGCGGCTGCCGAATATTCCCGACGGCTGGCCTTTGGGATCCAGAACAGTCAGTTTCCCGTCGTTCTTGCAGCCAATAAGCGGCGCGAGGATGAAGGCAGCCGCAATCAACCAAACCAAATATCGTCCAGAGCCAAAACGTGAGGAATCCATATTCCCCCCTTTTTGAAGTTTTTAATTTCTTTTAACCCGGATTATTCATGAAGCTTCTGCTGCGGGCGGAGGACCTTTTTCCCCGGCGCCGAAGAGGGGCAGACCCCCGCATTTCCAAGTGCCCCTATCGCCGGAAAAACAAAGCAAAAAAATATACGCGCCGAAGGCCGGAGCGAGACGTCCGACCATGGAGCGCGGCATCGAGCGTCAAGCAAGGGGCAACCGATGACGATTCGGCTGCCCCCTCATTCGTGCTTTTACTGAGATTGGACAGGTTTTTTACCGACAGGCTGTTTTTTGCGCAGAAGCTGCTTACTCGCAGGCTGTTTCTTGAATTCGGGCTTCTCCAGGAAAGATTCCTTGGCGATGACCTCCTGCAGGCGGCAGAAGTGCCACTCCTGATCCGCCGTGGTCCAGGTCCCGTTCTTGTAGTTGGTGCAACTGTCGGGCTTTGCGAGAGGATATTCTTCAATCGGGTCGTCAACCAGGTTGTAGAAGGTGCAGCTTGCCGTCTCCGCAGTCTCGTTGCAGATGAGCTTGTATTTTGCGTTGCGCGCGCCGACCTGCCGCATGTTCCCCATTACGGGATTTATGGTTTCCGTAAGCAGATAGCCTTTGTTGGGATCGCGCAAACCCTTGGCTCCCTTGAAAAGGATCGGCTTGAGAGAGACCGAGTCGAGGGCCACGGTACCGTCGCCTGTCCTGTTGGGAACCGTTTTGGGCACATCCAGGTTCGCCAGCTCGAGGATGGTGGAGAACAGATCCACATTATGGACCCACTCGTCGCTCGAAGAGCCTGCCTTGATGCCCGGTCCCCGGATTGCCATCGCGACGTGGGCGCCGCTCTCATAAGCCGTGCCCTTGCTGCGCCCCTGCTTGGTGATGTACATGTTGTCGATGAACTCGCGCTGGGGCCCGAACATCCATGTGCCGTTGTCGCCGAGGTAGATGACGTAGGTGTTCGGATCCAGCTTGTCGACCACTTCGAGCACCTTGCCGATGATGGTATCCATCGAGTTGGTCATCGCCCGCATAAGCGCTTCCGAAGAACACGAACCGACATTCGCGGAGCCGAACGTACCGCCGCAGGCTTCCATCTCTTTGCGCGACGGCTCGTCCAGCGTGTCGATATTCGGCACGCACATGGGATTCGGCTTCTGATTGCCCGATATATGCGACAGGTTGAACGCCAGCCAGACGAACCATGGCTTGTCGGGATTCTTCGATTCCTGCTCTGTGATCCACTTGATGGTATCGGCGCCTTTCACTACCGGCGCATAGGTGGTCGGCGCGATGCCGGGCATCGATTTGACGGGCGCTTTTTCCGTGCGATACTGGTCGTTAGGGCTGGAGCTGTCCTGGATGTGATAGTCGTATTCGAAGTACGTCGCGAGACCGCCATGGAGATTGCCCAGGAAAAGATCGAAACCCGCTTCTTTGGGTTTCATGCCCGGGTATACGCCCAAACCCGCCATGTGCCACTTGCCGAACACCGCGGTGCTGTAGCCGGCCTTTTCTTTCAGGTCTTGGACGAAGGTGTGATGATGTTGCGTTACATAGTGAGTGTAGTCCAGCACTCCCGTCTTGGCGGCATAAAGCCCGGTGATAAGCGACGCGCGCGTGGGAGAGCAAAACGGTTGCGTCCAGGTGTGGGTAAACCTCATGCCCGCCTTGGATAACGAATTGAGTGTGGGCGTGGATGCCGGACGGCCGTCAATCATTTTATATTCGGGATGATTGTGCCCCGAAGGCCCGTATTGCTTGACCAGGCTGTCAATCAAGCCCGGATACATGTTGGTGGTCACATCCATGCCAATGTCATCGCCGATGATCAGCAGGATGTTTGGACTCGCTGTTTTGCCTTCGGCCGCGGTTCCCTGCTCGCCTGCCGCGAACATGAATACAGATCCGACGATAAGCACGGCCATTATGGCAAATTCGCGCAATGTCGTTATTACGGCTTTATGGATCACGGTTTGTTTCCTCGTTTCGTGTTTATTTCCAATGTCTCGATAATCTGACACTTATCCTGTTTCGTTGTCAATTCCAAACTGGCCGCTCATAAAGGAAAACAAGAACGGTCATTTTGCAAGCGCCGTAATTCTGCTCTCCAGAAGCCCTCTCTCTTCGGGGGATAGGCGGGCGTTGGAGAGCGCGCGCTGATACAGGGTGCGCGCCTCCCTTGTTTTCCCCTGTCTGAGATAGATCTCGCCCAGCAGTAATACTGCTTCGACATGGGGCGTTTCCTCTCCAACGATCCGCCGCAGTATATCGACCGAACCGGAAGTATTTCCGCTCTGCTGAAGGTAAAAAGCCAGCGAGTAGCCGTAATGCGGATTTTCCGGCTGAAGCCCGTAGGCGCGGCGCAAATAATCAATGGCAGGATTCATACGTTCGAGCTGCGCGTTTATCACTCCCAGATTGTAGGCGGCTACCGCGGATTTCGGATCCAGGTCCGCGGCTTTCTGCAGATACTTCCCGGCTTCTTCCAAGCGTCCCGATTCTCCAAGCAGCAAGCCGAGGTTTAAGTTCGCTTCCAAGCTTTTCGGCTCCAGTTCGCAAGCCCTTCGCAGCTTCTCTTCGGCTTTGTCGTTCAAGCCGAGCGCGCTGTAGGCGAAGGAGATATTGACATAGGGCAAAATGACGCGCGGACTCAGGCGAATCGCCGTCTCATAAAAATCCGCAGCTTTCCGGTAGTCCCGTTGAGCGAGGTAAAAGCTGCCCAGGTTGTAATAGGAAGCCCAGTGATCGGGACGCGCGCCGAGGGTGGCCTCAAATTCCGCTGCGGCTTTATCAAAAGCCGCCGCAGCCCCGGCATCCAGCAAATCGCGCGGGACCGCCGCCATTGCAGTGGCGGCGCGGACGCGCACCAGCCGCGATTCATCCCGGACGGCAAGGCTCAGGCCCGTCAACGCTTCGGGATCGATCCGATCCCCCAGAGATTCGGCGGCGCTGGCGCGCACCAGGGGCGACGGATCTTTTAATGCCCGGACAAGGAAGGGCCACTTCCGGTCGTCGTCGCAAGGCCGGAGCAAGCGTATCAGCGAGGCGGCGAAAACCGCTTCGTGGTCGTCGCGCTCCAGATATTCGAGCATGGCCGGAAGCTTTTCCCAGTCGCGTTTGCGCGCCGCATCCACCAGGGAAGCCCGGTGAAGCACCGGCGCCTGGTAGTCTCTCTTTCGCCACTGCCGAACCCATCGGTCGGCCCACTCGGCATCCTTGTCTTCATGACAGATGTTGCAGGCGTTGGGAGATCCGAATTCAATGGTCGCCGAAGGAGCGGGAGGCAGCATCGAGTGATCGCTCCGGCGCATTCGCGCAAATTCAGTCATCGGCATATGGCAGGAGATGCAGAGGCTGCCTAGGCTCCCGGCCGGATGGTGCGAATGCCCGGCAGCGTCTTTCACCTTGTCGGCATGACAGGGCATGCAGGCTTGGTTCGGGTCGCCCTTGGCGAATATGAATCTTCCGCTTGACGTGTGGCAATGCATGCAGTCCAGATCCCCCGATTTTGCGCAGGGGCTCATCATCCATTGGGTATACGTATAGTTCTCCCCCAGATCCCGCCCGTCCGGGTAATAATCGGGCGAATCGAGAACGCTCAGGTCGAAATGGTCAAAAAACGCGTCGCCGGGGTTATAGGATGGGGTTAATGGGGATGCTTTAGCGTGGCATACGGAACAGGCGTCGCTCGCGATTTCGCTGCTGTACTTCGGCGGAAGGATCAAAGCGATTTTGAGATCCTCGGGAGGCTCGCCTCCGGCAGCCTCGCGGCAGACGCGGATGTGTTCCTCAACGGGGCCGTGGCAGGTTTCGCAGTTGATGCCCGATTCCTGCCAGACGGACTTGTATGTATCGGTCGCCAGGTCATAATTGCGCGTAAACTGGCTGACATGGCAGCCGTAGCAGGAAGTGTTGAAGGTGTACTCCTCGTCTTTCCATCCCACGGGCTCTTCCTCTATATCGTGAAAGTGGCGGATTCCGCTTGCCGCCGTATCAAACCAAGCTTTTCTGCGGACATCGTATGCCAGGGGAAGGACTTGCAGGCGGCCCCGCTCCATGGGGGTGAGAAAATAATAAACGTTTTTTCCCCCCATGACATAAACCATCGGATAATCCTTTTCTCCTTCCGGCCCCCGCTCTTTTACCCAGGCCCGTTTCCCGTCGAATTCCACGCTGTACTCGGCATTGCCGATATCCATTTCCCCGGCCTGAACCGCAACTTTAGTTTGAAACAGCTCCGCCGTGAACGGCTGCATCGCCAGGCCGTGATGGGATGTGGCCCAAAGCTCATGGAAATGTTCGTGGCACTCCCGGCAGGACTTGGTAACGGAATAGCCGGTTGGATTCAGATCGCCGTACTTAACGTTGAAAGACAGCCCGTCCGGACCGGCCCAATATAACGCCGCGCCTGCGGCCAAAAGCAGCACAACCGGCGCCAGTATGATGATCCATCGTCTTTTCTTCATGTCAAGCTCTTCCCTTTGCGGACGCCTGCCGCAGCGGCTTCGCGGATTCCCGGCGTTCCGGAGGATCCCCTGAATCAAACGATGCGGCGCCTGAATAACCCTGCGAGCAGGGTTGCGCAACCGTTTCCAACGGGAACCGTCGTCAGCGGACGACTGCAATGGCATCCATTTCGAAAAGCAGTTCGTCTCTGCAGACATCCGCAATAACAAAAACAGCCGGCAATTTCATCAAATCGAGCTTCCCGGCGAGTTTTTCATAAACGCTCCAATCTCCGGCTCTTTTTAAATAGAGGGTCGCCGACGCAATGTCTTCAAATTTCGCGCCTTTCCCCCCGATCAATTCTTCAACAATCTCCAGCGTCGTCCTGATCTGCCCTTCCGCATCGTGCGGATAAAGGCTGCGCCCATAAGGATCTATGGCGGCCGTTCCGGAAACGAATACCTGTCGGCATTCTTTTCCCTCGATGCAGACGCCGCGCGAGAACGCGGAACCGTAACTGTATGCGGACGGCTGCCGGGTCCCTTGAAGCACGGAAACCCGTACATCGCCGGAGACGGCCAAAACATCTCCATAACAAAACGACCCGGCGGGATTATACCCTCCGATTCCCGTACTTGCCGGAAGGTAGCCCGGATCCATATCCGATCCTTCTCCGGGACCAGCTATCAGTCCGATCGATTTGAACTCTTCGGTGCGCACAGTATTGAAAGTATCGTACCAGTCAAGGATGTCGGCCAGGTAAATCCATGTACGCACGACGCTGCGGCAATCGGCGGACTGGGAAGCCAGGATGCGCCGCATGGTTTTAAACATCGATGAAGCTTGGCTGCCGCCGTTGCGGCTTCCGTTGCCAATCCCGTGAAGCCCGGTCAGATAAACAAAGGTTGCGCCGTCTTGCCTCCAGACGGAACCGCAGGGATGCCGCCCGTCATAGAGAATCCCGGGATTTGTGTCCGATACGGGTCTGACGGCGTGGATTTGGATGCCGCTCAAGCCGTCCCCGCGGACCGGCGCTCCCTCGATATAGGAAAAGGGCCTATGAGCAAAATCTGGGAATCGCTCCCGAATACGGGCGTAAGTTTCATAGAAGTCGAGCGTGCCGAAAACCCGTTCATTCAAAATCCGCATTCCGCGCGATTGCAAAACCGCTGCCGCTGCCGCACACATAGGATCGGCAGTCGCCGCGGCGGAGCCGCCTATCCGGTTGATCCTTGCAGTAAGATAAAGCTGATCCGATCCGGCTTCCACGGCAAACAGGGAAAACTCATCCATGATTCGGTAATTCGCGCCTCTCTCATATACAGTGTTTTTTTTGACACCCCATGGCAACCGACGATGATATCCGGCTAAAAGCGTTTTAACCAGAATTTTTCAATCTCAATGCAAATCACACAACAAAGACGATGAATGGAGATAAGACAAAGGCTGAAATCCCAAAAAGAAAATCACAAATTCGGAAGAATTCTGAAATCCGACGGATCCGGTGAGAAATAAAAAAATGATGGATAAAGCATCCGCCGGCAACTTAGAATCAGGGCATCAGCAACCGAAGCGACGGGGGAGGGTCCAATGAGATTAATGATCGGAACGGCATTGACAGTATTGGCAGTCTTTATCGGGATGGTTCCCTGCAGCGCCGAAGAAGGCGGCCGCGACACCAAAGCATCCCATCCGCCCAACATCCTTCTCATCATCTCGGATGACGTCGGCATGGATGTGACGACCGACATGTATCCGGGCCTGATAGATGATCTTGTAAAGAAATATGGACCTTCCGGACGTAATCATCCCGATTTCCGCAAAATCGAAGGCAGGCAGGCCTCCACGCCTGTTCTCGACCGGTTTGCCAAACAGGGAATGAGATTCGCGAATGTCTGGGCGCACCCGTTCTGTTCGCCCACGCGCTCGACGCTCATCACCGGACTCTTTGCGGCGCAAACCAAGGTCACCACCTACGCGGATGCGCTATCCCAGAAACATGCGACCTTTGTCCGTCAACTGAAGGATGAAGCCGGCTACAGCACCGCCGTTTTCGGAAAATGGCACATGGCGGGGCTGCCCGGCAAACCCGTGGATTACCCCGGCATGAAGCCGAAGGAAGCAGGATTCGAAATTTTCAAGGGCAATCTCCACGCCGCCATTATGACCTACTGGAAGTACGACTATCAAATACAAGACAACGACACTCCCGCAGATAAATGGCGCACCGAGGCCCCGCCCAAGAAATCCCTTCCCGGCATTGCCCCAACAACTTTTGCGCCGGTAGTCAAAGTGGCCGATACCATAGAATGGATTACCGAGCACGAATCGAAGAATCCCGACAAGCCGTGGTTCGTCTGGCTGGCTTTCAACCTATCGCATGCCACAGCCATGCAGCAGCCCAGCGCCATGGCGGTTCCGGATGCCGACACGCTGGACGCCAAAAGCTACGACGAGATGAAGGAATGCGGAGGGTCCTTCGGATCCGCAAATGTGGGTTCCTGCAGCGGCGAAGCTTTGATGAGAGCGATGACCACCGCCTTGGACACGGTCGTCGGAAAGCTGCTGGATGCGGTGGATTCCCTTGATTCGAATACCTATGTCATTTTTGTCAGCGACAACGGCACCCCGATGTACAACAGGCCCAATCTGGATTTTATAGACAACATGTACATCACCCGCAAAGGCCGGGGGAAGGGAACGGTTTATGAAAGCGGCGCCCGAGTGGCCATGGCCGTCAGGGGGCCCAGAATCGCGGCCAATACGCAGAGCAATGAATTCGTTCACGCCGCGGACCTGTTCTCCACCATCCTCGAAATGGCAGGGCTCACTCCGCCCGAGAAGGTGCCCAACAGCGACGGAACCGGCACGGTGCCGCTTGACGCCGTTTCGCTGGCCCCGATTCTCTTCAACAATGCTTCCGCCGTGCGCAATCCGAACGAGGGCTACGTCTTTACCGAATCGGAAAATCTCATGACCGGCGGCACCCGGATGGTCGGAGCCCGGAATGCCACTTACAAGGTCGTCTGCACCGGGAGCGCGGATAACTGCGAATTCTACAATCTGGTCGACGACCCTCTGGAGGAATATCCTCTAGCCAAGCCTGACAGTTGCGCCGGATATACCGACAGCGCCTGGACGCCTTCGGATCCGCGATGGCACTATTGCCGGCTTACGGATGTTGTCGCGCGGCATTCCTTTTTTTCGGAAGAAAAGAAATAGGATAAATGCACATTCTGATTAGTTTTTCATAATCAGTTCAGGTTATTTGTCAGAGGTCGGGGGCAGCTTCGATGCCTATGTGCTCTCGAAAAGCTGTCGACTATCTTTGCTTATAGGATCACTTACCGATTCAAGCAAACAAATCAGGAAGGGTCTGCGATGAAAAGCATCCGGCAATGGACACTTTTAGGAGCAATCATTTGGTTTTGGGCGTTGGGAGGCAACACGGCTGCAATAGCGCAATCAATCGGCTCGGCCTGCACGCGCGAAAGCCTCAACGCCATCACGGATAAATTCATTGCAGCTCTTGGAGCGCACAATCCATCCAGCTTGCCGCTTGCTTCCGGCGTGAAATACACGGAAAACGGCATGCTAGTTGCTATTGGAAAGGGCGCTTGGGAAACCGCCGGCAAGACGACATTTAAACGGAGAATGGTCGACACTCAGAAATGTGGAACGCATACCCAAGCCATAATCGAAGAAAACGGCAAGCCGATGCTTTACGGCGTCCGGCTTAGAATCGACAAAGAGAAGATTTCCGAGATCGAAGCCATTGTTGTTCGCGGAGAGCAAGTGCTCGACGTTCCAGCCATTCTGGCTACAAAAGACCAGGATTGGGAAGGCATCCTTCCGCCAGAGCAGCGGAGTTCCCGCCTGTCAATGATGGCTGCAGCCGACGATTATTTTGAATTGTTCGTCAAAGATCAAAAGCCGAAAGTCTCCGAACTTCCCTTCTCCGGAATCTGCGACCGCTGGGAAAACGGCGCGCAGACCACAAAAGGAGGAACCTATCAAGGGGTAGAAATGCCCGCGCATCATTGCTCGCCTAAGGGCTTCTCCGACATGCTCCATCCCCCCAGACGATTTCTGGTGGATGTAGAAACAGGCGTCGTGGTTGCGTACGTACTTTTTAACAATGTCTGGCCCGATTTTCATATGTTCAAGATGAGAAACGGCCGAGTAGAGTGGATCCAGGCATATTTTGAGTATGGCAAAGAATACAAAACGATAGGTTGGCCTCCCGAGCCGGCGTGCAAATAGGAACCTTGGAAGATCGCGGATAAAAACAGTCACAAAGCCATCGGTTGCCGTCCGCTATAAGATCGCATGGATAGGGTATGTTCTACGGCCAACCGCCGGAGCCCTGTCGGCCGCAGTTTGAAAAGCAAAAGCGCTGAGCTTTTAAAAGACTTGGTGCCGAAGGGGGGGGTCGAACCCCCATGGTACTAAGTACCGCGGGATTTTGAGTCCCGTGCGTCTGCCAGTTCCGCCACTTCGGCTCGCCCGATTACCCTTAAAATAGGATGCGGTGGCAAATAGTAGCCCAAGCGCCTCCTCGGAGTCAACCGCCGCCCAACTGGCGTAAAGGGGGAAACAAGAGTGGGCCTTTATGCGGATTTTCTGCTATAATAAAAGATTCCCGGAGGAGATATGGATTTCCGCATAGGAGAGAAAGTCGTCTATCCTAACCATGGGGTAGGCATTATCGAGGAGGTAAGCAGCCGTTCGGTAAACGGCAATTCCGAACAATTCTACATGCTCCGGATCCACTCCAATTCATCCCTTGTCATGGTGCCTACCGCCAACGTCAAGAGTGTCGGATTGCGCCGCATCATAAAAAAATCCGACGTAGAGGGGCTTTTCAAGCTGCTGAAGGAAGATTTTTTCGAACCCGAAACGGATTGGAAAGGCCGCTATAAGGATTATTCAGAAAAGATGCGCACCGGTTCCATTTTTCAGGTCGCCGAAGTGCTGAAGAATCTCGTGTACCTGAGCTACCGGAAAAGCCTTTCGTTCCGGGAGAAGAGGATGCTCGATCGAGCCAAACAGCTCATCATCAGTGAAGTTGCAACCGTGCGCGGCCTGAATGAAAAATCCGTCGAGGATCAAATAGATCGAATTCTATCCGAGGCCTATTCGCGCTCGGTAAAGACTTCCGCATAAAAAATTGTCGGCCCTGCTGGTTTACATAATCCCGCTGCTCTTTTTTCTCTCCCTTTCGGTTTTTTTTGCCGGCTCCGAAACGGCTTACATGACGATTGACCGAACCCGGCTGAAGTTCAAAGCGGATTCGGGCGACAAGCAGGCGGAAACCATCAGGAAGATTGTCGAAAAACCGGACCGCCTGCTGGGAGTCATCCTCCTCGGCAACACGGTTGCCAACATTGCGGCGGCCACTCTTTTTGCCCTCATCATTACACTATGCGCACCCAAGAAATACACGGAAACTATCGGCTTTTTAGGCTCCATCATCTTTGCGCTGGTGGTCCTGATTTTTTGCGAGCTGACGCCTAAAATCATTTCCGCAAATCACCCTGAACAAACCTCCCGCATATATCTATTGCCCATCCGAATATCCATTTGGCTGCTGTCTCCCGTTTCTCATCTGGCCGCCTGGATTGCCAATGGAATTGTCCATTTGGTTGGCATCCCTTCCAAAGGCAGCCCTTTCGCCGTCGTTCCGAGCGAAGAGGAAATTAAAGCAATGATCGCCGGTTCCCCCGAGGCCAGCATGCCGGCTGACAAGAAGGAAATGCTTCATAATATTTTCCAAATCGCAGCCACGCAGATTCGTGAAGTCATGATTCCGAGGGGAGAAGTCACCGCCATCGACATTGATGAAGGCGTCGCGAAAATTCTGGAGGTGGCGAATCAAACCCATTACTCCCGTATCCCCGTATACCGCCAGAATTTCGACAATCCGGTCGGCATACTCTATGTAAAGGACCTGCTGCAGTATGTTCAGAGACCGGAGGAAATCGACATTCACAAGCTTTTGCGTCCCATTCACTTCGTCCCGGCCAGCGCCCCGCTCGATGCCGTCCTGCGCCAGCTGCAGTCGATGCATATGCATATGGCCGTTGTGGTGGACGAGTTCGGCGGAATTGAAGGCATCGTGACTCTTGAGGACCTTCTCGAAGAAATTGTCGGCGAGATCCGCGACGAACACGACACAGAAATTGAAGCCGTTCGCGAGATCGGGCCCGATTTATATTCCGTGGCCGGGAACCTGCCCGTCAGGGATTTCAACCGCCTTTTTGAAGGAAAGATCCCCGAAGCGCCGGAATACGCGACCCTGGCGGGATTCCTCCAGGCGCTGACCGGGCGCTTGCTGTGGGAAGGCGAAACCATCCGCTACCGGGACCTGATCCTTTCCGTTGAAAAGAAGGAAGGATTCCGTATCGTATCGCTTAGGGTGCAGACCTCGGCCCCGCCGTTGAATCCTGAATCCCTCGCGCAGAAAGCGGAATAAAGTCTTCGCGCCGCTTCGGCCGCGCCGTGCGCGATGATCAGGAGAGGTTGTCACGAAGCCGCCGCTTGAAACGCCTTCTTTGCCGCTTCAATAGTATCTTTGATGTCCCCGTTGGTATGCGCCAGGGAAAGGAAGCAGCTCTCAAACTGCGAAGGAGGAAAGTAGATCCCTTCCTGCAGCATGGCGTGGAAAAACTTGGAATACTGATTCGCGTTGCTGGCTTTTGCGGTTTCAAAATCGGTTACCGGCGCGGCAGTAAAAAACACCGTAAACATGGATCCTATGCTGTTGATCTGTACGGCGACTCCGGCATGTTCCGCGGCTTTTCGGAGGCCCGAAATCAGGTTCGCCGTCATGCGCTCGAGTTTGGCATAATTCGAGGCCTTGTTCAGGGCTTTTAGAGCGGCGATTCCGGCCGCGACGGCGAGAGGATTGCCGGCAAGCGTGCCGGCCTGATACACGGGCCCTTGCGGCGCAACCCATTTCATGATCTCCTGGTGGCCGCCATAAGCCCCGACCGGAAGCCCTCCGCCGATTATCTTGCCCAAGCATGTCATGTCCGGCTTTACGTTCAAAAGCTGCTGCGCGCCTCCGAAGGAAAGCCGGAATCCGGTGATAACCTCGTCGAAGATCAGAAGCACGCCGTGCTCGCGGGTCAGCTTGCGCAATTTTTGGAGGTATCCCTGCTGCGGCGGCACGACTCCCATATTCCCGGCCACCGGCTCAATAATTATTGCCGCAATTTCCGAACGATTCAGCTCCAGGACGTGCCGGACAATTTCAACGTCGTTGTAAGGGATGGAGATGGTGGAACTACAATCCTGGGCTTGAACGCCGGGGCTTTCCGGCAATCCCAGAGTGGCGACGCCCGACCCGGCTTTCACCAGAAGACTGTCTACATGTCCATGATAACAGCCGTCGAACTTGATGATCTTGCTGCGGCCGGTGAATGCCCGCGCCAAACGAATGGCGCTCATGGTCGCTTCGGTCCCGGAATTGACCAGCCGCACCTTCTTAACGGAAGGGACGGATTTGACAATCATTTCCGCAAGGATGACTTCGTTCTCCGTCGGCGCCCCGAAGGTGGTGCCTCGAGTAATCTGGCTTCGAAGGGCGGACTGAACTTTGACAGGGCTGTGCCCGAGAATAAGAGGCCCCCACGATCCCACGTAATCGATATAAGATTTGCCGTCCGCGTCCATGATCCGGCTTCCGCTTCCGGATTTAATAAAAAGGGGAGTCCCCCCGACGCTCCGGAATGCGCGAACCGGACTATTGACGCCTCCAGGTATGCAATTCTGGGCTCGGGAAAATAACCTTCGGGATCGTTGATTCACTGAATTGGCTCCAATCAAAACGGCGGTTGGGAATTAGTCCAAAACTCTGGCAGCATCCTTTGCAAAATAAGTAAGAATGATATCGGCGCCCGCTCTGCGGATTCCTATTAACGATTCGATCATGGCCTGAGGCAGATCCAGCCACCCCATGCGCCCCGCCGCCGTCAGGGCGGAATATTCGCCGCTCACCTGATAGGCGGCCAAAGGATGATGAATGCGGTCCCGAATCATGCGGATAACATCCAGGTACGGCCCCGCAGGTTTCACCATCAGAATGTCGGCTCCTTCCTCAATGTCAAGATCGACTTCCTTTATGGCCTCCCGGGCGTTTGCAGGATCCATTTGATGGCTGCGCCGGTCCCCGAATGCGGGAGCCGATTCGGCGGCCTCGCGGAACGGTCCGTAAAAGCTGCTCGCGTATTTAACCGCGTAAGAAAGAATCGCAGTATTCTGAAAACCGTTTT
>CAZDMR010000002.1:0-179966 GCA_964506795.1 uncultured Acidobacteriota bacterium | reverse complement strand
GAACTATATGGCCTTTGGCGATCCCTCCTATCGAAGGATTACAGGACATCCATCCAAGCTTTTCGACATTGAATGTATAGAGCGCGGTTTCTGCCCCTATCCGGGCCGCAACCACGGCGGCTTCGCATCCCGCGTGGCCGCCCCCTACAACAACAACATCAAATCTATTGTTAGGTTGGGCCATCTTGATCCCACCCTCCTGTCATAATTCCATCGTCCGCTTATTTCCCAATGCAAAAGCGAGAGAAAATCTCATCCAGCAGATTCTCCGCGTGCACTTCTCCCGTAATAGCGCCAACCGCTCTTAATGCATTATGCAGATCAACCAGCGCAAATTCTTCCGAAAGCCCATCCTCTAAGGCAGATCGGGCTTGAGCCAAGCTTTTGACCCCGTCTTCAAGATTTCGGCAATGGCGCAGATTCGTTATTATAATTCCTTCCTGCTGTAAAGTGGACGATCCCAGTATTCGCTCAAGGATTATTTTTCTCAGTTGTTCAATGCCTGACTGCGTTTTAGCAGACACCTCCATCCACGGCAGATTGCCGACGAAATTTTTCTTGTCTTCTTCGGACCACGCCGAGGGTAGATCTGATTTGTTCAAAACCGCTATCCAACCCAAATTTCCCAGTCGACTTTTTAAATCGCGGTCTCTTGCCGAGTATGGCCTGCTTATGTCCGCCACAAGAAGAACCGCGTCAGCTTCAGCTATAGCCCTCAAGCTTCGATCGACGCCGATTTTTTCCACGAAATCATTGGATTCATGGATTCCCGCCGTATCCAGAAGCCGGACCGGAATCCCGCCCAGGCTGGTTATTTCCGATACCAAGTCCCGAGTCGTTCCCGGCCTGTCGGTGACTATTGACCGATCTTGAGCCAGCAAGGCATTGAATATGCTGCTCTTACCAACATTCGGCCTACCTACTACAGCCAGGACGAAACCCTCCCTTATGATTTTTCCCTGCCGGTAGGAATTCACCCAGCTTTGTAGTTGCTCTTGAGCTTGTTTAATTTTGCCCATCACGCTTGCGCGCGTTTCCAGGGTCAAGTTTTCTTCTACGAACTCCACAGCCGACTCGAGATTTACAATCACATCCACCAGCAATTTTTTCACCGGGCTCAGCTGCTTCGCCAGCTCTCCCGACCGCTGGCGGCCCGCAATGCGCGCCTGGTATAAAGTCGCCGCATCGATAACGTCTCGTATTGCTTCGGCCTGAGTCAGATCAATCCGCCCGCTTAGAAACGCTCTCATTGTAAATTCTCCCGGCTCGGCCAGCCTTGCTCCAACCGCGCATAGGCAGTCTAATAACGCCCCGGCCAACACCGGATTGCCGTGGATGGATATTTCCGCCATATCTTCCCTCGTATAGGATTTGGGCGCGTGGAAGAATAAAACCATGGCTTCATCTATTTCGGAGCCGTCTCGGGGATCGATAATCGACCCAAGCATTGCGTATTTGTGAGGGGGCGCTTTTCCCAAAATCCCGCCGTGGAATAGCCGCCTGCATATGGAATGGCTCTCCGGTCCGCTCACGCGCACTACGGCAATTCCGGACCGGCCCGGAGCCGTGGACAACGCGCAAATCGTATCTTTCAAATCTTTCATCGATTTGACAGCCGGCAGCCCGCGCCGGCAGTACAAAGGCACCTGTCGCTTTGTATTTCAACCACGGGCTGCTAGATCCGGGCTTCCGCCCTTTCAACCCCGAATCCTGAACTCGCTATGAAGGGTATATCGTTATGCTGCGGTGATCCCCGTCGCCGTCGCTTTGCGAACGGACCCCATCAATGTCCGCAAGCGCCAAATGCACTATCCTTCGTTCCCGCGGAGTCATGGGCTGCAGGCTGAGTGGTTTGCGCAGGGAGATGACTTTTTGGGATGCCATTTGCGCCAGCAGCACCAGTTCTGCTTCCCGATGCTGCCGGTATTTATCGGAATCAAGCAAAATGCCGGGGGATTCGTCCTTCGGCGCTCGAAAAATCTTATTCAGCAAAAATTCCATGCTGTTGAGGAGGGATGCATTATTCGAAAGCAGGAAAGAACGATCCGGCCCCGAAAGGTTCACATGGATAATGCCGCTTTCCTCTTTTCCGTTCAGGATAAGATCCATATGAAGACCCTGGATCATATCCCGGCAAAATTCCATGACTAAAGGAAAAGACCGCTCGCGTTTCTCAGGATTTTGCCGGCTTTTTACTTCTTCTGTCATTCATCCACCTCTCGGCAATCTTCTGAAATCCAATCTGGAAGATATTACTGCAGAGAAAATACAGGTTCAAGCCGCTGGAAATATTGAAAAACATGACTGTAAAGACGACGGGCATCAACATCATCATCTTGTTTTGCGTCTGATCCGCGCCCGGCGTCATGGGCGTCATTTTCTGCGATATGAACATGGTGGCCCCCATTACAAGGGGCAACACATAATAAGGATCCTTAGCCGACAAATCCTGCAGCCATCCCATAAACGGCGCCTGTCTCAGTTCAATCGAATTCATCAAAAGTCTGTAAAAAGCAAACAGCAGAGGCATTTGCAGCAACAGTGGAAGGCATCCGCCCAACGGATTCACATTATGCTGCTTATAAAGCGCCATGATTTCCTGATTCATCTCTGCGCGCTTGGGATCCGTTTTTTTGTATTTCCGGTATTTCTCCTGGATGGCCTTCACTTTCGGCTGTACCGCCTGCATTTTCTTCATGGATATCATCTGCTTCAAACGGAAGGGGAACAGCAGCAGTGAAATAATCATCGTTAGCAGAATGATCGCATAGCCGTAGTTGTTCACGTACTGATTTATCCATCTCAGAGAAGCCAGCAGAGGGTAAACCAAGACCGATAACATCCCGTAATTAATCACGCCGCTTATGTTGGCTGAACTCACGGCTTCGAGATTCGATTGCTTCTTCGGGCCTATGTATATCTGGGATTCCAGCGATCCCTCAATCGGCAAAGTGACCCTGATGAGATCCCTATCCTCCAGATCTCCGTCCAGTCCCATGGATTTCACGGGATGCTTCTGTATATAAAAGTAGCGAATGAACTCCCGAGGGATTGAAATCAATGTGAAATATTGCATGTCCAAACCTGCCCAACGCACATCCCCATTGATTCTTTTTATTTCCTTCTCATCTTTGGGCGCGGATTCCCGCCGCACTTTGCCGCCGGAGTAATAAACGGCTTCCAGCCTTGTTGAGCCGAGAAAGTGTTCCGATTCCGGCCCTATATCCTGCGCTAAAAGCAAACTGCCGCTGAGCGTCTTCCCGTCGTTTTCACATCTGGCCGTTATGTCGACCAGGTAGTTGCCTTTTAGGAAGCTGTATCTTTTTTCAATAATCAGGCCCTCTCGCTTCAGCTTTAGATCCACAGTAACAGGCGGAGCCATCGGGGTTTTTGCCGCCTGGCCTTCATTAATAACCGCAACTTCATAGAATTCGCTGTTTGCAAGCGCTGTAAGACGTCCGTCCTCAAAAAACATGGAACCGGGGTAAGAGGGTGCTTCGCCCTCTCTATTCCCCGCTATCATCTCGAAGATTTCCTTCTGTCCTGATTTATATTCCTTTAGCTTCCAACTGGTTAGGACGGCTCCCCGGTTGTCTATAACCGCCCGGTAAATATCTCCTTCCACCACAACCGTTTGAGGCAGAGCATCCGTATCGCCGGCGGAGGCTTTGATCGGGCTTATAGTCTCCTCGACCGGTTTATTTTGAGGCGGCGCCGCTGCCGGTTCCTTCGCGGGACTATGTATCGGCGGCCGTTTTGGCAACACGGCCTCCCGGCTCACTCGTTTCTGCTGATAATACTGGAACACTATAAAGACCAGCATCGACAGGCCGATCGCTAATATTGCACGTTTTTCCATAATTTATTCAGACTGATCAGGCGACAATTTGAGTTTCACGGGACAGGATCTATACCCCCTGAGCAGAATGGGTGGCATCTCAATATGCGCTTTATGCCCAGCCAAGATCCCTTCAACAATCCTTTTTTTTGGATAGCCTGGTACATATAAACAGAGCAGGTCGGCTCGAACCTGCATGCCTGCGGCAAGAAGGGAGAGATATATTGTTTATAAAATCTCAATAAAAACAGAACGGCTGTCTCAATCTTTTTTAATATATTCGCCATATTCCTGCGTTTATGAAATTTCTATCCCTTCGGGAGCCTTTCAGCTGATTTCAGAAATTCAGTGCGCAATTCTGCGTAACTAGCTCCCACGCAACCGGATTTGGCATTTACGACTATGTCGAGCTGATTGGGAATTTCTCGAATAGATCTTCTAAAGATCTCACGAAAGACGCGCTTAATGCGATTTCGAACGACCGAGCCCCCGATTTTTCCGGATACTGTTATGCCTAATCGAGGATGCCCGACGGTGTTTTGCCGGCCGAATATGACAAAGCGTTCTGAATGAATCTTCCTGCCCTCTTTGTAGACTACCCGGTATTGCGAATGTTTTAGCAGCCGGACCTCGGCAGGAAATCCCTCAGTCTTCTCTTTAGCCACTCACCGTCAGCCTTTTTCGGCCTTTGGCTCGTCTTCGTTTGAGCACCAAACGGCCGCTTTTGCTCGACATGCGCTCTCTGAAACCGTGCGTCTTCTTTCGCTTGCTGTTATTGGGCTGGAATGTCCTCTTCATGATACACTCTTACCTTCCGGTTTTACGCGAAACAATTTTCATCTAAAAAACCTTAAATATAGAAACTGCAGCTTCAAAATGCAAGTTTAACACGCATTTGTTATCAGCTTACCGCTGCCGGCTTGGTTGACTATGTGTCCGGCGCGCCGCCCCACCAACAGTCGCCGCGATACCGAAGTTCCTCCAAAGAACGCTGAATTTTCGCTTCAGCGGCCCGGATTTCGCTCTTTCCGGCGGCTGCATCCACAAAAACCGGCTCTCCTATCAAAACGACCGCCCGAGAAAACGGCCGCGGGATTTGGAAACGGTCCCAGCTATTCACAATCCATTTTTTTTCCACCGAAATGTTGAACGGCACCACCGGACATCCGCTCTTTCTTGCTATATAAACCGCCCCCGGCTTTGCCATGTAGCGCGGCCCACGGGGACCATCCATCGTAAGGCCTCCGTCTTTTCCCTCCCTAAGCGCCCGCAATATTTCAATGGTTGCCCCGCGCGCGCCGCGCGTATCGGATCCCCGGGCTACTCCGTAACCTAAACGCCGGATCACCCGCGCGATATACTCTCCGTCGCGGTTCCGACTGGTCATTACAACAATCCCCCGTTTTCGGAAAAAATAGCTCGCCATGAAAATCCGTCCGTGCCAAAAGGACAATATCAGCCTCTTTCCGCTGTTTTGGACGGACTCCAGAACCTGAAGGTTTTCAACATGCCACCTGAGGGTGGCGCCGACGGCATAAATAATCCAATACCCGAGCAGGGAAACCAGGCTGATTTTAAGCTGCTCCATAAATCTCACGATGGTTCCGGGAAACCGAAAATAACGTTCTTTCGAAAACCGGATCAGCGGCGCGCGATGGTTTTCTCCGCGGCCGGGGCAATCAGCCGGTATCTTGATGCGGTCAGCCGTTCATGGCGACGGGGATCCCGTGATCCAGCAAGTATTTCTTTACCTGGCCGATGCTTAATATGCGGAAATGAAATACCGATGCGGCCAACAGAATGGATGCCTTGCCCTGCGTTACCGCATCGGAAAAGTCCTGGAGTTTCCCGGCGCCGCCCGAAGCAATGACCGGCAGCTTCACGGCATCGGCGATGGAACGAGTGAACTCCAAGTCGTACCCGCTCTGAGTGCCGTCGCCGTCCATACTGGTCGGCAGGATGACGCCGGCTCCCCGTTCTTCGCATTGTTTTGCCCACTCCACGGCATCCATTCCCGTAGGCTTGGTGCCGCCGGATACAACCAGCTCAAACCCGGACGGCATAGACGGATTGCGGCGGCCGTCAATGGCAATAGTGATGCAGTCGGGACCGTACTTTTTTGCCGCCTCGTCAACGATCTCCGGGCGACTAACCGCCGCGCTGTTCATGGAAATCTTATCCGCGCCGGCTTCCAGCATCAAATCAATATCGGCCAGCTCCGATATTCCCCCGCCCACGGTCAGCGGTATATGAATGACGGAGGCGACATTCCTTACCCACTCAACACGGGTCTTTCGATTTTCAACCGTTGCCGCGATATCAAGCATGGCCAGTTCGTCGGCTCCCTCCTGCTGGTAGAAAGAAGCATTCCCGGCAGGATCGCCTGCATCCCGTAGATCGGTAAAACGGATCCCCTTGACTACGCGGCCGTTCTTCATATCAAGGCAAGGCATTATTTTGACAGGTTTCATAGATGCTCCCCTATGTCTATCGTCGTTTCTCCTTCGTGCGATTATTCTGCGCGGACGGCCAAAATAAAAGGACCTTTGAAAATCCCAGCCCGTATTTATTACAGGGTTTGATTTTACTCTAAAACCCCGCAGTTTCAGATTCAAGTCGGAACTGTCATTCGTGGCGGAGGGCTTCGATAGGATCCAGCAAGGCGGCTTTGCGCGCCGGCCACACGCCGAAAATCATTCCAATAGCTATTGAAACGCTCAATCCCGCAACCACTGCCCACAGGGGAACAATAGCAGGGATTGCCGGAAAAAGGACGACAATGAGATAGCTGATGCCCATGGCAAGCAGGATTCCGAAAACTCCCCCGATGCCTGTAAGCGTCATTGCTTCGAAGAGGAATTGCAGCACGATGTCTTGCTTCGTTGCGCCTATGGCTTTCCGCACGCCGATTTCACGCGTCCTTTCCGTAACGGATACCAGCATGATGTTCATGACGCCGATTCCGCCCACAAGCAGGCCGACACTGGAAATGGCGACGACAACGAGCCCGATGGTTCCTAAAACCGAATCGAGCTGCTCAATAATGCGGTCCGACGTCGTCAGATCAAAATTACTGGGTTCCGACGGCTTGACGCCGCGACGCCGGCGCAGAAAACTTTCGGCTTCGTCCATCGCCTGGTCCCGCAATCCGGAGCGGGCTTGTATGAAAAGATAGTGTTTGTCTTCCCAGGGAAATATTTTGTGGAATGCGCCGTAGGGAATAATGACAAAACTATCCGCTTCGCCGATCATGGATCCCAGTTTGCTCTTTTCCGCCACTCCCAGGACTGTGAACGGACGCCCCTGAATCAGGATTTGTTTGCCGACAGGATCTGAATCCTCGAACATTGCCTCGGCGGTATCCGGACCTATCACCGCCACCGGCATCCGATGGGCGTCCTCCGCCTGCGTGAAAAAACGCCCCGAAGCGAGCCTGGTTCCGATAATGGTCCCGTAATTATGGGAGGCTCCTACAAAATCTCCACCCCGCATTGTATGGCCTTTGTATTGTATCCGGACCCGGGTGCTGAAGGGCGTGATCATCCAGCCTACGTCTTTTACCGAACTGCACTGTTCTTTTAAAGCCTTGCCATCCATCACCGTGAGCGGCTCGCGCATCCTTTCCTCGCGGCTCAGGCGCCCCATCGGGCCGCCTCCTCCGGCCACATTCAGGTGGAAAGCGATAATGTTATTGGTCCCTAAATCCTCAATCTGAGACGCGATGTTATTCCTCACCCCTGTCAGGATGGAAGAAATGACGATGACGGTTAATACTCCGACGACAATCCCAAGCACGGTTAAAAAGGACCGGAATTTATGCGCCAGGAGGGTTTCAAACGCCATTCCCATTGTTTCGCGATAATCAATCATTGAATTACGCCATGCAGAAAAAGAGCGCCGCCGCCGCGTTTCTTTCAGGCAGAGACGGAATTCGGCCTTCTTCCATTTTCATTTTTATTCCCGCATTAATGCGACAATCGGGTTGAGTTTGGAAGCTTTATGCGCCGGATAGATGCCGGAAATGATGCCGATGCCTCCTGAAGCCAGAATCGCCAACAGAACGTAAAAAACGGTGATCCGCATGGGTATGCCGACAGTGGCTTCGATAATAAGACAAACAATATATGCAAGCAAAACCCCCAAGGCGCCCCCGATGGATGCCAAGAGGGCGGATTCAACCAGAAACTGGAGCAGAATATCGCTCCGCTTCGCCCCGACGGCCTTGCGCGTTCCTATTTCCACCGTTCTCTCGGTCACCGTAACCAGCATGATATTCATCACGACGATTCCGGCGACAACCATTGAAATAAAAGTGATCGGGATAACGGCCACCTCGACCGCCCCTATGAAGCCGCTGACCATGCCCTGAACGGCATCGCTGGAAAGAATGTCGAAATCATCCTCCCTGTTCGGTTTCAGCTTGTGCCTCGACCTCAGTATTACGCGGACCTCATCCTGCGTGGATTCTAAGGCTTCGGCTGAAGGCGCTCTCACTTGGAATTGAATGGACTGGCGCGTCCCGTATTTTTTTAAAAAAGTTGTATACGGGATATATATATTGCTGTCCAAGGATTGGCTGCCCATGGTGCCGTTCTCCACTTCAACTCCAATTACGGTGAAATTATCGCCTCCCAATTTTATCTCTTTGCCGATGGCTTCCGCGGCGCCGAACAGTTCCTCCCGTATCTGGTGTCCGATAACGGCATGATTGCGGGAGCGGGCGACATCAAAATCGGAAACAAACCGGCCTTCGGCGAGATCCAAGGATTGAATTTTGGGCATATCTTCATTGACGCCGGAAATCCGGGCGTCATAGAAAACATGGCTTCCCCTTTTGGCGTCATCGGTTCCGCGGATCATGGGCGCAATGGCTTCGCATCCTTCGCATTTCTCTTCCACCGCGCGCATATCTTCGGGATAAATGTTCTTGTTCCGCTTGATGATTTCTTCAAATTCCTCAGCGGATACATTCGTGCGGGCAAAACGAGAAACCATGAAAGTGTTACTGGCGAATACCGAAGACAGCCGGCTGGCGACAAAAGATCCCAGCCCCTCAATGGCTCCGCCGACAGTTACCACAGAAGCAATGCCTATGATAATGCCTAAAAGAGTCAGGATCGAACGGAGTTTATGCGTCCAGATCGAATCCACGGCGATGCGAAAGGCTTCCAGCAAGGGGGCGGTTTTCCCTTTTCCTGCCGGCCCCTCGGCAGCCGCAGGCTTTTCGGAATACTGCGTCTCAGGATAATTCCTACTCATAATTTCGAATGCGCCCTCGTCCTTTTAAATACGATCGATCCGCCGAAAATGTTTTGAAGTTTGATCATAGAAGCCGGAAATAACAGAGAGCGCGCCCCAAAATCCGCTTTCCACTTTATTCTCGGCCGCTCAGAAGGCCGCGATCAGTTTGATGCTTGATGCTGCGCAAAAATGTTCTTACCAAGGCCGGGGTTTGCCGCCGCGACGGGTTTTTCTTTTTCGGCCCCTGACTTGAGGTCTGTTGATTTTGAAGATTTTGCGATGGATTTTGAACCGCTTTTAACGGATGTCCTCTTTGGGGCGGAAGTATTGGTCGGCACGTATAGCCAGGAACCCGCCCTAATTTTATGCCTCGACAAGAGGTTGTTGGCTTTTTGGAGTTCGGCGACTGAAACTCCATACCGAACCGCTATTTCCGAAAGGGTTTCGCCCGGCTGAATCTTGTGGCGTCCCTCAAAACTCGGAGGCGGCTTTACAGTCGCCTTCGGGAGCAATGCCAGCTTTTCTCCAATATTCGGATCGCTGTCCACCGGCACCTTCAACTGATAATGGGGATATTTTGCAGGGGTCGCAAGCCCCCGCAATGCCGGATTCAGCTTTTTCAGTTCATCAATGGATGTGTCCAGGACCTTTGCCGCAGCCCTCAAATCGATGGGCTTCGAAACCGGTACTTTGGCATATTCTATGGGTGGATCCAATTTTGTGGGAAGCCCGTATTTCCCCGGATCGCGCGCAAGAACAACGCTGGCCTGGATTAAGGGAACATGATTTTTTGTTTCCTCGGGAAGCTTTCGCCTTAGATTGACCAGTTGCCAGAAATCATTCAACCCTGTCTGGTTGATGAGGCGTTGGACTCTCCCTTCGCCCCAATTGTAAGCGGCAAGAACGAGATTCCAGTCTTCGAAAATGCCATAAAGGTCTTTTAAATATCGCGCGGCCGCCCGCGTGGACTTTTCAGGATCAAAACGTTCATCTACGTCGCGGGTGACCTTCAAGCCGTATCTGACCGCCGTCCCCTTCCCGAACTGCCAAATCCCTTTGGCTTGCGCCCTGGAAACCGCAGTGGGTTTAAAATGGCTTTCCACCTGCGCTAAGTACATCAAATCCAGAGGAACGGACTCCTCGCGAAAGATTTGCTCAATAAGCAGCCTGTAGCGGCCCGAGCGAATCAATCCGTCCACGAAGCTCCGCCGCCCTCCCGTCAGCCAGTATTTTATTGATTTCATTACCATTTCATTGATGGTGATCGGAATCTCATATTTATTTTGAGATAGATCGGAAGCCAGCGCGTCCTTTAACTTCGGATCGACCTCCACGGGAATCAGGTCAATATGTTGCAGATCATCAATCGCAGCGCTCTCTTCTTCTAAAACGGACAGTGTCGGAAGATAAGCGGATTCCTCTTCCTGGATTTCCTTAATTAAATCGTGGAAAAACCCGTTTAAGACCGGCGTTGATTTCAAGTCCCAATCAGATCGCAGCAGGACATTTACCGCTTCATCGAAGCACGTCCGCGCTTTTTCATGGTCTCCGGCCCTTATTAGATTTGAACCCTCAAGGTAATTCAATCGGGAAATCCGCATGAGCTCCAATAATCCTTCAGAAACATTGGAGTTGTCCATGATGCGGACCAGGTTGTCCGCGGCAGGCTTGTCAAGTACGCCGGAAACGGCTGCCGCTGAAAACACCCGCTGTCCGCCGCCGCTTATCACAGCGGCAGGCAGGCAGATACAAAAAAATACAATGATCCGGCGCATAAGTCTGCATCCACTCATTTCTGTAGTTAATTCTCTATATGGATTTGGGATACATTGAGCTGATCGGTCCCGAAAAAAGCCGTCCAAAACCGGTTCTGAATTTCTCCAATCCAGTCGGCATTATTGCCTGGCTGAATCCAGCGATGCCGGCATTGTCCGGCCCGATGTCATGAGCGATTTTGCTTCAGGCATCATTTTAAGAGCTTCCAAAATTTGGTTGTCTCCCTCTATAGCAACCCTGAAACCCTCTTGAAGCCCAAAGGATGATGTATAAACTTCCTGCTTAATCCGCCGTTTTATAAAATCGACATTATCTTGGATCTCTTCTTCGGTGAACTCAATGCTTCTTTCTTTAAGATAATTTTTAAAATCTTTAAGTATGGCATCGTTCATTTCTAAATCCGGCAAAATACTGCCCGGTTTTTTTTGATCTGTTGCGGGCTTTTCCTCAACAGGCAATTGAAAATCGCTTGCCCATGGGACTTGGCCGGAAATGACCCGGCGGGCGTATTGGAAAAATATATCTTTTGAGGAGAGTATGCCCTCAAATCGGTTCAATTCGCGCATGGGGACCAAAGTATCAGGCGTTATGCCGCCGCCGCCATGAACTTCCCTTCCGCTGTCGGTATGCGTGACCTCCTCTTCGGAGACGTACTCCCTCGCCACTTCAGCCGCATTCATGTAATAAAAATCCGAGCCCGAATAATCGCGCTGTATGAGGCGCCCGCTGGGCGTGTAGTATTTCGCCGTTGTGAGAGCCATTCCCGTATTATTGTCGAGCGGGTATACGGACTGTACGAGCCCTTTGCCGAAACTGGTTTCGCCTAAAATCAGAGCGCGGTCATGATCCTGCAGCGCACCGGCTACTATTTCCGCGGCGCTGGCGCTGTGACGGTTGATTAAGACGACCAGAGCCGCTTCGACTTTTTCGGAATTGGGAGCGGTATACTCCCTTGTGGAACCCTCTACTCTCCCTTTAGTGGAAACGACCATTTCACCGCGCGGCAGGAAAAAATCCGCTATTTTGATCGCTTGATTCAGCAGGCCCCCGGGGTTGTCGCGCAAATCGAGTATTAATCCCGAAAGACCGTCCGCATTCAATTCATTCAGCTTCTCATCCAGCTCGTCAGCCGTCGTTTCGGAAAAACGATCTATTTTTATGTAGCCGATTCCCGGTTGTATCTCAAAAGCGTAGGGAACTGTTATCAAGGGGATTTCGTCGCGTTCAATGGTAAACGGCAGAGGATCCCGGATGCCCGGGCGCTCGATGGTTATGTTTACTTTTGTGCCGCGCGGGCCCTTGAGATGGCTGACGACCTCATCCGACGTCCAGTCGTCTATCGGTTCGCCCTCGATTTGCGTTATGACGTCGCCGGCCCGCAATCCTCTTCTTTCTGCGGGAGTGCCGATAGCGGGGGGTTCCACGATGACGTGCCTGCCCTGGTCGCGCAGCAACGGACGGACGCGAATTCCGAGTCCCGAGTAAGTGCTGTGCTGTTCTTCCCGAAGATGGGAAAATTCTTTAGGATCAAAAAAGCTCGAATGCGGATCCAATTCCCGCAGCATGCCCTTGATTGCGCTGTATACAAGCTTATCCGGCCCAACCTTGTCCACATAGGTCATTTGAATGATGTCGAGGGCCTCGGTGAAATTCGTCAAGAATTCATTGGGCGAAGTCCGGCCGGCGCTTTCAGACCATGCGGCCGCAATGCCTCCCAGCAATCCACCCGCCAGGGAAGACACTACTATCACGACAATTAGGAGAACCACAAACCTATATTTCATAAGGGTTTGGCTCCGCCATGGCCATCTCATGCGATAGAGTATAACACGGCGTGAATAACACTGACAAGGCGATGTTCCCTCCTCATTCGTTCGAGCCTGTCGGGCCGATGCGACCGCTTGCCCGGCAATAAAGCCGCGGGATCGCTTCGCTGCGGAGCGGCTGCGCATATCTTGACTTCCGGATATGGCTAAACTAGACTTGCATTACGATTTTAGGATCACAGAGAAAGCAGGTGATGTCATGGGCTCTCTAGGAATGCAGGAATTAATTGTAATCTTCATTCTTGCACTCATCGTCTTTGGGCCTAGAAAGCTGCCCGAACTCGGCAAAACGCTGGGAAAGGGCCTGGCTGAATTTAAGAAGGCCTCCAACGAGCTTAAACAGACCTGGGAAGATGAAGTCCGGCTCGATAAGGAAAAAGAAGCCATGTCCGAAGTGCTCAAGGACAGCGCTATCAAGCCATCCGATATTTTCGAAGACAATAACAACTCCGCAGAGCCTAAAGAAACAAAATGAACGAGGTGGATACGGAGTTGGCCTCAGGCCCCGAACCTTCTGAATCCGAACAAGAAAACGGAAAGATGTCCTTTTTGGAGCATCTCGACGAATTCCGCAAACGTCTTGTGCATATCATCGCGTACGTAGGGTTCGGCTTCATCGCCAGCTGGTTTCTCGCCAAGCCCATTTACGATTTTTTGGCCCTTCCCATAACCAGATTGCTGCCGGAAGACGGTAAACTCGCCTACACCAATATTACCCATCCCTTCACTCTCTACATGAAGGTGGCCTTGCTTGCGGGAATCTTTCTCACTCTGCCCTTTACGCTTTACGAGGTATGGAAATTTATCGCCCCCGGCCTTTATAGAAAAGAAAAGCGCTACGTGATCCCATTCCTGGTTTCCTCCATCATTCTTTTTGTTTCCGGCGCCGCCTTTTGCTACTACGTGGTGCTTCCCGCAGCTTTCAAGTTTCTTATAGAGCTCGGATCCTCCTTCACGCCCGTTATAAAGATCGACGAATATCTGGATCTGACGAACATGATGCTACTCGGGTTTGGAATGATTTTCGAAATGCCCGTGATTGTGGCTTTCCTATCCATCTTTGGGCTGGTGACGGCGGGTTTCCTGTGGAGAAAATTCAAATACGCCCTGATTGCCATCGCGGCTCTTGCCGCGGTTCTGTCTCCTACGCCGGACGCTTTCAATCTGATGCTTTGGGCCGCTCCGATGGTGCTGCTTTACATTTTGAGCATCGGAGTCGCGGCGATTTTCGGATGGCGGCGCAAAGCCAAAGGCTTGCAGTGACAAGATGCGCGCCTACAGGCCCCCCAAGCATTCCAGAAGGATTTCAAAAAACTCTTCCGCGGCGCCGCAGGCATGGATTCGAGCTCTCAGCCGGGATCCTTCAGGAAATCCCTTCGACAGATAGCCTCCGATTTTCTTCATTCTCCCAAGAGCGACCGCGGGCGGCGCTTCGTCGCGGACCTGCCGGAGAAAGTCCATCATGAATTCCGCCCGCTCATGCAGGCTCACCTGCCTTACAGGCCGTCCGCTAATGTGATCCCAGCACTGGCGGATCAGCCACGGATTTCCCAGAACGCCCCGGCCCACCATGATTCCATCCACCCCGGTTTCCCGGAACATGCGCTCGGCGTCCGCAGGCATGAAGATATCGCCGTTTCCTATGACGGGGATGCGAGCTTTCTCCTTCACGCGCGCGATCACGGACCAATCCGCTTGCCCGGAAAACATATCGCTGCGTGTGCGCCCGTGGATAGTGAGGGCGTCCACGCCGCAGTCTTCGGCGAGTTTCAGCACGTCCAATGCGTTGATGGAGCTTCGATCCCAGCCTGAACGGATTTTCACAGTCAGGGGGGCGCGGATTGACTTCCGCACAGACTTAAATATCTTCTCCATGAGCGGCAAATTCCGAAGCAGGCGGCTGCCCCCTCCCTGTCTTACAACTTTTTTAACCGGGCATCCAACGTTGATATCCACGATGTCCGCCCCCATTTCTTCCACAAAGCGGGCGGATTCCGCCATGCGCGCGCTGTCGGCGCCGAAGATCTGTATGGAAACCGGCCGTTCTTCTTCTTCGAACCGCATGAGCCGATAAGTACCCGCTCCCCCGCGGGTCATTCCTTCGGTGCTTACCAGCTCCGACACCACCAAGCCGCAGCCCCCAAGACTTTTTATGACGCGGCGGAAAAGGGAATCGGTGTGTCCGGCCACGGGAGCCAGCACAATCGGGGGATGGATGGCCACATCGCGGATGTTAAACATGGGAGAACTATTATACCAGTGTTAGAATGCGGTAAGGATTTCCCTTCGCTGTGCTTGTTTTTGAAGGGATAAAAAGAACGCATAAGAGGTAATTTTCGTGGTTTATCAGCCGGGAGAGGGCAAATCCGGAGAGCGATTGTCGCAGCTGCGCCGGCAATATCTGGAGAAATATGCCGAAAAGGAAGGCGACGTTGGATCGCAGATCATCGTCGCCGCATACCATTGCGTCGAGGTTCTGACCGTGCTTTCGCAAATTCTCGATGCGAACGACCGCTATAGGGATCTGATAAATGCACGCGCCGTCCTCTTCCGCCAGGGCTGCGACCATGCGGATAATTTCGCCAATTCGCTCATCAATGCCACATTTTCTTTGTATAACAGCCTGAATACCCTGAGCCACCAGCTTTCCGAAGGCAATGCCGAAGCGGATGCGCTGATCCGGGGCGTGGATGAGCGGGTCCAGAAGAATGTCGCGCCGGCGGGAGCGGCCGCGAGAACCGCCGCGGCCTTGAACGCCTGCTTTCCTTTGCTCACCTTGATCGCACTAGCCATGGACCATCACCAGGAAATGGCGCCTGAGATACAGAGCGTAGAGCAACGATTTGCGTCCGGCGCGCAGGCGGCCGCATCGGATTGGGAAAATTCGGTGAATGCGCTCTACCGCATCGTGGAGATGATGCAGATTCTTGCTCTGGTGACGGATCCTGATTTCAGGGACCAGATTGACGGGATTGCCACCCGTTTTAAAGAAGAGGATCAGTCCCGCGAGCTGTCCCACAAGCTGCGCAATGGATTCTGCCGCCTTTTTGAATTAAGCCACCTGTTAACAACTCAAGTGGATTCCATGATTTAATCCGGATTATTCATGAGGATTCGCGTTAAAGAAGCCCTACGGCAGACGCGTTGAATTTTTTCCGCGCGATTCGGCGACCCTCGGTTTATTTGCCCGATCGCGCAACCGCATGCCGCTTCGGCAAGGATCGATTGCATTTTTTCAATGCTGTATCCTCTTTCGTCTTGATCGTTTCCCGCGAAAGGATTACCCTTCATCTCTCGCTATTTCAGGAAAAATTGGAGATTTTTATGTCGCACCTAAAGCTTTCAAATCGCGCGCGGAATACCCCTCCTTCTCCCATCCGCAAATTGGCTCATCTGGCCGCCAAAGCGAAAAAGGCCGGCATCTATGTCTACCATTTGAACATCGGACAGCCGGACATCGAATCCCCTAAGGAATTCTTCGAAGGATTGCGCCTGTATAACGAAAAAGTCGTGGCCTATGAACAGTCCCAAGGCAACGAAAGCTTGTGCGCTGCCTGGTCGAATTACGTAAATAAAACTCTGAATCTGCAAACCACCCCGGAACAGTTTCTAATTACTGTGGGAGCAAGCGAAGCCCTTGTTTTTCTGTTCATGATTTGCTGCGACCCGGGCGATGAAGTGATTATTTTCGATCCGACTTACGCCAATTATCTCGGCTTTGCCGCAACTGCGGGCGTCCCGCTGGTTCCCATCCTCAGCGATATAAACGATAGTTTTGCCCTGCCGCCGGCCGATGAAATCGAAAAGAGCATTACAAACCGGACGCGGGCGATTTTGTTGTGCAATCCCAACAATCCCACCGGCACCGTATACAGCCGGGAAGAGCTTCGGTCCCTGTTCAACCTTTGCGAAGAATATAACCTTTTTTTGATTGTCGACGAAACCTACCGTGAATTCGTCTACGACGACATCAAGCCGCTTTCGATTCTGCACCTCGTGCCGGACAGCAAGCGCGTCATCATTGTGGATAGTCTTTCCAAGCGCTTCAGCTTGTGCGGAGCGCGGATTGGGTGCCTGTTGACTTCCAATGAGGAAGTTCTTGCTTCCGCTCTGAAAATTGCCCAGGCGCGCCTCGCCGCTCCCACCATAGACCAATTCGCCTGCGCGCACATGCTGGAGCATATCAGCGAAGATTACCTTGAGCGGGTGCGCGTCGAGTTCCAAACGCGCCGCGATGTCCTTTTCCGAAATCTGAAGAATGTGCCCGGCGTGCGGGCCCACAAACCCAAGGGAGCTTTTTACACTGTCGCGCAGCTTCCCGTGCCCGACGCCGAGGCCTTTGCCGCGTTTCTGCTGGACGAATTTTCACACAAAAAGAAAACCGCCTTCATCGCGCCGGCCGCCGGATTCTACATTCAAAACTCCAAGGGGATGCAACAGGCGCGCCTAGCTTACGTTCTCAACAAGAAAAAAATCGAAGAAGCCTCCAAGGTTTTCGCGCTTGGTCTAGAGCAATACCTCAAAACCCGGCCCAGGCGTTAGCCGCCAGTGGTAAAAGCACAACTAGGTCGCGCGCATGGGGCTTGCGGGGCAAACTCAAGGCGCGAGGAGGAGGCGATGCGGCGCATCGCCGACGACGAGCAGCGAAGTGACTGCCGGCTACCTCCATGCGACCATAGGATTCCGGCGGCGCTCGGAACGCGGCCTGTTGTACTCCCACCACGGGCTCCCAGCCCGAGGAAGACGTCATATTTCAGCATCGGAAAGACTCTCTCGAATTCCGATTCGTTTTCTCTTCGATACAAATGGGTTGGCTGTCTTTTCCCCGGTATGTTATGGTGGTGCCGAACCGGGTGATTCTCACAACGGTAGCAGCTACTTTCATTAATTAAAAAACGGACCGAAGGTGTTCGAAATACGAGCCCGATAGCCGCTGGGATCTCGGCATTATCGGCATTGCAGGAGAGGAGGCGCCTCATGGCCGATGTATTCACCCACGACCTTATTATTTTGGGGGCGGGACTCGCCGGTTTGCGAGCTGGCATAGAAGCATCGAGGACCGCCCGGGGAGCCATCGACATCGCTGTGATTTCCAAGAACCAATTGATGCGCGCTCACTCGGTGGGGGCCGAGGGAGGCACGGCGGCCGTAATGCGGCCTGAAGACGGCGACAGTTTCGAGCTGCACGCCTGGGATACCATCAAAGGAAGCGATTTTCTTGCGGATCAGGATGTTGTAGATAAGTTTGTCCACACCATGCCCTCGGAAATATTGCAGCTCGACCATTGGGGGATCCCTTGGACGCGCCGATCGGACGGGCGCATTGCGCAGCGGCCGTTCGGCGGCCACAGTTTTCCGCGAGCGGTGCTCGCTCAGGACAGAACCGGCTTTTTCGAAATGCAGACGCTCTACGACACGCTGCTCAAGTACGATAACGCCAAACATTACAACGAGCATTTTGTCACTTCGATACTGGTGGACGACGGCGCCTTTTGCGGTCTGACGGCCATTGACATGATCACCGGCCAGTTTAAAGTGATCCGCGGCAAAGCATTGATTATCGCCAGCGGCGGCGCGGGCACGTTGTTCGGATTTACCACTTATTCGCAAACCGTTACCGGCGACGGCATGGTTCTGGCATACCGCGCCGGCATTCCTTTGGAGGACATGGAGTTTCTGCAGTTTCACCCCACGGGACTTGTCCCCTCGGGAATCCTGATCACGGAAGCCTGCCGTGGGGAAGGCGGCTACCTGATCAACGGCAAAGGCGAAAGGTTCATGAGCAAGTATGCTCCCTCCAAACTTGAACTGGCGCCGCGCGATGTCATCTCCCGTTCGGAAATGACCGAGATCGAGGAAGGCCGAGGGTTTGCGGAAGCCAATGGACTCAACTATGTATACTTGGACCTGCGCCATCTGGGCGCGAAGAAAATCAATGAGAGCCTTCCGTTTATTCGCGAAATTTGTATCCAGTTCAATGATATAGATCCCATCAAAGAACCGATTCCCTGCAGGCCCGTGGCGCACTATTCCATGGGCGGGATAGAAACCAATATCAAAGGGGCCACGCGGATCGCGGGCATCTGGGCCGCAGGCGAAGCAGCCTGCGGCAGCCTCCATGGAGCCAACCGCCTGGGCGCAAATTCAACGGCCGAGTGCCTTGTCTGGGGCGGCATCACCGGAGCGGAAGCCGCCCGCCACTGCACCCAAGCCGGGCTGAAGCCGCTCCCTGAAGACAAGATCCAGGAGGAGCATAAGCGTATTTTCGAGGGCCTCTTGGCTCAAAACGGAACGGAAAACCTTTACGAGATCCGCCGGGAGCTGCGATCCTGCATGGATCAAAACGTAGGAGTCTTTCGTACAGGCCGGGAACTCAGCGCGGCACTGGAAAAAATCTTGTCGCTGAGGAAACGCTACACGAACATCAACATTTTCGACAAGAATCCGGTCTTCAACACAAATCTATATAACGCCCTGGAAATCGCCAGCCTCCTGGATCTTGCCCAAGTAATGGTCGCAGGCGCGCTGGCGCGCACCGAATCCCGAGGCGGCCATGCCCGCCGCGACTATGCGCAGCGCGACGATGCAAATTGGCTCAAGCATACGCTCGCATTCTACACGGAACAGGGCCCCAAGTTGGATTACAAGCCGGTTGCCATCACGACCTGGCAGCCCGTAGAGAGGAAATATTGAACCTGCGGGGAAAGGAGCATTTATGGCAAACAAACTTAAAAATAAGTTGGGCCTCTGGGGCTGGCTCAGCGGAGGGCGGTACAGCGCGGAGCGGTATGCGTACGCGTTGCATCGCGTGACCGGCCTAGGCATCCTGGCTTATTTCATCCTGCATATTTTTGTCACCGGCGCGCGGTTGGGAGGTTCCGAAGAATGGAACGATACCATGGCTTTCTTCGGCAAGCCGATTTTCAAGTTCGGTGAGTTTCTGGTTTTCCTCGCTTTTGCGTATCATGCAATCAACGGCATACGGCTCATCTTTGTGGAGCTCGCCTGCAAGCTCGGCAAGCCGGGGCTTCCGGCGTACCCTTACGATTATTCGAGTCGGCGCCAGAGACCCATCCTGGTCGCCGTGATGATCATTGCGGCGGCGCTCATGATCGTCGGCGGTGCGGACCTTTATCTCGTAACGAAATAGGAGGGAACAATGCGTGAATCGAAACTATGGTTGCTGCATATCCTCTGCGCCGTAATCATTCTTTTCCTGCTCAGCTTGCACATGGGCATCATGCATTGGGGAGAAATCCTCGGCGCAATGGGAATCGGGTCCGGCGATGCTATCGAATCGAGCAAAGTTTTCCAGCGCAGCAGCCGGGCGTTTTACATGGTTACTTATATCCTATTGCTGGGAGCCGCCTTGTTCCACGGACTCTACGGCTTCCGCAGCATGATCCTTGAACTGCCGCTTTCCAAAGCCGTGGGAAAAGTTGTCGGCGGTGTCTGCGCATGGGGCGGCTTCGCGCTTTTCATTTATGGAAGCTATGTTGCCGTGCGCGTGTTTCAAATGAAGGAGGGCCAGCCATGAATAACACGCGCGAGTCCGGTGTGATCAAGAACGTGACATTTGAAGTGTTGCGATACAATCCCGAAAAGGACAAGGCCCCGTACCTGCGCCGATATACGGTGCCGGTCACGAAAGGGATGACGGTGCTTGACGGGCTGCATTGGATCAAGGAACACGAAGACAGCACATTGTCGTATCGCTATTCTTGCCGCATGGGAGTCTGCGGATCCTGCAGCATGTTTATCAACGGCCTTCCCCGGCTCGCCTGCAATAATCAAATCCTTCATCTGCAATCGGACCGCATCATCATCAAGCCTCTTCCCAATTTTGATATCATCCGGGATCTCGTCCCGGACATGGAAGACATGTTCCAAAAACACCGCTCGGTGAAGCCTTACTTGATCCGCAAGGACATCGAAGAACAGGAACTCCCTACCGGAGAATATTTCCAGTCGCGAGAGGAGCTGCAAAATTATATTCAGTTCGCTTACTGTATTAAATGCGGCCTCTGCATCGCCGCCTGTCCCACTTCCGCCACCTCCGAAGGATATATCGGCCCGCAGGCATTGACTCAGGCATGGCGCTACACGTCGGATTCGCGCGATGAAGGCTCGCGGGAGCGCGAAGAAGCGCTTTATTCCAGCAACGGCGTGTACCGCTGCCATTTTGCCGGCGCGTGCTCGCAAGTATGTCCCAAGGGCGTGGATCCCGCGCTCGCAATCCAGCTGGCGAAGAAGGACGCTTTTCTAAAGAGCATGAGGCTGCGCAAGCAGCGACCAGCGGCTTCCCTGGCGCCGAAGATACTGAAGCCGGCATCAACTGCGGAAATTGTCAAAGCGCCTGATCCGACAGTAAAACAGAAGTAGTACATTGCATGGGCTGCCGCGAATTTAAAAATTTCCGCGGACCCATGCATGCGGCTTAAATATGAAGCACGTAACCTTATATACCGACGGCGGGTGCCTCCACAATCCGGGCCCGGGCGGCTACGGTGTCATTCTTGTTTATGATTCCAATCGCAGGGAATTGTCCGGAGGCTTCCGCCTGACGACCAACAACCGCATGGAAATTTATGCGGCGATTGCAGGGCTGGAAGCGCTTAAGGAACCGTGTTCCGTTACTGTTTACAGCGACTCGCAATATTTAGTCAATGCTATGCAGAAGGGGTGGGCGCACCGTTGGCGCTCAAAGGGCTGGAAGCGCAGCAACAAAGAAAAGGCGATCAATCCCGATTTGTGGGAAAGGCTTCTGGCGCTTTGTGAAATTCACAGGGTGCGCTTTAATTGGCTGCGCGGGCACGCAGGACACAGCGAAAACGAGCGCTGCGATGAGTTGGCTAAGGCCGCCGCCCAGGACTCCCGTTTGGCTGTCGACGACGGTTACGAAAAGGCCTCTCCATAAAGATGCCGCGTGTTTTCCATCATTGCTTCCATCACTTCACGCTCCGTTATTTCTTTGAGCTCCGCTATCGCCCGGACCGCAATCCGCGCTTGAGCCGGTTCGTTGCGCTCCCTCGGCGAGGCACCCAGAACAGGGCTGTCGGTCTCCACTAACAGGCATGAAAGCGGAAGCCGGCGGGCAAGTTTTTTTTTCTGCTCGGAGCGGACAATAGACGGAGGGATGGAAAAATAAAAACCGGCTTCGACCCCCGGCATTGCGGCCGACACCTTGCCGTCGAACGCATGCATCTGCACCCTGGCGGATGACGCGTCCAGCAGCAGGGATATCGCATGCCGTCCCGCAGAACGGGAATGCACGTTCAGCGGCAGATTCAATTCCTTGCTCAAATCTATGAATCCGCGAAAAATCCCGCGTTGTATCTCCCTGCCGGCTTCGTCCTGCACAATCCAGTAATCCAGGCCCACCTCTCCGATTGCCGCAAGAGCTTCCTTATTCTTAATAATAAACGCACGCATCTGTCCCGCCTGATCCGGATCCAGATGCGAGGGATAAAGCCCTGCGGCGGCGCGGATCATGGGACAGCCGACGGCAAGCTGCAGGTTCTTTTCGGCGTCCGCAAGATCCTCGCTCACCGAAAGCACTGCGGCGATGCCCGCCGCCCGGGCTCGTTCCAGCACTTCCGCCCGATCGGCGTCGAAAGCCGGATCGCATAGATGGGCATGGGTATCCACAAGCGCTGCCATGCGGCACAGCATACCAAATTTCAGCAAAACATTTTTATTACGATCGGTAAATTACCGGCGGTAAACTCAGCGGTATGGATTATTGCTGGATTCTGGATTCCGGAGGAACGGGACGCGGCGCCTGGCAGGGAGGCGTCATTTACGAATTCATGCAGTGGTGCCGGCAAAACGGCCGATTCCCTTCCGTCACCATGGGAGCGTCCGCCGGCGGCTATGCGGCGGCCGACGTGGCCACCGGCACCGAGCGGACCGTGATGAAGGGTTGGACATACTGGGGGACGGAAGCCTCGCACGCTCCCGTAGCGGAGGAGAAGAACAAATTCCGCGCTCACCTCCGCAACTCGATCCTCTACGTCATGCAGGGGGCGGAAATGTCCCAAGTCTTCCGCGAAAATCCGCCCAAAAAGCTGCTTGTGTTTACCACGCGCTCCCGACGGCGCGACGGCAAGCGGTTTGGAGCCGGCGACCGTCTGCGCTATCTTCTGAAATCCGCAACCCGCAAGCTGCCCGCGCCGCTTAAATACCTCTCCGACAAATATCGCGAAGATCCGGTAGTTTTTGCCTTGAATCCGCCCGAAGAACTCCTCTCCGAGTTTGTGCGCCCTTTGACCCCGGCAAATTATCATGCCGTAATTGAAACATCATGCCTGGTTCCCATGGCGATGGGATCGCCTCTGCCCCCGGAAAATCTGGACAAAGAGCTTTATGCACAGGATGGCGGCGCTGTTTTTCTGGACGGGGGATACGCGCTGAAAATGCCGATGCGGATCTTCTCAGAGGACCCGCGTTTCCAGGCGCTGGGCCTCTGGGCTTCCGCCCATAAAACCATAATTTTCTGCTGCGATCCGCAGGGCCGCCTGTGGGAAACCAGCGCCAGGCTGCGGTGCTTGAACTCGCATCCGCGCATCCTGCAAGCCATGGCTGAAAACCGGCTTCTTATCATTCATCCGGATCACAAAATCGAGGCGGGCTTTCTCTGTATGGACAACGCCGCGACGATGAGGACTTTCAACCGCGGCCGCGGCCAGGCGCAGCGCCTGCTGCGCTCCGATGAAGTTCGCAGATTTTTTGACTCATAGACGCCGCATTCTTCTTCCGGGCCGAATCCCCGGTAAAAAGGAACAGGAGCCAGCGGTCTTTTGTAATTTTATTTTCGGCTGCATTTATTAGCGGTCGATTCGTCGCCCAATAAATATTTCCTTTGTCGCTTCATTGTGTGCTTCAATTCTCAAATCATGCAGGATTTGCTGAAACAGGTTTCCCGGTCCTTTTACCTTACGCTGCGCATCCTGCCGCGCTCCATAAGGCCGCAAGTGAGCCTTGCCTATTTGCTCGCACGCGCTTCCGATACGGTTGCCGACACGCAGCTGGTCCATCCCCGGCGCCGGCTTGAGGCGCTACGGAGGATCCGGATGACTATCCTGCAGGCCTGCGACGGCCTTGTTCCGCAGATTCCCGATTTCGGCGAATTTGCCGCGGGCCAGAAGACGCTCGACGGACACGGGACTCCCGCAGAACGCATCTTGCTTGAAAGGCTGGGAGAAATCCTTGACTCGCTCCGGTCTTTTCCCGGCGAGGACCGCCTCCGTATCCGCAGCGTGCTGGATACAATCACGCACGGACAGGAGTTTGACCTTATCCGTTTCGGCGGCGCCTGCGCTTCGGATATCGCCGTGCTCGCCACCGAAGGGGAGTTGGATGCATACATTTACCAGGTCGCCGGCTGCGTCGGGGAGTTCTGGACTCATATGTGCCGCGCGCATTTATTTCCAAAGGCCCCGATGGACGACGCGCGCCTTCTTGCCGACGCGGTCCGCTTCGGCAAAGGCCTGCAGCTCGTTAATATACTTCGCGACCTGCCCAGAGACCTGCGCCAAGGCCGTTGCTATATACCGGAAGACCGCCTGTCCCAGTACGGCTTGAAGCCTCGGGATTTGCTTGAGGAAACAATCATCGGCAGATTCCGGCCGCTTTTTGACGAGTACCTGCGGCTGGCGGAAGAACACCTTGCTGCGGGGTGGAGGTATACCGTTGCCCTTCCGTTCCGGCATGCGCGGGTCCGCCTTGCGTGCTGCTGGCCGATCCTTATCGGCATGAAGACGCTGGAAAAGCTCTCCCGCGAAAACGTACTGGATCTTCGCTTTCGCATTCGCGCCAGCCGGTCGGACATCCGCCGCCTCATTCTTCAATCCGTGGTCCTCTATCCCAGTGCCAAAGCCTGGAAGGGCATGTTCAGTCCTCTGGGACGCCATCCGGATACGGATGGCGGTTATTTTCCCTGATTTACGGTCAGAGCGGACGCCCGCGCCAACGAAAGGCCTTCGCGATGCAGCTGAATCAGGCCGACCAGAATGACCGGAACCATCGAGACGATATAAGACCCGTTGCTGATGCCCGCGGCCTGTGAAACGAAACCGGCGTCTGAAAGGTAGGGCCGGAAAAAATGGATCAGCGAGAGATTCATGAAAAACTGAAAGCCCCCGATTCCTCCGGGCGTCGGGACCGCGACTCCAACCACCGTTACGGCTACGATCAACAATACCCCCGTCAACGGGAAAGCCTCCAGATACGCCCGTAAAAAACACCATAATTGAGCGCTGATGGCCGCCCAGATCAGCAGCGAGATCACGGCGGTTTTTGCCACAGCACGCCCGCTCTGCAGCGCGCGAAGACCATCCAGGAAGGCAAGCACATGTTTCTGGATCATTCGGGGCGCTCGATCATGCCAACGGCGACTGCGCAGAATCCATATCAGCGCAATTAAAGCCAGTGCTATTGCCGCAGATCCCGCGATCGCCGAGGCTCGTATCGTCTCAAAGACTTCCCGCCCGCGATCTGTCGACGGAATATGATTTGCGGCGAAAAACACAAGGTAAAAGCCGAACAGCGCAAGCACCGCAATCAAGTCAAGCGCGCGTTCACATAGCGATGCCGCAATGACTGAAGTGGCGGGGATGCGCTCTTTCCGAGCAAGGATAACCGATCCGGCGATTTCCCCGACGCGCGGCGGGATCACGTTTATGACGTATTTAACCAAAGTTAACGAAAGAAGATTCCCGAGCGGGATCTTTTTCTTTGTTGGAACCAGCAGTATGCCCCAGCGCGCGGCGCGCAAAATCATATGGACCGCGATAAAACCGAGACCCGCCAAAAACCACTGAGGCTTGCCGGAAACCATTACCGATCCCGCTTGGCCCCAATCGGGGACGCTGCGATATAGGATGTATCCGACAATTATGGTGAGGGCAAGACTGATGATAATGTGCCAGGCGCGCTTCATATTAAAAAGGCCCCCCTGAATAACGGGGAAAAGGGTATCATTTTCACGTTCGCTTTTCAGCTTTAAGGCATTCATTCGCCACGCGCGGCTGATTTCCTCAAGCCGTAGATTCATGAACCTTCCACCGCACCAGCGCCCTTGCCATGGGAATCAATATCAATATAAATGAAGGCTGTCGCTGCAAATCAAAAGGCAAATCGAACCATGGACGTCGGCTGGACTTTTATGCGGATTCCGTACGGTCCTATGGTTTGTTATCCTGTACTCTCGTATCAATCAGATCCAGTTTGAAAGAATAGAGGGCAATGGCTAATTTCCTGAAATCGGCTCCGTATCCTAGCTTGCCGGGGCTGGCGGCATCCGGCAATTCAAAACTGATTTTAATATGGCCCGATGCGGCAAGATTCTTGGGGACCAATGTCGAGAATTGAGTGCCTCTCTTGTTTTCGGCTACCCAGTCGGCTACTTTTTCTCCATTGGCCAGCACTCCAATGCGCTGTTGCGGCAGCAGCTCGGGGTGAACGTTGGGAATCAGCTTCACCGAAAAAGCAAGGTCTCTCCGTGGTTGCTCCATGGCGATATCGAGCGTGGCTGTGCCGGCGCAACTCCAGTTGTATACATCCATGGGCGTCGACCAGCCTTCGCCGAGGAAGGTTTCTCCGTTCCCGTTTAAACCAAGATTGATGACTTCTACAAATTGATATTTACGCGGCGTCATTTGGGCCTGCAATAAACCCTCTTCCTTGTAAGATGCTTCATCATATATGCTTCCATTGATCGAATAACGAACCAGCTATTCTGAATCAGGAAACAACTTTGCACCCACATGAGAATTGCCAGGCCGAATAGAAATGCAGCATATCGTTCCCATCCGCGCCCCTTGAATAGAAGCGCGGGAAGCATCGAAAGCAGAATGATCAGAAAAAAGGGAGCCCCATAAAGATAAACGATTTCGAGGAAGCCGGTCTCAAATTCTTGTGTGTTTCCCAAATAAATGCTCAACGGACCGAATAGAAAAAGATTCGAAGCAAGCAACCAAGCGCAGGAAATCATTATCCATGTTCTTCCGGCACGCAACTGCCCTTTGTCTGAAAACACGGCGCTTTTCAAAAAAATCCCGCAGCGTTCCCCGCGGAAAATAAACCGCGGTTTCTGACGTTTGTCGCGACATTTTGCTTATCGTTGGCAGAGATCTCATCCGCCGCGCGAACCTTGATGATTTTCGGCGGCATTAAAACATAGATAAGAATTTGAAACTTGCATTGTGAGGCGGCCCCGGAAGCCCGGCACCTGCGGTGGAAGAACAAAATGCTGCGTTCCGAGCGGCGTAATCCGGCATGTTTACGCCCCAGCGGTGTTACAATAGCCCCTTCCGATGACCGGGAGAACACAGGCTCTTGCAGAAGTCGGAAACACGGGAGGTCGCGGCAATGAAAGCTCTGGAAAAGCTCGATGCGCATTTAAAAACCCGGGGCGCCGATCTAAGAATGGCAAAAGAACAAGGACGCGCTGTCGTAGGATACCCCGCAGGAGGTTATTTACCGGAGGAGCTCGTCCTGGCGTTCGATGCGGTTCCGCTTTGTTTTGCGAAAGCGGGCAGCAACGAAGTATTGATGCGCGCGGGCCCGTATATCTGCAGATGGTTCGACCCCTTCTGGCGCAGCCAGGTAAGTTATCTTACGTCCATGAAGGATCCTTATTATGCGATTGCGGATCTCCTCGTCATTCCCATAACGGACAATCACGTCCGCGTTTTTTCAAACACAGCGGGCTACTACACTCCCGAAATGGAATCCTTCGTCTACGGCGTTCCTCACGTAAAAGACGAAATTTCGCTTGCCTATTACCTTCAAGGAATTAGAAAGCTTAAGAAAAAACTGGAGCAGTTCACGCGCGTGAAGTTTGAAGAATCCAAACTCAAGCGGGCAATAGAGTTGTGCAACAGGGAGAGGGCGCTGTTTAGAAACATAAGCCAAATGCGCAAATCCGAAAATCCCGCCGTGAGCATAAAAGATTTCGTCGCCCTGCATCACGGCTCCTTCCTGGCCGACAAAGAAGTGATGATTGATGTGCTTGAGTCCTTTATTGAAGAGCTTAAAGAAGCGGTCCCCTTGCAAAAGGACGGCCCCAGAATTCTGCTTACCGGTTCAACACTTGCCGCAGGGGATTCCAAAGTAATGGAAATCATAGAAGATGCGGGAGGAATGATCGTAATGGAAGAATTTGCGGAGGGTATCCGCCCCTATTGGAACGATGTAAAGCTTGACGGAGATTTAATGGTTAATCTGGCGCAATCGTACTTTATGGATCGCGTATGCCCGGGATGGTTCCGGCCGGGCGCAGAACGCCTCGATTTCCTGATAAATCTGGCGAAAGAATATAGGGTGGACGGCGTAATCTGGTATCAACTGATGTACCGCGAATCCTATAAAATTGAGTCCTATTTCTTTCCCGCCATGTTGAAGAAACAAACCGGCCTGAACATGCTGGTCCTGGAGTCCGAATACGATGCCATGGAGACCGGCCCCATGAGAACCCGCATTGAGACCTTTATTGAGACCTTAAGGAATTAAACCATGGCTGATTACTATGACGCGCTTTGCGCTCTTTGCGGATTCGAAGAAGAAGAAATCGAAAAGGAAAGAGCCAGGATCGAAAAAACGTTCGCAAGGCTGCATATCGGGCCGGAAGACATGAAGCCGGCTGAAAGCTGGGTCCGGCAATATCACGACGTAGCATTAAAGGGCGTGAGAAAACTTCTCGGAGCATGGCTTAAAGAATTGATAGATCTTGTTCTGGCCGAAGAGGACGGGAAAAAAATCGTCTACTACGGATTCCCCGCGATTCTCGGGCCGGGGCTGATACTGAGCGCTTCTTCGAAGGATGTTTTTGTAAGCGCCCCCGACATGGTGCTCGATCATACCCTGGGGCATATTTTCAACAAGCTTATTCCCATACTTGAAGCGGGGGAAGCCAACGGGCTCCCTGCCGGGCATGCGCTGTGTTCCCTATGGCAGGCGAAGATCGGCGCCATGGCAAAAAAAATGATTCCCATCCCACACCTCGCTTTAGCCTCCAGCTACTATTGCGATATGGGCTCGAAGGCCGACGATATGGTAGCCGCCCAGTACGGTGTTCCGATCGCCTATATCGACGGGGTCATGGATTCAAAGTGGGGGGAATTCCCCGAATGTCCGCCCGAACGCGTCCGCTACCTGGGAGCGCAAATCAACCAAGCTTTGAAGAAGGCCGAAAAGATTTTGGACATTACAATAGCTCCCGATGCCTGGGAAAGATCCCAGAGAGAAACCCGCAGCTTCAGGCAAAATCTTGCAAAATTGGTGGACCTCATGAAAGCCGATCCGGTGCCCGTCAGCATAGTCGAACTGGAGCTATTGGAGGCGCTTTCCTCTTCCTCCACGGGCCGAGGCATTCGCGAGGGGATCAAAGCCATGGAAATTCTAACCGGCGAGCTGGAAGATCGGGTGAAGGCCGGCATCGGGACGACAAAAAAAGGCGCTCCGAGAATCATGGTCCGGCTGGGGCATGCTTCGGACCCAAGGGTTACACGTTTGTTTGAAGAAGCCGGGCTGGCCGTGCCGCTGACCTTCATCCTGGGCAGTTGGGGGGGCGTCAGAGTCAAACCGAAGGGGAATTACAATACTCCCGGCGAGATCATAGCGGATTACGAAATGGCGGGCGGCTACTATTACGGCACTGACGCGCAGATCCAATTTTACGAAAAGGCTGCCCGCTTAATGAAACTGGATGGTTTTATCGCGACCTATCTTTATAACTGCCGGCCGGTAGCCACATTATCCCGCGCGCAGAAAAAATATCTTGAAGAGAAAACCGGCCTTCCCGTCCTTTCCCTTGAAATAGACAATTTCGACAGCAGGGCTTACAGCGCCGCCTCGCTCAGAACCAAAGTGGAAACGTTCGCTCAAATGCTCGAAGCAAGGAAATCGGCGAAATCGAGTCCATGACCGGTAATCGGAGGATTCATTCTCAAGACAAGCGTGTGTCTTTCAGTCTCCGCTTGGAAATCGAAGCTGAATTGCTGTAAGAAATCAGTATTAAAAGAGGGATGCCTATGCTGGCTTGCGGAATCGACATCGGCGCCGCCACCGCCAAAGCCGTTATCCTGCGGGACGGTTCAATGATCGGCTACTCCATCAAACCAACCGGCGGGAGCGTTAAATCATCCGCAAATAAAGTAACGTGCGAAGCCTTAAGTAAAAGCGGGCTTTCGCCATCCCTGGATGCATTGGATTACGTGGTCTCTACGGGATATGCCAGGCATTCCATCGAGTTCGCCGATAAAAGGGTCCCGGAGATTATCTGCCACGCCCGGGGGGCGCATTTTTTAAGACCTTCCACGCGCTTTGTCATTGATATGGGCGGACAAGACTCCAAGGCCATCGAGGTGAGCGCGGACGGCAGCGTCTCAAATTTCGCCATGAACGATAAGTGCGCCGCGGGCACCGGAAGATTTTTGGAGGTTATGGCTCAAGCTCTTGAAGTGGAATCCGTCGCCGAGATGGGCCCGTTGGCCCTCGAGAGCGGCAATCCCTGCCATATCAGCAGCACCTGCACCGTTTTTGCCGAAACGGAAGTGGTGGTGCTTCGCGGCGAAGGGATAGACCGAAGAGATCTTATAGCCGGCGTGCACAAGGCGGTTTCGTCGAGGGTCGCCGCCATGGCATCGGCCTTGACTATCCGCGCCGACGCTGTTTTTACCGGAGGCGTCGCCAAAAACATCGCCGTAAGAAGGTTCTTGGGAGAAGAAATCGGAATGGAACTCTTTGTGCCGGAGGAACCCCAAATCATCGGCGCTCTTGGGGCCGCTTTGATTGCTCATAGAGAATTCTCATTATTGCGGGGACTTGACCCGGATTATTCATGAAGCTTCTACTGCGGGGGGCGGATCCGGGCCTGTTTGAAAGAAGGGCCTGTGATCATGCTTAAATGGGTAAAAATTTAGATTCAGAATATTGCGCGGCCGGAAGAAGGGACCCCCGGCGAAGAGGAGATTCGAAATGCGACCACCCCAGGCGTACGTTCCATTGGGAAACCAACAGCGCTTCACTCGATTGCCGGGCGTTGTGGATATAGGAATTTTACAAGAGTGCCCCAGTATTTGTCCACGTGGTATCCGAGGCTTTGGTAGAAATCCTGAAGAAAAAAGTGAACCCGGATCACCTGCACGCCTTGCGCTGCCATCCGGCTGCTAAATTCTTCTTCCATAGCATGGCGCAGACCCCGTCCCAGCAACGTTCGGGCTATTACAATACCTTCCAGCAGAACCACATTATTGTCCTGCAGCTGATAGCACATTCCGCCGACGATTTTTTCCTCGGAATCCGCAAGAACGTAATAGCGATCCAGTTCCGATACGGTTTTGGGTATGTTCTGCCTGAAAAAAAAGCTGTAGAGCTGACCCACCTCTCGAGGCTCCACCGGCTCCCGGAATGTGTATTTTTCCGAATAGCGGTCCTCAATCCGGGAGCCTATAATCACGCCCTCCTCGCCGTTGCTGCCGACGTGCATCATCTCGAGCATCCGCGCCGTCGTGCGGCGGGGAAATACCAGCCGGCTGAAGACATTTCGGTCCTCTTCGTTCGTCAGGGCGGTCTGAAGATCGAAAAGTTCGGACAACTGCACCGCGGGGAGAGACGCTTTTCCTTTCATTCGGAGGAGAAGCGTGTCAAAGGCCTCGGCCGTCTCTTGTTTTGCATTCGCAAAAAAAGTCCGGCGGTAAAAACTGTATCGTACGATCTCCGGGAACTCGTCAAGGCGGTAGAGCCGGTAAAGAGCGTCCAGGGTCTGTTCCTGGGCCTGAGCTGTAGCCTTGGCATTAAGCGCCTTCCATTCCTCGTAGCGATCCACGGCATTATAATAAGCCAGCGGCAGATACGTGCCCGCCTCGGCTATGTATTTCTTCAGCGCGTCCAGCAACGGAACGCTTTCAAAAGCAAGCTGCGGCTGTGTTTTAAGCCGATTCTGGAGCAGCCGCAGAAAATGCCGCCCTTCCTTATCGCCCAGCGCCTCCATACAGGCGTCAAAAATCCATGCCACACGGATATGATCTCTGCACCACGGATAGTGCGCAACGACCCTTTGGTAAAAATTTTCCAGCATCGGTTTAACAAGGGAAACCGGATTCTTATAGGAACGCCAGCCCAGAAGTGACGCAATGGTCCCGTCGGCCTTAAAATCCAGTTCCGGAACAGTCACGTTATCGGGGGATATGTCGCCCGGGACTATCTGTCCGCCGCTGTGCATCCACCCTCGGTAAAAAGCAGCCAAGGACTGGATATATAACTTCCTCAAGGCATTCTGCTTGAGCATAGGCGAACTCGGCCCGCGATATTCGGAGTATTCGCGGATTTTTTCCCATGCCGTCAGTTCACCCATATAGATGCTGGCGCGCGCGCGCATGTTTACGCTGAAACATCCGGGCCGAGGCAGAACTCTTGGCCCGACCGGGTGCCCGCCCAAAGCAAGCATCCAGTACAGGGATTCAAGCATCTGCGGCTTTCGGAAATCCTCCCCCAACACCAGCTCCATATCGTAATGCCGGCCCTTTTTGAGATTGATGCTCATGCGGTATCGGTGGTGCCCGCGCGGCGAGGCGATCCTGGATATCCAGATTCCCCCCTCCGGCACGTCTTCGAGAGAAAATTCATCCTCCTGGAAGGCAAATATCACGGCCTGGCTTAAAAACGGAGTTTGAATCAGAAGCTTTTCTATCCGCCGCCGTTCCTGCAGCGACAGGGCCTCATCGTAAACTAGCCTTGCTCTCCAGCTTTCCGCGTCGCCCTTCAGGGCTTCCGGGGCCAACTTTATTTTGAACCGGTGGCGCAGATCCAGAAGGTATCTATGTGCGGCGTTTGCCAGCCGAGGCTCTTTTTTGAGCAAGCTCCATGCAGCCAATTCCGCGCGCACGGCAAAATAGAAATTTGGATGCGCATCAACGAAATTAAGAAGCATCCGAAAGAGATTGTCGAATTGCTTTATCGTAACATCGTCCGCGGGCCATGGGAGCTTCAACCGATAAGTCAGCAACCTAAGACGCAGCGCCTGCATGCGGTATTTCTCAAACCTTCCGGCGATTGCTTCCATCGATTCGCCGTCCAAGAAAGTCAGTCCAGAGTCCAAAAAAGCCGGAAATACCGTTCCATAATCGGGAGAAGGCTCGTCAAGCAGTAGGATTTGATAGGCGAGCGCCCGAATCCGCTCCAACGGATGCCGCGACAGAGCTTCGAGCCGGCGGCGAAAGATCTCGTTCCATCGGAGATCGGCCCTGGATATCATTTTCCCGATTTCATTTACCGCCTGCAGCGCTTCCCGTTTGCTGCCGAACAATGCTCTGGTAATAATGTCGTTGATATTTACCAGCAACCGCTCCTTTATTTGCGTCAGCTTAAGGCGTACGTCGCCCGGAACCTCCGGCTGAATTTTCAAGGGCCGCAGGACCTGCGACGATACGGCGCCAAGCGGTACATCCCACCCCTCCCTGCAGGGACAGAACTGAATAAGCGAACTATTGCCGATCCAGAGGCGAGGCTGCCGGGCAAATAAACCCATGTCGATTACGTCTTCCGAGATGCGGTACTCGAGATCTCCTATGAGAAAACTATTGTCCTGAATACGTTTCATCGCCAGGAAAAAGCCGCTGTTCCGGTTAAACAATCCCGAATCGGATGCCTCGATATCGTCCTCGAGAATGCTCAATTCGCGGAAAAACCATCGCGGGATTTTGACTCGGAAGGAATCCATCTTCAACTCAATAAAATCTCCGCTGTAGAGTTCCTGAATCGGCCCGCTAAAGTTCTCTTCCACAACACGCCGGACTACGTCGCCTTTTTGCGTTATTTCACCCTTCTCAATATCGAAATCGCGATCCAAAATGGCAAAATTCACCACTCGTTCGTAGGGAGCTACGCGCCGATTGGCCACGGCTACGATACGCCGGAAATATTCCCGCTGGCTTTCCGCGGATGCGGACGCCTGCAGAAGCGGATTCTGGGTGTCGCGAACAATAAGAAGAACGTTATAGGCTTTCCGGTCTCCGACCAGAAATGTGCGTTTTATTCCGGGCACGCCTGCGAATTCTCTTTCCACAACGCGCGGAGCAACGGTTTGACCCTTATCGTTTTTGTATATGTCCTTTATGCGGTCCACGATCTGGTAGTAGCCGTTTGGCAGCACGCGAAAAAGATCCCCCGTATGCAGCCAATAATCCGCATCGTCTGAAATCGGATACGGAATCGTGTCGCCCGGGCCCTTGTCTTCCAAATACCGCGCAACGTAGTGTCCGTTTATCTCGAGCTCGCCTTTATCGGTCAGGCGAGTGAGGATCCCGGGGAGAGGGACTCCGTTTGTGTCGTCGATATATTCCCCCGGCGGCGTCATGGTGATCCCGCCGGTCGCTTCCGTCATTCCAAATCCGCTGCAAAGAGCGACCCCGTTGCGGTTGAAAAACCGAAATACACCGGCATCCAAATAGCCCGCGGCCGACAGTCCCCATTGAAGCCGCTTCCCAACGATAGAACGAAACTCCTTTTTCTTATTCTGCGCGGCCTGCATTCGCTCAACGCATCGTTCTTCGATTTGCGCCCATCGAAGCGGAACTCCGATAAGGCCTGTCGGATTAACGGTCGGAAGAAGAGAAAGCAGCGTTTCGAACGAGGGATTGCCGGTAAAGACGTAGGTCCCGCCCCAGAAGATCATCCCCAGCATTTCAAAATAGCGCCCGAAGGTATGGTACAGAGGCAGGTAGCAAAGCAACGTCTCGTCCTTCCCGACATCAGGCAAAGCCGCGGCGCGCGCAAATCTTTTGGTGACGAGATTGTACATCGAAAAACTCACTCCCTTCGGCGCGCCTGTGCTGCCGGAAGTAAACATCACGGTGGCAATCTCATTAAGCGCAAGCTTTCTGCGCCGGCTCAATAGGCCGGAAATTTCACTTTGGCTCATCCTCTTGCCCAATTCCGCGAGGTAGGGAATGCCCTTATCTTCGTTTGAAATACTGCGTTGGAGAGCGAGGATACGGAAGGGGACATCCACGGCGGATGCAATCTTTTGCAGGCGTTGCATACGTTCTTCGCTATCGGTGACGACGACGTTGATCCGAAGCCGATTCATAAGCGAGCGAAGTATTTCCGCGTTGAAGTGCGCGTTCAGAGGGACGTCCAGTATGTCGTAAAAGAGGCATGCCAGATCGCAGGATGCGCCGGCAACGCAGTTATCGCAGAAAATTGCCACGCGGGGTTCCGCGGGCGAAGCAGTGGCGTAAATCGTCGCCGCTATCTCTTGTGCCTGGCGCGCCACCGCGCGGTAACTCCAACGTTCCTGAGCGCCCGGTGTCAAATCCTCGAATAGAATCCGATCCGGCGCGTCTCCGGCGCGCTGCTCCATCATGTGCCGCAAGCTGTACCCAGAAAGGCGGATGGCATCGAAACAGGCCTCGGCCCAACGCGTTCGCGATTTGAAATCTCCCAAGCTTTTAATAAAATTGTGCGCCGCCGTGCAGCGGAGGCATTCATGCCAGAGAGCCCTGCTTACAGGATGTCGGCCTGAGGCGTGAATTCCTTTTTCCATCTCGCGCAGGACAGTCTGCGCCAAGTCCTGGGATATTCCCTCTTCCGCAGATGAGAGCTTTAACTCCATCAAGAGAGTCTTTAGCCTTTTGCCGGCCCCTTCGGCGATTTCCCGCATACAGGAAATATACCGCTCCAAAAATAAAAAAGGCCACGGATTTTACAGGTTTGTCCACGGCGGAGAAATGCGCATTAAGCAAGTTGGAAAGGATGCCTCTGCCTTCGGAGTGCCTTCAGAGATATGGATTTAAATTGACTTCTATATTAATGACACGCTGGGCTGCGGAACGTTCTTCGGCATTTCGGCCGCCCTCTGCTGCGCCATTTTGTTGAGGCAAATAAGGCTGATCCCTTTTTCGGCCAGAAATTCAAGACTTTTGCATATTTCATCGGCGCGCGCCGAGTCGGCCACTATTAAGGCATCCGGTTCCAAATACCGGATTTGCGAAGCGCTCAGCACCTCGCGGCCGCAGAAATCGCCGCCGATCGCCTCGATATCATCGTCGCAGATTCCCAGGACGCGAACTCCCGTAAGTTCAAGCGCATGAAATGCCAGTTGCGCAAGGTGGCCACTGCCGAACAGGATGACTCGCTGCAAGGCCTCCGGGGCCTGGCTCAGGATGCGGTTGCGGATTTGCTCTTTGGCCGCCGTGAACATGCCGACCATTTCGTCAATCAGCTCCGACTGGAGAGTCTCGAGGTGATGCACTCCGGAAGGGGTCAAGTGGTAGGTTACACTCTTGATTGATTTGCGGCGGTATTCCAGCAGCCCCTTGCCGCACAGCTCCTTCATGTAGTTATTCACCATCGCGACCGACAGCGAGCAGAGCTTTGCCAGGTCGGCCTGCGTTACGGCGGGATTTGCATAGACCTCCCTTAATATATTCAGTTGATTCAGCCTGGGCGACCGCAGGTAGAGGCTTGAGAGGTCATTCATCCGCATTTTATCGACTCGTTAAAATTTTTAACGCTACAATAAACGAACACACAGTCCCTGATCGTCGAAACCAATTTGAGACTTTAAGGTTCTCTGATCCACCCTGTCGAACAGACATGCGGCAAGGTCGAAAATTCCTAAGAAGCCATAATCCGAGCCTGTGTCTTTCATAGGGGAAACCTTTTCTCCAAAAAGCAAAGAAGTTTTCCCAAATAACTTGAAAAAAATGTTTTATGAGGTATTTTTGCCGATCGGATTAAGAGTGTGCAGCCCGTTCGCGGGGATCTCCAAAACCTGGGGCAATCCGTCCCCTATTTTTGCCCGGCGGCGAGAATTGTTTGAAAATGCGGCGCCTCTTCCTCACGCGCCACCACGCTGATTTCAATATGTCTGAAGCCGGCTTCCTGCAGCCAGCGGTGCAGATCGCCCTCCGCAAAACCGAGCCACCGATCCCCGTAGGACTGGCGCGCTTTTTCAAATGTGTGTTTCAGAAGATCGAGAATCAGAATCCGCCCGTCGGCGCGAAGCAGCCGGTGCGCCGCCGATACGGCCGCCGCAGGATTTTCAGCGTGATGCAGAGCCTGGCTCAGAATGACCACGTCGACGCTGGACGCTTCGATGGGCGGATTTTCAATGTCGCCCAGCCGGAATTGGAGATTCCTAAGCCCGTTTTTCTTGGCTTTTGCGGCGCCGAAGGCGACGATCTTCTCAGAGTTATCCACGGCAATCACTTTTTTGCAGCGCCGCGCCAGCAGTTCGCTCAGCAATCCTTCCCCGGATCCGAGATCGGCGACCACAAGAGGCGGCAGCATTCGCAACAGCAGGTGCCCGAACCCCTGCCAGGAACGGCCCGGCCCGTATACGCGGTCGAATCGTCCCGCCACCCGGTTGAAATAAACGTCGGCCTTTTGCCGCCGCCGCGCCAGAATCCGTTTCAGGCTGATCCGGTCCGGCCCCCGCTCCGGCAGTTCCCTCATGCCATGGTGAATGGCCGCCTTCACCAAATCCGCTGCGGACCCTTGCTCCTCAAGGTTCAGCCGGTAGAATGCCTGCCTGCCCTCCCGACGCGACCGCACCAGCCCGGAATGAAGCAGCAGCCCGAGGTGCGTTGAAATCCGCGATTGGCACAGCCGGGTGATCTCCTGAATCTCCCGGACTGAAAGCTCTTCCTTTTCCAGCAGGGCCAGAATCCTGAGGCGCGTCGCGTCGGACAATGCCCGGAGCGACTTGAGAACTGTGGACATGTTGCCTCTCTCCTAAAAACTCATTGACACGCTTGTTTTACAACATATATCATTTAATCCGGATTTGTCGATATATTATTAATTCGGAGGTCCCGTCTTCGGGGCCTTCCTGCTTTTACATGCAAATGAAAAGGAAATCGCCCTATGTCTAAAGCGACCGCCGCTTCGGCCAAAAAGTCAGAAAAGAAAAATTACATCGTTCGCGACATCAGTCTCGCGGAGTGGGGGCGGAAGGAAATGGAAGTCGCCGAAAAGGAGATGCCCGGGCTTATGGCGGTGCGCGATAAATACGGCCCCAAAAAGCCGCTCGCCGGAGTACGGGTTTCCGGTTCCCTGCACATGACGATTGAAACGGCCGTGCTTATCGAAACGCTGGTTCAACTGGGCGCTTCAGTCCGCTGGGCCAGCTGCAACATTTTCAGCACACAGGATCAAGCCGCCGCAGTGATCGCCAGCGAAGGCATTCCGGTATTTGCGTTTAAAGGCGAAACGCTCGAAGAATATTGGGAATTCACCCTTGCCGCCCTGACGCACCCGGGACAAAAGGGGCCCCAGCTCATTTTGGACGACGGCGGCGATGCCACGCTGCTTTTGCATAAGGGCTATGAGATGGAGCATGGAAGCAACTGGGTGCGCACCCTCTCCCACAGCCACGAAGAGCGGGCCATCAAAAACCTGCTTCGGAAATGCGCGCGCGAACGGCCGGGCTGGTTCACCAAAGCGGTCGCCGAATGCAAAGGCGTCAGCGAAGAAACCACCACCGGCGTCCACCGCCTATATCAAAGGCTCGAAGCCGGAACGCTTCTTTTTCCCGCCATGAACGTCAACGATTCGGTCACCAAATCGAAATTCGACAACCTCTACGGCTGCCGCGAGTCGCTCGCCGACGGTCTGAAGCGAGCCCTTGGGGTCATGATCGCGGGGAAGACGGCGGTGGTATGCGGCTACGGCGACGTGGGCAAGGGAAGCGCCCATTCCCTCCGGGGCTTCGGAGCGCGCGTGATCGTCACGGAAATCGATCCCATCAACGCGCTGCAGGCATCGATGGAAGGATTCGAAGTGGCGCGCGTCGAAGACGCCCTCGGCGAGGCCGATATTTTTGTCACCGCAACCGGCAATTGCGACGTCATTACGCTGGAGCATATGCTGAAAATGAAAGACCAGGCCATCGTTTGCAATATCGGCCACTTTGACAATGAAATCCAAGTGGAACGCCTGAACCGGGCCCGCGGCGTCAGAAAAGTTAACATCAAGCCTCAGGTCGACCGCTATGATTTGCCCGGCAAGCGCAGTATTTATATGCTCGCGGAAGGCCGTCTGGTGAACCTGGGCTGCGCCGAAGGACATCCGAGTTTCGTTATGTCCAACTCCTTCACCAACCAGTGCCTCGCCCAGATGGATCTCTGGAGCCATCGTTTCGAATACAAGCCCGCCGTGTACCGGCTGCCCAAGAAACTGGATGAGGAGGTTGCCCGGCTTCACATCGCGAAAATCGGAGTGAAGTTGACAAAGATGACAAAAAAACAATCCGAATATATCGGATTTCCAATCGAAGGTCCTTACAAGCCGGACCATTACCGGTATTGAGCGGGAAGGCCGGCCCATCCTTTCGGCCGCTAAAACCCACTGCGCTACGGAGATGGATCCAAGGGCGGCCGGCGATCTTAATCCGCAAAATCATCCGCCGCGCACATACTCAACTTGTGAAGCGCGCAGCCGGAATTCTGCCGCATCCCTCAACCCAAACGCTCCATCCTTCATAGTAGATAGTTATCAAGCGATTGCTTAAAATGACGATTAATTACGATGTGGCCGTCCCGGGAAGTACGTTTCCGTTGGATGGAATTCTTGAAGCAATAACGCTGACGCTATAAATTAGGCGCCTGCAAAGCGGCATCGGATTTATCAAAAGAGGGAGCTTATATGAGGGATGCGGCCAAAATATCTCCGGCAGTTGAGCGCCTTTTGAAAAGAGGCGTCATCTTTCCAAGTCCTTTTTCCGTGGAGGTGGACGAGTCCATTCATCCCGAGCGAATTGCGGCCGGAGTGGTGCTCCACAGGGGGTGCGCTTTATCCGGAGCCGAAACCTCGATCGGCCCTGGATCGGAACTCGGCAAGGAAGCGCCCGTCTCCATTGAAGACAGCCAGCTCGGCCATAAGGTTGAGTTAAAAGGCGGGTTTTATTCCGCAACGACATTTCTCGACGGCGCCAGTATGGGAAGCGCGGCCCATGTGCGCCCGGGAACACTGATAGAGGAAGAGGCCGGCGGAGCTCATGCCGTAGGTTTGAAGCAGACTATCTTTCTATCGTTTGTGACCGCGGGCAGCCTGATTAATTTTTGCGACGTTCTAATGGCGGGCGGCACCAGCAGAAAAAACCACAGCGAGATCGGTTCTTCCTATATCCATTTTAATTTTACGCCTCACCAGGACAAGGCGACGCCGTCTCTGATCGGCGACGTCCCCCGAGGCGTTTTTTTGGATCAACCGCCCATCTTCCTCGGGGGACAGGGCGGCATGGTGGGCCCCGTGCGCATTGCCTACGGCACCGTGATCCCGGCCGGCACAATCTGCCGCAAGGACATTCCGGACGAACGAAAGCTCTACTCGGCGCCAACATCAACAAAAGAAACACGCCCCTTCGCGGTCGGGATTTACCGCGGCATCAACCGCATCGTTGCCAACAATCTTATATTCATCGGGAACTTGTGGGCGTTGAAGGCTTGGTATCAGCATGCGCGTATCCGCACCATGTCTTCGGACGATTTCACCCGGGCCTGCCATGCGGGCGCCTTAATCCGCATTAACGACGCCTTGAAGGAACGCATTAGGCGTTTAGGGGAGCTGGCCGATAAAATGCCGTTCTCCCTCAAATTCGCGCGCGAACAAACAGGGGAAGACCTGCCGCCGCCAATAAAAGTGCAGCAGCAGGCTTTGGTGGACCGCTGGCCCGAGATTGAGGCGAATCTTAAATCCGGCCCGCCGGATACGGCAGGCGCCTCGAACCGCGACGCTTTCTTAAAGCAATGGGAACAAGCCGCTGTTTCATCCGGCCACATCGAAGCTGTGCGCGCCCTCGATCTTTCGGCACGGAAACAGGGAAACGCGTGGTTGCAGCAAATTGTGGATTCCGCTTCAAAACTCTGGGAATCAATTTAGGGGGGAAAGAGAACTATGGCACGCATGTTCGGCACAGACGGGGTAAGAGGTATCGCAAACGTACACCCGATGACCGCGGAAATGGCGCTCGAGATCGGCCGCGCGACAGCCTATGTATGCAAGAAACACAAGACTCAGCGGCACACCATTGCTATCGGCAAAGACACCCGGGTAAGCGGGTATATGCTGGAATCCGCTCTAACGGCCGGGATTTGTTCCATGGGCGTGGACGTTCTGCTGCTCGGCCCGCTGAGCACTCCCGGCATCGCTTTTATAACCCGAAGCATGAGAGCCGATGCAGGGTTGGTTATTTCAGCCTCCCATAATCCCTATCAGGACAACGGGATCAAAATTTTCTCGCGCAACGGCTTCAAGCTTCCCGACGCCGAGGAGGACGAGATAGAAGACTTGATTGCCTCCGGACGCATCAAGGATATCCGGCCGACCGCCGACGAAATCGGCAAAGCGTACCGGATTGATGATGCCGGCGGCCGGTATATCGTATTTTGCAAAAGCACGTTCCCTGAAGACCAAACCCTGGAGGGCATGAAAATCGTGCTCGACTGCGCAAACGGCGCTACCTACAAGGTGGCTCCCATTATATTTTCCGAGCTTGGAGCAGAAGTGCAGACGATTCACTGCGAACCGAACGGCATTAATATCAACGACCACTGCGGATCGCAGCACACTGAGGACCTGGCCGCAAAGGTCTGCGAAACCAAGTCCCATGTTGGATTAGCATTTGACGGAGACGGCGACCGCCTCATCGCCGTTGACGAAAAGGGCGCAGCTGTCACCGGCGACCAGGTTATAGCCATTTGCAGCAAAATGTACAAGGAGCTCGGCCTTCTGAAAAACAATCTCGCAATCGCCACCGTTATGAGCAATTTCGGATTCTTTGCCGCCTTGAAGAAATTGGGGATCCAACAAGGAGTCAGCAAAGTCGGCGACCGCTATGTGCTGGAGATGATGCAGCAAAAGGGAGCAATTATAGGCGGCGAGGAATCAGGGCATGTCATCTTCCTGAATCATCACACTACCGGAGACGGAATCATCACCGCACTGCAGCTTCTGTGGGCTATGCGCCGTTACGCCCAACCCCTCTCGGAACTTGCCAAGGTCATGATGCTGTCTCCTCAGAAAATCATCAATGTCGCCGTAACTTCGAAACCTCCTCTTGAAGGAATTTCCGAACTGCAGAAATCCATAAAAGAAGCGGAAGCCGAATTGAGGGAAAAGGGAAGGGTGTTGATCCGGTATTCGGGCACCCAATCCATGTGCCGCGTGATGGTGGAGGGCCCGACGGACGAAATAACCGTCCGCTTGGCCGAAACGCTTGCAGGCGTCGTCGGAAAATGCATCGGCTGATTTCACAGTACTCATTCGCGGGAGCTTTTTATGCCTTTTCAAGTAATCGTTACAAAAGACTTCGATCACATGAGCGAAGTGGCGGCCGATCTGGCTATCCGGGACGTCAGCAAGAAGCTTGAATCAAAGCCGTTTTATGTATTGGGCCTGGCCACCGGCAATTCCCCCACGGGCCTATACAAGCATCTGGCCAAAGCGGCGAACATGGGCAGTTTCGATCCCTCCAGGATTGTAAGCTTCAACCTTGACGAATATATAGGTCTCCCCGGCGAAAATGCGCAGCAACGCGCGCTTCACAAGGAAAGCTACGGTTTCTTTATGATTCAGGAATTATTCGGTCTTCTGGCTCATAAATTCCGGGAAGTCTATGTCCCTTGGGGCTCATTGATTGATCCGTCCGAATTTGCGGCCAAGCTGAAGGCCAATCCGAAAGACTGGAAGCTGCAGGGAAGCGACAAGGGCAAGGCGGTTGTAATCAAAAGAAACGCCAGATCCAAATACCTGCGATGGATTCGAACCGAGATTCTGGACGGCTATGCAAAGAAAATAAGAAGGTACGGCGGGATCGATTTGCACATTGTGGGAGTGGGCGGACGCGGACATGTCGGTTTTCACGAAGCGGGGGTTCCGTTCAAAGGCAACCCAATGCTGCTGATCAAGCTGGACGACAACACAGTGGCAAATGCCGTAACCGACGGGCATTTTTCAAGCAGTGAAGAAAGCCCCCGATATGCCGTTTCAATGGGAGCCGAACTGATTTATAAAGCTCGAACCGTGCTGCTTCTGGCCAATGGAAAACGCAAAGCCGATGCCGTGGCGGACGCGCTCTTAATGGAGCCGGATTGTTCCGTCCCGATTTCGTACGGCCATGCCTTGTCGCAAAAGGGCGGCCGCATGATTTTTGTCATCGACCGCCTTGCGGCATCCAAGGCATTGGAAAAAGCCGATCAAATACGAGCTCAAGGAATCGAGTTGGAAGACCGAAGCGCGCGCGGAGCGTCGGTTTCAGTCGCCGACCGGCATTTTTACAGAAACGCCGAAAGCGGCCTATTGAGCTGAACTCCGAACCAGCCGGCCGCCGGCATGCCGTTTCTCCTCTATGAATCCTCGGGAATTATCCCTATAGCATTGTGCAAGCAGGGTCCTGCTCCGAATGAACAGATCCTTTCAAGGGTAGGAGATCGCCCGGCTCCAATCATCATCTGCTTCTGCCGCCCTCCCCAAAAACCCCAGAGCATACCAGGCACGAAGCTTCGCCATCCATGGCAACTTGCGGCTTATTTGGATACAATCTTTGCCCTCAATAGATCCGACACGTTGGGCCCGCGGGCAAGAAAGATACCAATTTCATTAAAGCCTTCTTTAAAGGATTCTTCGGGAACCAGGGCGGAAAATTTCATTTCCCCGTCTATTATGAATGTCTCTGTAACCGCCGCGATGGTGCCGTTGACCGCGACGGCAAGGTGAATCGGCTTGGTTGCTCTCTGCTTTGATACGATTCGCCCGATGATGTTGGCCGGTATGAACCGCGCGCCCAGATCCATATTCGCATAGATTTTTTGATATTCCAGAAACACCTCAAGGCTTTTTTGCTGTGATATTTTGGATTCCGTTACCTTCCTGCCTATCAAGCCATTGTAAGGGCCGATGTTAAACAGCCGCTCGTCCGTGCCCGAGCCGAATAAATCGATGATATGTCTCAATGTTTTGTACTTTCCGGCCATGGAGGGCTCAAAAACTATTTTTGTCCCGGCATTATCGTAAATGGCCTTGTTTTCCCTTTCCGGCTGATTCAAATCGAGAGCCGACCGTCCGTCAACGCTCCACGGCAGATCGATTCCCAATATATCCGCAATCGTCGGGAGTATGTCCACTGTTTCCACGTTGCGGTCGCTCACTACTCCCCGCGTTTGCCGGGGGACCTTTATTAACAAAGGGATCGCCATGATGTCGCAATAATTTTTGCTGTCGACTCCCCTTCTGCGCGTTCCCGCCTGAAAACTAATTCCATGATCCGCTGTTATGACGATAAGGGACTGTTCATAAAGGCCGGTGGATTTCAGTCGGGCTGCTATGTCTCCCAGCAGCTTATCCACTAATCGGACCTGGAGCAGGTGTCTCTGGAACATTTGCGTAACCGACCATGCGTCGGTCCACAAATCGTCCGGAAGCCCTTTAGTGTTTTCTCCAACCAAACCTCTGATTTCATGATCCTTATAAAGAGTATGTCTTTTGCCGGAAGGGAGGTAGCTCCAACCGGAATGAGGCAGCATTACATGCATAAAAAAAAGTGTCTGCCGGTCGTCGGATTCTATCGAATCGACAAACCGGCGTACAATTTCAGTACGGTCATCCCAGTCGATCTTGTCCCAAAAAAAAGTCCAGGCGTATTTCTTGTCTAACGCTTCCAAGTCAGGCTGGGGAGTTTCGGGCGGCTTTTGCGCGAAGTCTTTCCATGACGTCCTGATACCCGGCAGCCGAGCGGAAAAATCCGAAGGAAGCAAAACGTGCAGATACACTACGGAAAGATCCGCAACCAGCGATCTCATGCGCTCGGCAAGCACGGGTTGTTTTTCTTTCCTATCGACTAATTCATCCGGACACAGCTCGGTGACTATTTCAAATGGTTTAATTTCATAGGAACCGCTTAGAAGGGTAAACAGCTGCCTCGGATGATGCGCCGAGGTGGGCAGGAAAGCTTCCCCGGTCGGAAATCGTCCGGACAGCATGCTCGGGATGGAGAACATCGTATTCGCACTGACCGTTGTTGCGTTTCGAAACCAGTAGGAGTCTTCCGCTAGAGCGGCGAAATTGGGATATCGGACCGGATCGATCACACGCTCTTCATTCATCAGAGACGTTAAGGGCAATTCATCAAAAACCACAAAAACGACCGGGGCCGGCTTTTTCACTTCAGCTTTTATATAGGAAGCGTTCTTACCGGGAAATACAATTTCATAGATGCCGGAGCTGAAAAGGAACAGGATGGGAAACGCTAGTATCGCAGGCGATAGAAACGTGAGATTCAGCCGGAAAGGACGGAAACGCATATATAAAAAAGCAAAGAGCAGAGCGGAAACAGCGGCCGCCGCAACCATCGCCGGCCCCGATATGTCGAGGAATCTTTTAAATATCGGCAGCGCGAAGCTCGCGGCAAGCATTGTGAAGACAATGAAATAATAACCGCCGCGGATTCGCTTATGAACAATTCCCAGTATTTCTCCCGCCGCAACGACAAGAGCCGGGCATACGAAGCACAACAAAGCGCTTAGCAAGAGCACATCCAGGGGTTTGGAGTGCCTTGCCACAAAAAACTGGGAGTTTTGCGACAGCAGGTCGAATAACGGTTGCGCCAGCGCAAAACCGAAAAAAGTAAAGACATTCACAGCGTCGATCAAACTCTCGCGTGTGCGAGTTGCAGCTGAAGCGCGCTTGTATTTTTTATGGATCATCATGTGTGTGAGAACTCTGTCTTTTCGCGGAAAGCTTTTATCGGCCTTAATTAAACAGCGTCCAGGGTCGCTTCATTTCGCGAGTTCCGCATCAAATAAAGGGTACGCGAGCTCTCCGCGACTTTGGCGGTTCCAAGGATTTTAAATTCGCGCAGGAACTCGCGTTCAAAAGTTTCGGCGTTGTAGCTGTCGAAGATGTCTTCCCTTGAAGCCAGCATACGCTTTACTTGAGAATCGCATTTGGGCACAAACTCTATGATTAGAAACCGGCACAATCGGCTCAAAAAACGTGCAATGCTTCCCAGCGGGACGTTGTTGCCGATGGCGAGATGGTGAATCAAGGCCAAAGCCAGGGCCACATCCGCGGGGCCCCGTTCATAAAATGAAACGCGCTCCTGGTTGGCCCATCCGATGCCGGCCGATGCATTGGTAAGATCCATGGTCAGCGGCAGGATATTTTCCTGCCCTTCCTTTTTGCATTCCTGATAGAGGCGCTCCACCGCAGCGGGATCGCCGTCTATCGACACCGTCGGAATTCCCTTTCGCGCGGCAATTTTGCTGAAAACGCCGGTGTTGGCCCCGAGATCCCATACCGTCTTCGGCGAGACGCTGTCCAGAAACTCCTCGACAATGCGTTTCTTGCTTTCAAAGGCTTGTGAGGAATAATTGGTGGCGTCGTAATAATCCTCCCAGACGGTTTCTCCTTTTTTAAAGGACATCCTCTTAATTGCGGATTCCAGGCTGTCGAGGATTCCCAGCAATCCCATCTTCGACACCTTTCCCTTGGGCTCGTGCCTTTGGCCCTTTTCCTGGTAGCGGCGCTGGGCTTTTGAGTGCAGATGAACGTGAGTCAGCTCGGATATTTTCAAACGGCTCCGCAGCGGAAGAAGCGCGCTCGCCAAATCGAGAGGAATTCCATCCAAGAAGAGCGACGAAAGACGCCCCAGCCGCAGATCCTTCGAAGAAGCCAGAGCGAGGGGAGCAAAGAAATGCTGGCAGAACTGGCGGTACGCTATCCAGGGACGTCCCTCAACATAGTCTTCAAAGGAAAGGGTATCGATAAAAACCGGACGGCATCCCGAAAACAGGATATTAAAGGCACTGGCGTCCTTGAGCGACATTCCGTGACGCACGGCGGTTTTCTGGATTTCCAGCGTCAGAAGGGCCGCGTCCTTGAGTTGGCCGAAGCACCACTCATAAGGATAGGACACAAAGGGAACCAAGGCGGGCTTGATTACTTTGTATGCTGTATCATCCAGATATGCCGGCTCCGCCGTTTCCGTGTGCGGGACCAGAAACCCCTTTTCGGTTAATTTACGGTACAAACCGGAGGATAGGAAGCGGTCGTAAGAAGCCCGATAGGATTGATTGACCTGGCGGAAAAGAATTCCGTTACGGCGAAAGATGAAGCCCGAAGGGTCCCTGAAGGACGCCGGTATAATGCCGTCACTCATCGGGATCCCGGTCTGAATCATTTTTGGCGGGATTTCCCGAAAACATTGCCTTTATCCTGCCCCAGAACATCTTGAGTGCTAAAGCGCCCGCCATTATTCCCGCAATTACAATTTGAATGATATAGCTGCCGGTGCCCGGGTCGATATAGGCATGCGCGTCCGTTGGAAACAGCGCAACTGCAAGTACGCCCAGGACCAATAATACCCAAGTTTTCGAATTAGTTCGCATCACTTATTCCTTTCACCCGCTCCCTTTGAAATTCATATATTTTATAGGCTATCCCATCCAGAAACACAACAGCGCACTCCGGCTGGCTGCGGCGATTCAATGCAGCCTTTCTAGTTTTAAATTCCGGCTGCGGCCGCCTTCATAATAACGCGTGGCTCTTATCTCCCCAACCGCCTGGCGAGTTTATCCCTGATTTCATTCTCGGTCCTGCGGATAAATCCTACAACATATTCAAGGATGTCCAGCGATTCGTCCGCCACGAGCGGCGAGAGGTCCATCCCAAAAATGAGTTGGGCTGCCTTGTCGGTCGCGTGAGATTCGAAAAACGTCGCATTCGCATGCCGCCGGCCGATGGCGGCCGTATCGTAGCGTTTGCCCCCGGCAATCTGCGAATCGAATATGCCGTTGAGCGCGCCCGCCAGGTTGTCGCGTCCGCTGACATCCATCAACACCTTGTCCGAATCGGGCAGCCAGTCGAGATTGCGCCAAAGCTCGCAGCCCCATACTTTTCTCGGCCGCCGGGAATGCGGCAGCTCGCGCATCGCCTGAATCGCGGCCACCGCCACTCCAACGTGCGTATCGTGCTTGTCCGCCGGATTGTGAGTGTAGACCACCTGCGGCTGCATCCGGCTCAGAACCAGCTTCAGGTCGCTTTTTAGAAAAGCGTCTTCGGCAGATCTGACAACGGCGCTCGGATAATCGAGATGGATCATTGCGCCGTAACCTCCGACAACGGCCGCGGCATTCTGTTCGCGCCGGCGCACGGCCATCATTTGAGCATCCGAAAAATCCGAGTAAATCCCCGCCCGAGGGCTGCCGCTGCCGTTGGTGCACGTAACGCCGCCAAACCATAGATCTCCTTTCCCATAGCAGGCGAGAATGCCGTGGAAGGCCATAAGCTCCAGATCATCCTGGTGCGCCCCGATGCCGAGATGGGTAATCCGTTGGAGCGCATCCGATACAGGCTTATTGTCGGGAATGAAAACTTCACTCGTCGGGTTATGCAATTTCATAGCAACCTTCAGCTTTTTAAAACCGGCAAGCTTGCCGCCGCCACAGCCTGGCCGACGCGGCGGCTTTTCTCGTCCGGCATATGCAACTGGATTTGTCCGCTTACTTTAGGAAACTCCTCCTTCAAAACCTCACGCGCTTTTTCAACGGCGATATCGCCCCCCTTCCCGGTGGTGACGCGGCCCAAGAGCAGCATGCGGCCGAACTCGTAAAAATCCGCGTAATGCGCCACCGTATACCCGAGATAAACTCCGATGGTCTCGTAAATCTTCGCCGCCCGGGGCTCGCCCTTGGCCATCAAATCCTGCACTTTCTCGAGCCTTTCCGGCAGGCCCATCTCTTTAGGCAGGTGGATTCCCGCCGCAGGAAGGAGCCGGTTCACCGCCTGCTGAGAAAAATAAAGGGCGCCGACGCCGCGATCTCCGGACCACTCGTCCGAAGCCGCATTCTCATTGTAATCCACGGGCGCGAAGGCTAACTCATTCAACCACCCCGTCATGCAACCTTGCGGGTCGATGTACCCGGCCGCGGCGCTGGAACCCATGGCAAGGCCTATCATCCCGTTTGCCTCAAGCGACATCGCCCCGGCCAAAGCGGTTACTTCCCCATCGTTTGCCACTTCCAAGGGTACTTTCCATTCATCCCGTATCCGCAGGAAGATGTTTTTCGCCCGATCAAACTGCGAAGGGGCAACGGACCGGAACAGCGAAGCGACCATAATTTTATTGTCGACAATTACACCGGCCGAACTGCCTCCGATGGCGTCCACGCGCGGCAGAAAGCCGGCGGCCTTTTTCAAGCCCGCATTAAGCCGGCTGTAATGATATTCCGGATCGGCCTCGTCCCTGGGATTCCAGGAAAACTCGTCGCTGTAAATGACTTTGCCCTCTTTAAGCGCCGCAATCTTGTAATCGCTTGCGCCCAGATCAAAGCCGATGCGGCATCCGTCGAGATGTCCTCCCAACCTGGCATTCATCTCTTTACCGTCGGGTACGGATTCCTCGTCCGTTGATTCAACTTCGAACGGGCGCTCGTAAATCCTGGCCATTAACTCCCGATCAAAGCCGCGCTCTCCCCCGATCGAGTAGCAGCGTTGAATATATTCACCGACGGGTTTCGGCCCTCCCACCCGGAGGCGCCATCCGCCCCGCGACCAAAGCATGAATTTAACAATGCGCTCCACATAACGAAGCGAGTCTGCATCGGCGGAGGAGTTCACAAGAGTTTCCCATCGTGAAAAGATCCCGTTTCCCCGTTCGAGGCCGAGGACCAGCGGCACAGATTTCCCTGACGCTTTCGCCGTGCGGACATACCGGCGATTGAAAAGCGCCGCCGGTTGGAAATCCGGATCCAGCGGGGCCGGTATTTTAGGTTTGATCAACGTCTTCATAAATAAGCTCGATCAGCACCGGTGTTTATCATTACGATGAAGCCTGCGGCGGCCGGCGATGCCGGAGCCGGGCCGCCTTGCTGCGAATCCTTATGAATAATCCGGATTAAAAGCTATTTTGCAACAGCATTCTCAGATATTCCCAAGTGCAGACAGACAGAATGCGTTCCTGTATAATGTGAGATGGGTGATAAAAAGGGAGTTAAATTATTATGTCTAAGGATCCGATCCAGAACTACACCCCCCTTCCAAAAGACACTCGCGCTTTTATATGCGCTCTTTGCGGCGCTGTTTCTCTTGATCCGAACAACATCTGCAAAGTCCAGGGTTTGGGCACCAAGGCGGACTGGTGCGGCACCTCTTCGCATAGACTTCCCCTTCAATGCATCAACCGCGTTCACACCAACCGATGGGTCTGCAATAATTGCAGGCAGGTCTCCATGAATCCGGAGCTGCTCTGCGAGCCCGAAAAAATGAAGCCATAGCCGCCGCAAAAGCCGTTCATTCCACAATCTGAAACTCAGCCCTTAAGTCCGCCCGAGAGTCTCCTCCGACCCATAGGTGAAATTCCCCCGGCTCCACAACGTATCGCATCTCGCCGTCGTGAAATCCCAGAATCTCAGCGGAGAGATCAAAAACAATCGTCTTGGTTTGCTTTGCCTTTAAGCGAACGCGTTGGAATCCCTTCAATTCCTTTACGGGCCGGGTCACAGACGCCGACAGGTCGCGGACATACAACTGCGCGACTTCCTCAGCATCCACGTTTCCAATGTTCGTAACTTGCACAGAGACGCGGAGGTTTTCTCCGCGGCGGATCTTATCCGAAGAGATCTGTAGACCGCCGTATGCAAATTCGGCATACGATAAGCCATAGCCGAACGGGTACAGCGGCAGGTACCCAATATCCAGATAGCGCGCCGCATCTCCTAGGGAGCTTTGCGCCGCCCGCCGCGGAATGTCCTCCAGCATCGTAAGCGGCGTCCTATCCGGCGGCCTACCGGTATTTTTATGCGCGTAGTAAACGGGGATCTGCCCCTCGGTTTGGGGGAAGGTGACGGGCAGCTTTCCGGACGGCGCTTCGATCCCGAAGATCAGATCCGCAAGAGCCGATCCTCCCATGGTCCCCGGATGCCAAGCGTACAGAACCGCGTCCACTTTCTCCGAAACGTCTCCTATCGTCAACGGCCTTCCGGCGAGAATCACCAGAACGACGGGCGTTCCGGCTCCGGCGATTTCCTCAATCAATTCACTCTGTGCGCCGGGCAACTTCAAGCAAGCCCGGCTGTGAGCTTCTCCTGAAAGGATGGCTTCCTCCCCTCCGAAAAAAATCACCGCTTTTGACTGCCGCGCCAGCTCGACAGCGCGGGCGAATTGGCCGGTGTCCCTGCTGCGGGAATATTCCAGCCCGGCGGCATAATGAATCTCAGCCGAATCGCCCAGCAATTTCCGGATTCCCGCTAGCGGCGTCACCGTGTCTTCAATTCTGCCATCCCGGTTCCAGGTTCCCAGGATTTCATAAGCGTCGTCGGCGAGCGGACCTATGACGGCAATCGGGCTCCTTTCTTTAGACAGCGGCAGTATCTTGTTTTTGTTTTTCAAAAGCACGACGCTTTTCAATGCCGCCTGTTTCGCCAGATCGAGATTCTCCCGCGAGGGCGCTTTGCTCGATGAGGCGGCGTATATCGGCGGCTTCTCAAACAGACCGAGACCGAACTTGACCTTCAAAATGCGCCTGACCGCGTTGTCGATTAATTTTCCGGGAACAGCTCCTTCCGAGACCAAAGATTCCAGATGGTCTGCATAGGCGGAGCTCTGCATTTCCATATCCACGCCCGCGGCAAGGGCTTTCTGCGCGGCCTCTTTATCGTCTTCGCAGAATCCGTGGGCGACCATTTCCGCCACCGATTCCCAATCGCTGACGACAAATCCGCCGAATCCCCACTCGTCCCGAAGCATACCGCGCAGAAGGCGGCCGTTGCCGGTTGTAGGCACCCCGTCGATCTCGTTGAAAGCCGTCATCACGGTGGCGGTTCCCGCATCGACCGCCGCTTTGAAGGGAGGAAGATAAACATCGCGCAAAAGCCTCTCCGGAATATTGGCTGTATCGTAATCGCGCCCGCCTTCGGCGGCCCCGTATCCGGCGAAGTGCTTGGCGCAGGCGGCGATGGCATCGGGCGCCGCCAAATCCTTTCCCTGGAATCCCCGCACCGCCGCTTCCGCGAAACGAGAGGTTAGATAGGGATCTTCCCCGAAGCTTTCGGCTATGCGCCCCCACCTCGGGTCGCGGGCGATATCCATCATGGGCGCAAACGTCCAATGGATGCCGGCTGCGGCGGCCTCGCCGGCTGCCGCCCGCGCGCAGGCTTCCGCCAGCGGTGGATCCCATGTCGCCGCCTGCCCCAGCGGTATCGGGAAGATCGTGCGGAAGCCGTGGACGACATCCCGGCCCATTATTAAGGGGATTCCGAGCCTGCTTTCCTCAACCGCGATCCGCTGGATTTCCGCATTGATCTCCGGAGGGACCCCATTGAGCATGGAGCCGATCCGGCCTTCTCGAAGCCTGTGTTTTAAATCATCCGAAATGCCGCCGCCACGATAGGAGACCTGGACCATCTGGCCGATCTTCTCCCGCAGCGTCATCTTTCCGAGAAGCAGTCCGACTCTCTTATCGATATCCCCTATTTCGGCCATGGATCGCTCCCGTATTCCCCCATCCCGCGCCTTCGCCCCTCTTCTCTGCCGGAGGCGGCGAAGATCAAAGATCTTACTATTGCGCAGATGGCGCGTCAACCGGCACGGCACGCTTCGCCTCGGCGATTTCAGAGCTCCGCCGGCCCATAACGGCTACAGCGCTATTTGACATGATACGCCGCGCGGTTTTAATGCGCTTCTAAGCAGCCATGCTTCCGGTTTAATATAAGGCCGATTTTATTGGGGATTGGGCGCCGCAATGATTCTACTAAGCCGAGGCTCACCTGAAACCTGTCTTTCCGCCGACGAAGTCCGCGAAATCCTCTTTGGCTGTTTCAGCAGGCTTGGAAGGAAAAAACGCGTGCTGGCCGTTCCGCCGGACTTCACCCGTTTTCATTCATTCTCAGGCATGCTGACGGAAATGGCGTGGGACTACTACGGAAAGCGCCTGACCGATGTCCTGCCCGCAACCGGGATGCACCGGCCGATGACGGACCGGGAGATCAAAACCATGTTCGGCAAAGTGCCGGAGCATTTGTTCCGCGTTCATGATTGCAGGCGCGGCTTGACGGCGCTCGGCGAAGTGCCGGCCTCGTATGTCAGAGAGGCATCGGAAGGAAGGGTTGATTACGCCGTACCCGTCCAAGTCGACGGTCTGATTGCATCCGGGCAGTTCGATCTCATCCTTTCAATCGGACAGGTCGTCCCGCACGAGGTGATCGGAATGGCGGGCTACAGCAAGAATATCCTTATCGGGGCCGGCGGCATCGACGCCGTGAACCGGACTCATTTCCTTGGCGCGGTATGCGGGATGGAACGTATTATGGGAAAAGCGGAGACCCCCGTGCGGAGAGTTCTCGACTACGCTTCAGAAAAATTTACCCGTCAACTCCCGATTATGCACATCCTGACCGTCGTCGGCGAAAACAGCCGAGGCAGGCTCTGTATCAAAGGTTTATTCATCGGGGATGAACCGGAATGCTTTAAACGCGCAGCCGCATTGTCGCAGGCGGTCAACATCCGGCTGCTGGACGCGCCCCTTAAAAAAGTTGTCGTCTATTTGGATCCATTGGAGTTCAAAAGCGCCTGGCTCGGCAATAAAAGCATCTACCGGACCCGCATGGCGCTGGCCGACGGCGGAGAACTCATCATCCTGGCCCCCGGACTCGCCAGTTTCGGCGAAGACGAGGAAATCGACCGCCTCATCCGCAAATACGGATATAGCCCAACAGAGCGGGTGCTGGAGCTGGTCGCTTCTCAAAAAGATCTCCAGCGGAACCTGGCAGCGGCAGCCCACCTTATTCATGGATCGCCCGAGGAAAGATTCACCGTCACCTATTGTCCCGGCCGCCTCACGCAACGCGAGATCGAAAGAGTTCGCTTTCGATATGGCGATCTTCTAGCCATGACCGCAAGATACAATCCCGCAACATTGCATGAGGGTTTCAACTCGCTGCCCGGCGGAGAAGAAATATATTACATTTCGAATCCCGCCCTGGGTCTGTGGGCGCGCCGGGATTTTTTTCAGGCGCCTCCTCCCAGCACCTTGTAGAGCCTTATCAGATTGCTCAAGCGCGCCAGACGAACGTCGACCAATTGCTGCCGGGCGGCGTACAACGACCGCTGGGCGACAAGCACGGCAAGGTAGCTGTCAATCCCCTCTGTGTATCGTGCCTCCGAAAGACGGTGGGTTTCCGCCAGAGTATCCACCAGCGATACAAGCGCCTCCTGTTGGTCCGCCAATGCGATCCTCAGGCTCAAGGCGTCGCTTACTTCCTTGAACGCCGATTGAATCGATTTTTCATATTGCGCAATTGCGATGTCGCGGTCCGCTTGGGCCGCTTCATAATTGTCCTCGCGCGCACCCCAATCGAAAATGGGCATGAGCAGCTGCGGCGCGAAGTTCCAGGTTCCGGCCGCGGGCTTAAAGAGATTGGTCAAATCGCTGCTGGCGATGCCCACGGCCGCGGTTAGGGATATGCGCGGGAAAAAAGCAGCGCGCGCCGCGCCGATATTGGCATTCAGAGCCTTCAGCTGATGTTCTGCGGCAAGAATATCCGGCCGAAGAAGCAGCACATCGGATGGCACGCCCGCAGAGATTTCAGGAAACGTTCCTATCGCGTCCAGGTTTTCGGAAAGCATATCCGGCGCCACCGACGCCCCCGCGACCAAATCGAGCGCGTTTTTATCGAGAGACAACTGCCCGGAGTATCGGGCGATATCCACCTGGGCCGCTTGCACCTGGCTTTTAGCTTGGCGGACCTCCAGATCGGAAGCCATCCCTAAATCCCTCGTACGCAGGATTAATTCGTAATACGCCTTCTGCGTATCGTAAGTGGCCTCGGCCAGCTTCAGATTCTCCCGATCGGCCGCAAGCGTTAAATACCTTTCCGCGACGGCCGCCACGAGGGATATCTGCGCAGCCGCTCGAGCCTGTTCCGTAGCCAGATACTGCTCCAGCGCCCGGCTTTTTAGACTTCGGACGCGCCCGAAAAAATCAATTTCCCAGGAGGCCGTCCCCAAACCGACCCTGTACTGAGAAATTGTTTCGGCCTCGCCGCCGCCCGAGAGGCTCTCCGGCACCCGGTACGCCTCAGCGTCGACCGAGAAATGGACGCCGGGGTACTGCTGGGCCCGTTGAATCCGGAACAGCGCGCGGGCTTTTTCAATATTGAGAGCCGCCGCGCGAAGGTCGCGGTTATTGTCCAAAGAGAGTTCAATCACCGATTGAAGCCGCCTGTCTTTGAAAAATTCCCGCCATTTCATATCCGATGCCGCAGGCGAATCCTGCCGGATTTTCGGAGCGGCGGCGCTTTCCGGCCATTCGGAAGGAACCGGCGGTTCGGGCCGCGAATACCTTGAGGGCGCCGGACAGCCGCAAAGGAAAATCGACATTCCGACAACCGCGAGAACAAAAAACCTATGCATCATGCTGCGCCCCCTCCTGCAGAATTCCTCCAGCCGGGGCAGGCGGCCGCCGGGATCCGCCTCTTTCTCCGCGGAACAGCATGCTCACCGTTACGAAAAACAGCGGAATAAAGAAAATGGCGAGGAACGTGGCCGTTATCATCCCGCCCAGCACGCTGGTGCCTATCGCTTTCTGCGCTCCAGCGCCCGCGCCGGTTGCAATAGCAAGCGGCAACACTCCGAAACCGAAGGCCAGAGATGTCATCACAATCGGACGAAGCCTGAGCCTTGCCCCTTCCAGCGTCGCCTCAATCAGGCCCATTCCCTGTTCGACCCGGATCTTGGCGAACTGCACAATCAGAATTGCATTTTTGGTCGTCAATCCCAGTACCGTCAGCAGCCCGATTTGGAAATAGACATCATTGGGCAATCCCCGGAACGTCGATGCCAATACCCCGCCGATGACTCCGAGCGGCAAAGCCAGCAGAATTGAAATCGGAATGGACCAGCTTTCGTATAGGGCCGCCAAGACAAGGAAGATGGCGATAACGGAAAAGGTATACAAAAGGCCGGTCTGCTGCGACGACATCCTTTCCTGGTAGGAAAGGCCGGTCCACTCGTGCCCGAAACCCTTGGGCAGGTTCGCCGCCAGCTCCTCCATGGCTTTCATGGCCTCGCCCGAACTTCTTCCCGGAGCCGGTTCGCCCTGGAAATTCAGCGCCGGGAAACCGTTGTAGCGCACGAGCTGCGGCGAACCGTACAACCAGCGCCCGGATGCAAGCGCAGAAACCGGAACCATCTTGCCCGCATTGTTGCGCACATAAAAATGATCCACATCGTCCGGAAGCATGCGATAGGGGGCATCCGCCTGCACATAAACACGCTTGACGCGGCCGCTGTGGATAAAGTCGTTGACATAGGCGCTTCCGAAAGCGGCCGAGATTGCATTCTGAACTTCGCTGACCGGTATGCCGAGGGCGCCGGCCTTATCCCAGTCTATATCCACCTTATATTGAGCTACGTCCGACATTCCGTTCGGCCGCACGTTCATCAGACGCTTGTCCCGAGCAGCCGTGCGCAATAGTAGAAGCTGGGCTGCCATGAGCGTCTCGTGGCCGAGCCCCCCGCGATCCTGCAGCATAAAGTCGAAACCTTTCGCCATGCCGAGCTCCGTAACGGCCGGGGGAGAAATCACATAAATGCCGGCGTTACGAATCCTGGCCAGGACCGGATACGCTCTCCTGATAATGGCATCGACTCTAAGGTCCGGCGAATCGCGCAATTCCCAGTCTCGAAGCTTTATATAGACCATTCCCTGATCTTGGCCCATTCCCGCCGAACTGAAGCCGCCGATGGCCAGACACGCCTCCACCGTTTCCTTTTCATTTCTTAGAAAATGATCGCGGACTTGATTCAGGACCTCAACGGTTTGCTCCTGCGTTGAACCCGGCGCTGTTTGCACCAATGCCAGGAGCACTCCCTGATCTTCATCGGGCAGGTACGCTGTGGGCATTTTCAGGAAAAAGTAGCCCATCAGCGCCACAATCAGTACGAACACGGCAAAGTAAGGAACTTTGAATCCCAGAATATGCCCGACCGTAAACCTATACCTGTCGCGGAGGCGGTTAAACAGACGATCGAACCACAGGAAAAAAGGCCGCAGAAGCCGGGATCCGGATTCCGCCGCTTCATGGCCTTTGGCCACCGGTTTTAGAAGGCCGGCGCATAGAACGGGCGTCAGGATCAATGCCACAAGGACTGACAGGAGCATGGAGGAAATGATCGTTATGGAGAATTGGCGGTAGATGATGCCTGTGGAGCCGCTGAAGAACATCATGGGAACGAAGACAGCTGAAAGAACCAGCCCGATCCCTACCAAGGCGCTGGTAATCTCGTCCATCGACTTCCGAGTTGCTTCCATAGGTGCCAGCCCTTCCTCCGACATGATCCGCTCCACGTTTTCCACGACAACAATGGCATCATCGACAAGGAGGCCGATCGCAAGGATCATGGCAAACATCGTCAGCATGTTGATGGAATAGCCGAACGCTCCGAGAACCCCGAAGGTGCCCAGAATCACTACCGGCACCGCGATTGTCGGAATGAGCGTAGCGCGCATGTTTCCCATGAAGAGAAACATGACAAGGAACACCAGGACGACCGCCTCGATGAGCGTCCGGACGACTTCGCCGATGGCCACCCTTACAAAAGGAGTGGTGTCGTAGGGATAGACGACTTTCATCCCGGGCGGGAAGTAGCGGGACATCTCTTCCATCATTGCTTTGACCGCGTCTGCCGTATCCAGCGCGTTGGCCCCGGCCATTTGCCGCACCGCAAGCGCGGCCGCCGGATAGCCTTCATTAAAGGAGAGCTTGAATTGGGAAAACTCGGTGCCCAGCTCCGTGCGCGCCACATCCCGCACCCGTACAACCGAGCCGTCCGGATTGTTGCGAAGGGGAATTGCGCCGAATTCTTCCGGAGTCTTCAGCAGATTCTGAACCGTAATGGTCGCATTGAGCCGCTGGCCGGGCACCGCCGGCGTCCCTCCGAACTGGCCGGCGGAAACCTGAACGTTATGAGTTCTTATGGCCGCAATGACATCGCTGGGCGTCATGCTGAAATTCGTCATCCTGGTAGGATCCAGCCAAATGCGCATGGCGTATTGTGCGGCAAGCGCCTCCACTTCCCCTACGCCGGGCACCCGTGCAAGGGATGTCTGAATCTGCGAAACCGCGTAATCCATCAGGTCGGCTTGCGTCAGGCTTCCGTCCTCGCAGGTGAGCGCGGCTATGAGAAGAAAATTGCGGGTGGACTTGCTGACTTCGAGGCCCTGCCGCTGCACTGTTTCGGGCAGCATCGGCATGGCAAGCTGCAGCTTGTTCTGCACTTTGGCCCAGGCCAGATCCGGATCCGTGCCGGGAGCAAAGGTAAGCTCAATGCTTCCTATCCCGGCGGAAGTGCTCTCGGACTGCATATACAGCATCTGATCCAAACCGGTCATGTTCTGTTCGATGATTTGGACGACAGTATCCTCCACGGTCTTGGCCGACGCTCCGGGATACATGCCGCGAATGCTGATGGAAGGAGGAGCAATGGGGGGATACTGAGAAACCGGCAGATTATAAATGGCCAAACCGCCGGCAAGCATCATGCCGATGGCGATAACCCAGGCGAAAACGGGACGATTAAGGAAAAATCTTGCCATGGAGCTTCTCCTACTCGGTTTCCGCCGAAGGCTGATTTCTGGTTTCGGTCTGCTCCAGCAGTATTGCTTTGACCGTATCGCCGGGGCGGACCTTTTGCCTTCCTTCGACAATAACGCGGTCTCCGGAAGCCAGTCCATCGACCACCATCCATTTGTCCCCAATGGCGCGATCAACCTTGAGCATGCGCTGCTCCACCTTGTTGTCCTTGCCGACCACAAGAGCAATGGGATCACCCTTCGTATCGCGAGAAACTCCCATTTGAGGAACTAGGATGGCGCCTTCATTCGTTCCTTCCTCCACAACGGCATAAACGAACATACCTGGAAGAAGAACCTGTCGCGGGTTGGGAAATACCAGCCTGAGGGTTACCGAGCCCGTGGTTGGATCTACCGTGACATCCCGGAATTTCAATATTCCCGTCTGCGAGTAGGAACTCCCGTCTTCAAGAATCAGCCTGACTTTTCTTCCGTTCGCGCCGCCGCGTTTGAGGTCTCCTCTTTCAAGTTTTTGCCTCAGCTGCAGTAGTTTCTTGCTCGCCTGCGTCACATCGACGTATATCGGATCCAATTGCTGGATGACGGCAAGCGGCGTCGGCTGGTACGCCGTTACCATCGCTCCCACGGTAATATTGGACTTTCCGATGCGGCCCGAAATGGGAGCTTTGATCGGCGTGTAGGAAAGACTGATTCGCGCAGTCTCCATATTCGCCCGGTTTACTTCAACGGCTGTTTTTCTCACCGCCAGATTCGCCTTGGCTTGCCGCAAAGCAGCCGCGGCATCGTCATAATCCTGTTGTCCGACTGCATGTATTTTCACCAAATTCTTGAGCCGTTCGGCCCTGGACTCTATGGCCGGGAGGTTCGCTTCCGCAAGGGCGATTTCGGCTTCCGACAGCGCAAGAGCGGCCTTAGCCTGATCGTATGCCGCTTGATAGGGAGCGGGGTCAATCTGGTAAAGAAGGTCTCCCTGTTTGACATAGGACCCTTCTTCGAAAAAGCGCTTCTGCAGAAGGCCGCTTACCTGCGGGCGGATTTCGGCAACAAGATAGGCATTTATTCTGCCGGGAAGCTCGGTCGTCAGCGCCACTCGTTCGGGTTGAACTGCAACGATGCCCACTTCTACGGGACCCGCCGGGGGAGGCGCCTGTGAGGATTGACACCCCGATAGGAATGCCCCCGCAAAAAACAAAGCTGATGCAGCAACATATTTAATCTCATTTTTAAGCGACATTGTTTAAAAGCTCCTCATCGCAACCACAGGGCAAAACAGAAAGTTTACCTAACACGCAACCTTTGTTCCAAAAGTTTTCCCAAAATAAAAGATACGAAAGGGCAAGCCCGCGCCTTCTGCAGATCGGCTGCGGATGCACAGCTTAAACGAGCATCCGTGCAGGCCCCGTCCGCTTTTAATTCCCGGCTACGACTAAACGCCAGGCGATTTGACAGTTTCAGCGATGCCAATTTATGGCAAATGCCCAAAACCGGCAGGCCGGTGATCGAATGAGCACATCAGCCCGGCTTATTGACGCGGATTCGCGGCGGCGGGGGAAGTACAGAAGGTCGCGCGCACAAGGGCTCGCGAGGCTAACTCAAGAGGAAACAATGCGGAGACAACGTTGACGACAGCCAATGAAGAGACCGCCCCGCAGTCCTGTTACGCCCAAAGGGTTCCGGCGGCGCAGTAGAATTTCCGTGAATAATCCGGTTTCACGGCATGCGCTCCCGTAAACATCATCCAAAGCTTGTTGGCATGCTATTTGCTGGCTGATTGCACACAGGAATTGCCGATGCTTCGTCTAACCCAGAACTGCAATTCGCACAATATATCAATAGTCATCGAGGGAGATCTCAAAGACGAGGGCGTCGGATTGGCAGAGACCGCTTGTATGGAAGCTCTTTCTATGGACGTCGAAGTCATTGTATTTATAAAAAACGTAACTGAAATTGATAATGAAGGGCATGCTTTTCTCAAACGCCTTTCTAAGACAAAGGCTAAATTCCGCGCAGAGGGGATTTACTCGCGCCACATAATAAAGAGTTTATCCTCCAGCCGGGCCTCCAACAAGGCAACGACCGCGTCCTGATATTCCGCTAAAAAACAGCCGGGATATGGAAGCCGGAAGCGAAACGCATTTAACAACGATCTCACAGCCATGGGAAACACTTTCGTGGCAATAGTTTAATCCGGCTCAGCCACAGGTCTTTCGCGGCAAGGCGGCGGGCCCCGGAATTTCGTCCCCTGCCGAAAAAACTTGCCGGAGACCGGCTGCGCTCTTTATATATCTAAGGGCCCTGCGCCAATGGTGTAACATGAATAGCGTGAGCGCCGATAAGTCAAAGCTTTACGAGGCATTGTTTGAACTCTCCCAATCCATTTCCGGGCACCACGACCTGGGAGGCCTTTGCCGGGCGTTGGCAAAATCGCTCAAACGCATTGTCCGCTTCGATTACCTGGTTCTTTTGCTGCACGACGATTCCAACAACTCTCTCCGGATGCACGGTCTGGCCTCGGACAAGATAATCTATGAGGAAAACTTCGATCTGTCTTTTCCGATCGAGAACAATCCCGCCGGCTAGGTTTGGACGAATCAGGAGCCTCTGTTTATAGCCGACCTCAAGAGCGAAACGCGCTGGCACGAATTTCTTAAGGCCAGCCGTGAACGGGCCTTGTCTTCCATTTTTCTCGTGCCTCTGACAACGGGGAATCATCGCCTGGGAGTTCTGGCGTTTGCATTTGTCTCAAATCCCCCCGCAAGCCGCGATGAAATGGATTTTGTCTACAGAGTCGCCTCTGAATTAAGCGTCACCATAGAGTCGTATCTTACCAGGCAGCAATATCTTCAGCAGCGCGACCGGCTGCAAACATTGTTTGATATAACGAACGCGTTGGTGTCGAAGCTTTCCCCGGAAGAACTTTTGCCGGCGCTTTCCGAACAACTCAGCAAAGTCGTAGCCACCGATATTGCGGTGCTCACGCTCCTCGACGGCAACGCCAAAGAACTCATGCTAAGCAGCATTTATATTTCCGGCCCCCTGCAAAAGGATCCGGAAATGATGCGCGTTGATCCGGAAGGGCTGCCCTCGGCGGAAGCGCTCGCAACCGGAAAGCCGGTGCTGATTGCCGAGCCGGACTTCGGACGTTTTCCCTCCCCGATCTACAAGCGCTGGGTGGAAATCGGCTTCCGCTCTTCATGCTCCATACCTCTGCTGACGCATAACTCAAAGCTAGGAACCCTGGAGCTGGGGAGGATGAACCGCAAGGAATTCAGCCAAGACGACGTCGACCTGCTTGTGCTGGTAGCACGCCAAATCGCAATCGCGCTTGAGAATTCGCTCTCCTACCGCCAATTGGCCGAAATGAAGGAAAGGCTGGCCGTTGAAAAGCTCTATCTGGAAGACGAAATTCGCTCCGACCGGAATCTCGGCGAGATGCTGGGAGAATCGCCCGCGTTCCAGGCGGTGCTGAAAAATATTCAGATTGTCGGACCTACCAATGCGACTGTATTAATACTGGGAGAAACCGGCACCGGCAAGGAGCTGGTCGCCCGGGCTATCCATCAGCAAAGCCAGCGCAGCCGGCACAGCTTCGTTAAGGTCAACTGCGCCGCCATCCCATCCAGCCTTCTGGAAAGCGAGCTTTTCGGACATGAAAAAGGCGCTTTCACGGGGGCGCTGGCACAAAGAATCGGCCGTTTTGAATTGGCCGACCAGGGCACGCTCTTTCTGGACGAAATCGGCGAGATCCCACTGGACCTTCAATCCAAGCTGCTGCGCGCCATTCAAGAGCAGGAGTTTGAAAGGCTGGGCGGCAACCGAACGATTAAGGTGGACGTCCGTTTTATAGCCGCCAGCAATCGGGACCTCAAAGCGATGGTGGATGCCGGCGCCTTTAGGAGCGATCTCTATTACCGCCTGCATGTTTTCCCGCTGATCGTGCCGCCGCTGCGGGAGCGCCGGGAGGACATCCCGCTCCTGACCCGCTATTTCACTCAAAAATACGCCCAGCGGATGGGGCGCAAAATCGATTCAATCTCCGCCGAAAACATGGCGATTCTTTCCCGATACGAATGGCCTGGAAACATTCGAGAGCTGCAAAACATTCTTGAGCGCTCGGTCGTCCTTTCACGGGGGCGGACTCTGAACCTGGCCATGCCCGAACTGATCGGATCCGCTTCCTATTCGCCGCCGATCTCAAAAAACAGAACAGAGGAAGAACGCCGGAAAATTATGCAGGCATTGACGGAAGCGAAAGGGCTGGTCTCGGGGCCGCGCGGCGCCGCCCGCCGCCTGGGGCTGAAAAGGACCACGCTTCAAGCGCGGATGAAAAAACTCGGCATCAGCCGCAGATACCAATAAAATCCATTAAACGAAAACCTCAAATTTCACGATTTTGCGGCGGCCTCTGCTATATTTAATTTTCGGCTTTCCGGAAATTCGTCGTTTCGCCTTATTTAATGCAAAAATTGCAAAAGAACACTTACCGAATTATCGCCCTCATTGTCCTGTTCGGATTCCTTCTGCGAATCCCTTACCTCTTCCATACCTTGCAGGATATAGATGAAGGATGCTACGCCGCCATCGCGGCAATCCTGATGGACGGCGGCTTGCCATACCTCGATGCGGTCGAGAACAAACCGCCCGGTATTTTTTATGTTTATCTATGGACGTTTTATCTCTTCGGCAAATACAACATGGCTGCGGTTCATCTGGTCACGCTGATTTGGACTCTCTGCAGCGGCATCCTTCTGAGCATTCTGGCCTATCGTATGGGCGGCAAAAAATCCGCGCTCTACGCCTTATTTTTCTATATGACATTCACGGCCGCGCTATACCCCAAAATGATCGCGGCAAATACGGAAATATTCATGGCTTTGCCCTACTCTCTCGCCGTCCTGCTTTTATGGCATGCCTTTATGGAGAACAAACGGCGCTTCTATTTCATATCGGGGCTGGTTTCCGGAATCTCTCCGCTTTTCAAGCAGGTCGGAGCGATCGAGATCATTGTCGTGTTCGCCTGGCTCTTTATTGCGGTCCCGCTGTTCAGAGGCGGGAAAGAGATCCGGCGTTCCGCCGCTTCCTTCGCCTGTTTCGGGATAGGGTTCCTTCTTCCGAGCGGCGCCGTCGCGCTTCTTTTCTACAATAAGGGAATTCTCGGCGACTGGATATTCTGGAATATCACATATCCAAGGCGCTATATCAGCGCAGGCATCGAAAGCCTGAACTTCTTTTCGCAGATTACCGCCGAGTTCATACCGTTCGTTTTATCGACCGTTATTCTTTGGCTGCTCGCAATCCTATGGATGAAACGAGTCCTGGCCGGATTGCGCCGTCCCCCGGAATCCCCGCAATCCGAGTTTTCATTATTCGTCATTCTTTGGTTTGCGGGCAGCTTGTGCGCCACGATGGCCGGAAACCGGATGTTCGGCCATTATTTTATCCAGGTTCTTCCTTCCTTGAGCCTGATGGCTGCCCTTTTTGCCGGAAACCGTTTCCATGCAAAGGGAGAAGGCCGCATAAAAATCTGGCGTTATTCCACTCTCGCATTGACCCTGCTGCCCGGCGTTATTTTTACCGGCATGGCGATATCCTTCGAGGCGGCAACCGACACCTGGGGGGGAATAAAGCCCGATTTCAGGCCTGCAACCGAATACATTAAAAACCATACCCGTCCGGAGGATAAGATTTTTGTCTGGGGGTGGTTTACGCCCGTCTACGTTTATTCCGAGCGCACTCCGGCCACGCGGTTTGTCAATACGCAGATTCACACGAGCTACAAAAAGGGGAGCGATCCCGACGAAAAGGACCGCGCCGACATCGCCTGGCGCGCTGTGCCGGAAGCCTGGCCGATGCTCGAGAAAGATCTTGGCCGCCGTCCGCCCGAATTGATTGTGGATACTTCTCCCGGCGATTACCACGATTTCGGCCGCTATCCGATAAAAAATTATCCCATTCTCCGCGGCTTTATTTATGAACATTGCCGGCTGGAAACAAACGTCGCCGGCATGGATATCTACCGCTGCCGTTGAGCGGCCGCCGGGCTTCGCACTAAACGCTTCGATCCGCGCACGGGCGTCAAAATGCGCTACGGCGGCCATTGAGGAATCGATGAAAGACTGATATATATTTTATGTGCAGTCGCACAGCCGCCCGTGCTTGACGCTCTGGCTCGGGCAAGTTGGATCGCCCCCCAATGCAAAACCTGGAATCGCAAAAATGGACAGAAGAAAATTTCTAAAAGCGATGGGCTCTGCGGGCGCGTTCATCTTGATGGATCGAACCGCAGACGCCGCGGAAGACGGCGCCAAAGGCGACTCCGTCGGGGTTCTAGTCGACGAAACCCGGTGTGTGGGCTGCCGGAAGTGCGAAGAGGCGTGCGCCGAGGCGCATGGACTCCCCCCCCCACCTTCGGGCGGAGAGGCGGTTTTTGAACAGCCGCGCACGACCACGGAGTCGCAATTGATGGTGATCAATCGATACAAGACCCGCGGAACCGAGTTTTTCGCCAAAAAGCAGTGCATGCATTGCGCCCAGCCTGCCTGCGTGGCCGCGTGTCTGACCAAGGCGATGCATAAAACCGAGGAAGGCGCCGTGGTCTGGGATGCGGCCAAGTGCATGGGCTGCCGGTATTGCATGGTCGCCTGCCCCTTCGACATACCTAAATTCGAATACCACCAAGCGATTCCGGAAATCCGGAAATGCGACCTGTGCCGGGATCGGCTTCTGGAAGGAAAGCAGCCGGCATGCGTGGAGGCTTGTCCGGCCAAGGTCATTGTTTTCGGCAAGCGAAGCGATTTAATTGAAATCGCCCGGAAGCGCATTTACGAACATCCGGAAGAATTCTCCAGGCACATATATGGGGAGCATGAGGTCGGCGGCACAGGCTGGCTGTATATATCCCCCGTTCCCATCGAAGAGCTAGGTTTCAAAACCAATCTCGGAACCACGTCTTACCCGGAGTATACGAAGCAGTTTCTCTATGCTGTTCCCGTCGTTCTTCTTCTCTGGCCTGCCATGCTGCTTGCGCTCAATAAGGCCGCAGAATCCGAATAAAAGAAAGCCGCCCCGTATGGAGGTACAAGGTTGGCAGGCGCAATAGAACCGCAAACTCAGACAGAAGAAAAAATCGGCCGCTCACTCAGGTTCGTTCTCGGCGAACTAAAGCCCAAAGGGAGATGGCTGACCCCCTTCAACATTATTTCCATTCCGGTCATCCTGCTCGGGGCGGTCTTGGTATTTATCCGGTTTGCGAAGGGGCTGGGCGCCGTTACAAATCTTTCGCAGGATTTTCCCTGGGGGCTCTGGATCGGCTTTGACGTCGTTGCGGGAGTCGCATTCGCCGGAGGCGCCTACGTATTGACCTTTATGGTCTACATTCTCAAGCTCAGGAAATATCAAGTACTGATCAGGATCACTGTTCTCAACGGCTTCCTGGCGTATGTCTTTTATGCCGGGGCGCTTCTGCTCGACCTGGGCCGCCCCTGGAACGTCATCAATCCGATTATCGGGCGGTCCTTCGGCGTGAGCTCGGTTCTGTTTCTGGTCGCCTGGCACTTTCTGCTTTACATGATCGCCGAGCTGATAGAATTTTCCCCCGCCATCGCGGAGTGGCTTGGATTGCGGCGGGCGAGAAAAATCCTGACCGGAATGACGCTCGGAGCTGTGGTTTTCGGAATTACTCTGTCTACCCTTCATCAATCCGGTTTGGGCGCGCTCTTCCTGATAGCCAAGGAAAAAATCCATCCCCTTTGGTATTCAGAGTTCATTCCTCTTTTGTTTTTTGTCTCCAGCATCTTTGCCGGACTATCGCTGATTATTTTTGAAGGATCCATCAACCACCGGGTATTCGCCGATCGCATCAGCCCTGAGGATCGAAAATCGCACCATGCCCTCCTGTTTGACCTGGCCAGGTTATGCGCCGGCGCGATGTTCTTATATCTGTTTCTGCAGGCGCTTGCGTTCATCCACGAAAAGCGCGCGGCCTATTTCGGCAGCCCGATGTTTGGGTGGTACTTGGTCGAGCTGCTGGGATTCGTCCTCGTCCCCTTCGTCCTTTTTATGCTGGGGATGAAGCGGAGAAGCTCGATATGGGTCCGCGCCGCAGCAGTCATGACAATCGTCGGAATCATCCTGAACCGGCTCAACATCACTGTTATCGCTTTCAAGTGGGACGCTCCGGCACGGTACTATCCTTCATGGATGGAGGTTGAAATCACGCTTGCCATTATCTTCGCCGAGATATGGGTGTTTCGATGGTTTATAAAAAGGATGCCTGTTTTAAACAGGCCGCCCGCGTGGGCGGTCGAGCAGGATGCGCAATCGCATTAATGCGCCCGCAAATTAAGATGCCGCAATGAGGAAGGAACTCGTTTGATGGGAACCCCGCCCTTGGATATTTTCGCCACGAAAGGAGTCGAATACATTTTCGCGGTCGGCTTTCTTTTGACGCTGATCTTCTTCTGGAGGATTTTATATCCGCCTAAAAAGCCGGCGGCCTCCGCTCCGGCTCCGGTTAAATCCGGCTACCTGTTGAATTCCCGGTTCCGCCTGGCCGAGGGGTTCCTCTACCACCCCTGCCATACCTGGGTTTTGCCTGAAAAGCATGACGTGGTCCGCATCGGGGTCGATGACTTTACCCAGCAGCTGCTCGGCCGGCCGTGCGCCATTGATCTGCCCCGGATCGGCACTCGGATGACGCCGGGCGAAATAGGATGGAAACTTCTGGTCGACTCCAAGGCGATCGGAATCCTGTCTCCGGTGGAGGGAGAGGTAATCGCCGTCAACGACGAAGCGGTCCGAAATCCTTCTCTCGTCAACCGGGACCCTTATGGAAACGGCTGGCTGATAACGGTCAGAGTTCCGAATATGGACGCTATCCTGAAGAATCTTATGTCGGGAAATCGGGCCGCAGTCTGGATGAAGGAAACGGCCGACGCCCTCGGCCGCAGCGCGGGAGATTCCTCGGTGGATATTTTTCAAGCGGTCCCCCTGCTCGGAATCGCAAGAATCCTCTACCCCGATAACTGGCATGAGATTGCAGAGAAATTCCTCTCAGCCGACTGCGGCCTCTCTTCTTGGAAATAGGCGCAGCCTCCGGACGCAGCCTGAAATCATCTCAGTCCGCCGCGCGCAGGGCCCGCATGGCAATCCGTGCAGTTCTCCATCGAATAATTAAGATGATTCGGCGGGAACGGCTTCATCTTTCCCGCGCCGTGGCACATCGTACAATTCCGATAGGCGGCGTCCTCGATGGAGTGAGGAATCGGTTCAGCATGGCCGCTTGGCGCCTCCAGTCCCCCGGACTCGCCGCCTTGCGGCGGGGGACCGGGCTTGTGACAGCCGATGCAGCCCTCCATTACCAAGCGCGCATGATCGGCCGGAAACGGCTTCTCGCCCCTGGTGTTGTGGCACATTGCACAATCCCTGTAAGCAGCGTCTTCGATGGAATGCGGAATCGGTTCAGCGCTTGCGGGCGGTTGCGTTTCCTCGTCTAAGCGGTTTGTTTGCACGGCGGCTTCCTTCGAATGGCAGTTTAAGCAGCTTGCTTCGCTATATCCCAAGTGGCTATCCGGAAAGGGCTTCATTTTGCCGGCGCCGTGGCACCTTGTGCAATACTTGTAATAAGAGTCGCTTTCAAGAGGATGGGGTTGCGGCTGCGCCGCGGCTGTGCTTTCCGAAGCCTGAGAAAGCGCCGGCGAAGCGGCGGCCGCCGAGCCTCCCCCGGCTCCGGCGTCATACAGGAAGGCAATACCGGCCGCCGCCAGAGCCGCGGCAACTATAGCGCTTCGCCGCCGGCCGCGCAGTTTCCCGGCGGCGCCCCGATCGACCTGCTTCATCTGCCTTTTCTCCTTATCCGCACTTCCGGCGTTGAATTCCCCCTTGCGCCCAGCGCCGCACGATTCCGGCATCGTACAGGAAGGTGATGCCGCTCGCCGCGGGCAACCTAAACGAGCATACCGTAAAAGACGGCCCCCGGGTACACACAATCGCCAAAGGCTTAAAAGCACTTCGGTCCGGGCTTCCGCTTCTCCCCAAGGCCGGTCCAAAGATCACAAGCAACAGTAGAGACAAATATGGAAAAGGGACATTTCTATCGAGCTAAGCAAGGGGACATTTCTATCGAGGTTTGACAATCCAAAAAACAAGGCTTGTTTTTTCCCATCGGCTTATTTATTCTACTGGGTTATTTGTTCTCGGCACTATCCAAATGCAGCGTTTTGTGACATCTACAGTGAGCAGCCGCAGTGCAGGCGGGCTGCTCTATAAAGCCTATGGACTGCAGCAGGATCCCTTGACGGAAGAACTGCGCCGGCGTTCCCGCAGTTATAAAATCTCAAAAAACCGAATGCCCGAAGATCTACGATGAAAGCGGCGCATTCTCAGTTGTCGATCCCAAAGGGAAGGAGATTTTGAAAAAGCACCGACGTTATTTGCCATGCCGTTACGACGATCCTATATAAAGGCTCGGATTTTTGGTGATATCTCCGGCGCGGGCATTCCAGAGAACAAAGTCTACCGCGCCCGGCGATAAAAGATATTATGAAAGCAAACGGAGTGACTTTAATGCCCGAAACGCAAAATCAGTTGATTGAAATTGCCGACATGCAGCAATGGGATGCCGTGCAAAAGGAAAACAGCTCTTTCCTTGCGGCTGTCTTTTACACGGACTCCTCTGAACGAAGCAAAGAAGCCGTTTCCATATTAAACGAGATCAAGAAACAAAAAGCCGATGTTCCCCTTGTGGCCGTCAACGCATCAAAAAATCCGGCCATTCACCCACACTTCGGCATTACCAGCGTTCCCGCCGTGATAACGCTGAAAAACGGCCGCCTGATAAAGAGAATCGAGGGATTGCAGGAAAGGAAGATTTACGAAATGCTTCTTGGAAGCGCGCCGCGGAAGCGCGCCGACGGAAGCGAAGCCCCGCCGCTGCGCGTAACCATCTACTCTTCCCCCACCTGCCCTCCATGCGCGGTGGTAAAAGCGCACCTGCGCAAAAAGCAGATCCCGTTTCGAGTAGTGGATGTGACGCTCGACCAGCATGCCGCGCAGGAAATCGTCAGCCGCACGGGAAGCATGGCGGTCCCGCAAACCGATATCAACGGAACCGTTGTTATCGGCGCGGATATGGCCCGTATCGATGCGCTCTTGGGTATACGTTAAACGCGAACAACGAAGGGAAGAATTTCATTCCTTCAATTTTTGCAAGGAGATGATTCATGAAGAAGATACAACCACTATCCGGCAAGGTGTTGATCGAGCCTTCAGAAGCCGAAGAAAAAACGGCAGGCGGCCTGATCATTCCCGATTCGGCAAAGGAAAAACCCAGCGAGGGGATCGTGGCGGCGCTGGCCGCGGACGCAACCGATGAAATCGCCGTCGGCGATCGCGTAATTTATAAAAAGTACGGCGGTACGGATATCAGGCAAGACGGCAAAGATTACCTGATCGTTCCCGATTCGGACATTCTTGCAAAATACGTCGAAGCGGATGCTATCTAAGCAGTCCGTCAGAGAGTCAGGAGGCGCCGCAGGCCCTTTTTAGAAAGGCCAAAAAAGCGGCGCCAACCCCATGGCCAAAGCAAAGACAATAGCGGTCAGACACAATCCGATCTTTGAATAATCGCCGAATTTATATCCGCCCGGCCCCATTACAAACACATTCACCGGATGGCCGACAGGTGTCAGGAACGCGCAGGAGGTTCCCAAAACAAGAATCATGACAAGCGGATACGCGCTTACATGAAGCTGGGCTGCGGTGCTCAAAACAATAGGCGCCATCAGAACCGTGGTCGCGGCGCCCGATAAAATCTGAGAGAACAGCATGGACACTAAAAAGAAACCCGCCAGCACGCCCATAGGCCCGAAGGGCTGCAATAAATGCAAAAAACTTCGAGAAATCAAGTCCGCCGCTCCCGTTGTGCCCAAGGCCGCTCCAAGCGAAAGCATTCCGCCGACCATGACCACCGCTTTCCATTCAATGGCTTGGTAACCATCCTCTATTTTGAGGGCGCCCGACAAAATCATCACCAATGCGCCCAGCAACGCAGCCGCGGCAATGTGCAGCACGCCCATTCCGGCCGTAAGCAGCATGATTCCCATGCCCAGCAAAGCCCAGGGAGCCTTTTCCGGAACTCCTATTTCGCCCAGATAGCCGGGTTCTTCCAATACAATGAAATCGCGCTCCCTGTTTAAAAGCCTGATGCGGGAGCGCGGACCATGCACAAGGAGGGTGTCTCCGAAGCGCAACGGCGTGTTCTTAACGCCGCGGAGGATAGGTTCGCCTTCGCGCATTATCGCGAGCACCGCGACGCCGAACTTCTGGCGGAAATTAATCTCCCGCAACGACCGCCCGACAACGCTCGCGCGCGGAGAGATCAACACTTCGACCGCGCCGACGCGGATATCCGCCAGTTCCACGTTCAAGCCCGCATCCGCCGCCTCGAATTTTATGCCAAGCTTTTCCCGCGCCGCCTGAAGGCTTTTGCGGTCCCCTTTAATGACCAGCCTGTCTCCCGCATGCAGCGTCTCGCAAGCCTGCGGCGCCAGTATTACCCTGGATCCCCGAAGCAAGCCGATGATGTTGATATTGAAGAAATGTCCCAGCTGGCTGTCCGCGATCGTCTTTCCGTCCAGCGGCGATGCCGCCTCAATGCGCGCCTTGAACACCAAGTCGGGCAATCGATAGGCCTTCGCAAGCTCTTCGGGATTCCGCCATGCCTGCAGAGTTTCCTTGACGGGATAATTCGGCAGGATCTTCCTTCCCAGCGCCACCATAAACAGGATTCCCGCGACGCTTAGAATGCTTCCGATGCGGAAAAAATCCCAGAGGCCGAAGGGAGCCAGCCCCGCCTGTCGCAATGCGTCGTTGGCCAGCAGATTGTTCGTCGTAAACACCGTCGCCATGCCGCCGAGGAGCGTTCCAAAGGAAAGGGGAATCATCAATTTGGATGAGCGGATTTCGGTCCGCCTGGCCATGCTTTTGAGGCCGGGAAGCAGTACCGATGCGGCGGCAATATTATTCATGACCAGCGAGAGCATTGCGGACGCGGCCATGGTCGTCCCCACCAAACGAGCTTCGCTTTGCCCGGCAATGCGGAAAAGAAATCCCCCGATCCTGGCCGCTATGCCTGTATTGGTCAAACCCGCCGTGATCAAGAAAATAGCCGCGATGGTAATGACGGCGGGATTGGCAAAACCCGCCAGCGCGTCGGTTATCTTCAGAATACCGCTGAAAAGCAGCGCCAGAACCGTCAGCAGCGCAACAACATCGGGTCCAATCCTGTCCGTAATGAACAGAACAATCGCCGCCCCCAATAGGACAAGAACGATGATAATTTGGGAATCCATCGGGCATATTAAATCACGGATTCCCGTAAATTTACACAAGGCGGTTTGCGTTGTGCATAAACGCCCGCAGCGCCGCCGGCATGGAAGCGGTTCTTCATTAATATCGCCGCGGCAGAAGGTTCTTGAGGTATCCGGGTTAAGGCGGTGTTTGATATCTGCCTCATCCATGGTTAAATAAATGGCTATGACGGAAAACGAAATCCTTTCGATTCTTTCGCAGACCGGCCCCCTAACCGGCGCTCAGCTGATGGAGCAGACCTCCATGGAAGTGCTCGCATTATGGCAGACATGCCGGAATGCGTTTTCCATTCAGTTCAAGACCGCGGGCCGGCGCTTTCTCCGCCTCGACCGCAATGTCCAGGGCTATGCCCGGCTCTCTCCTTCCATCCGACGGGAATTCCTCACTTTTACTTATGTGGGACTGGACAGCCAGCTCGAAGAACTCGCGCTCAGGGCCGACGCTCTGGAAAGGGAGATCCGCAGTATCAGCCTCGCCAAATATAAAATCGCCGAAAACAGCGTTATCTCGGCCCTGGCTCATTTAAAAGGCAGGGACATCCTTCTCGAAAAAGCCTGCTTCATCATCGGCGGCGACGTTGTTTACGATATGTCGCACAGCGTGCCGCGCCCGGAGAAAAGCACCGGAGAAATGGTCCACGGCTCCGATCTCGATATCATCATTGTCGCCGAGGACGACGTCGCTCCGGAAATCATTGATTCCCTGGACAAAGCCATCCATAAGAGAAAACATCTGCTATTGGTCAACGACCGGGAAGAAATTGACTATCTCATCAAATCCTTTTCCCGCGTTCGGGAACAGCTCAAATTCGATGTTTTTTCCTCCATGGTCGCCTGCAAAATCCTGCATGAAGGGCGCCGTCTGTACGGGAGCGCTCGCGTGTTTCAAACCGTCAAGCGTCTCCTCGAGGAGGTCAATATTCCCGAACGCTTAAAACTGCTGGAGCAGCGCGCTATTGCGGACCGCGCGGCCGCCGAAAAGCAGCTGCAGAACGCTTCCGGCGAGACCGACCGGAGCGAGTTTTACAACCTCTTCTACACCCGCGCCGAGGAAGACGAGATTTATTGACCTGAACTTCGATATTTCAAATTCTACTCGCCGGCGCCCGCCGGCGGATACGAACGGAGCGCTCCATGAAAAAATCGGCCGCATGCTTCTTCCTATTCTCCTTGCTCTTTTTGACGCTCCCCCTTCCGCTGCCGGCCGAGCAGGCTTTGCTCACCATCCTGCATACCAACGATACCCACAGCCATCTGCTCCCTTTCAGCTATCCATCCGCGGGATCCGACATCGCATTGCCTAAGGACCGGACGGACATCGGCGGCGTCGCCCGGCGTGCCACGCTCGTCCGGCGCCTGCGCCGGGAGCTCAACCGCAAGGGCGCGGCGGTCTGGCTTGTGGACGCGGGCGACTTTATCGACGGCACCCCTTTTACAACCGAGTACCACGGCGAAGCGGACGCCGCCGCCATGAACGCCGCCGGCTATACTTACGGCATCCTTGGAAACCACGAATTCAATCTGCCTCTTGCTCAACTCAGGAGCCTCCTCGGAAAGTTTGAATTCCCCATCCTGTGCGCCAATGCCGTGGACAAATCCACCGGCCGGCTTTTAACCCGCGGTTCGGAGATACGCCGGCTCGGCCCGCTTAAAATCGGGATTTTCGGCATTGTGACGCAGAGCGCTTCCCGATACCCGGCCGCCAAAGAGGGAATTGCGATAGAGGGCGAGATCGCAGCTTCCCGGCGCATGGTGGAAGCGCTTCGATCCGAAGCCGATATTATCATGGCAATCTCCCACTCGGGCTATGCGGTGGACGTTAAAATCGCCTCCTCGGTTCCCGAAATCGACGTCATCATCGGCGGGCATTCCCACTCGCGGCTTCCGTTTGGAGAGCTCATATGGCATTCGAACGAGCTTTTTGCGGACAAGGTCAACGGAACCATTCTGGTCCAGGCGCATCAATGGGGAGGCGAGCTGGGGCGGTTGGACCTGCTGTTCGGCCGGGATGCTCGCGGCGACTGGCATGTCCAGCGCTACCGGGCGTCGCTTGTTCCCGTGACATCGGATATCCCGGAAGACAAAACGGTTGCTGCCGTCGTCGACCGCTACTGGAAACCCATTGCCGCCCGCTACGGCGAAATTGTCGGCCGCGCCGACGACGATTTTGTCGACCGCGGGGATGATCTTGCTCCCTATAATCTGGTGTCGGACGCCATTCGCGAAGCCTTTAATACGGAAATTGAACTCGAAAATATGGGCGGCGTGCGGGCGCCTCTGGCAAAAGGCCCAATCACCCGGGAGGACCTGGTCGCCATGGTGCCGTTCGACAACACCGTCGTCACATTTAAGATCCGAGGAAGCCGCCTCAAGCGGATTTTGCTGCAGGAGCGCCCGGCCGTATCGGGAATTCGCTACCGCATAGAAAACGGAATCCTGGCCGACGCAACCGTCGGCGGCAAGCGGCTCGACGAAGACCGCATGTATACCGGCTCCGCCAACTCCTATCTGGCGCGAACGGCGCTGAAAGGCGTCGCCTACAAGGACACAGGCAAATTGCGGTTGGATGTATTAACCGAATATATCAAGAAGAAAAAGACCGTGCGCCCCGTTTTCGACGGACGCCGCGTCGTGATCGGCCGCTAGCCTATCCTGAGGATTCAACCGCGGCTTTAAAAAGCTCTCCGGGCCCCGGGCGCATTACCCATCCCGGTAAAGCCGCTGGGGTTGAGAAAAACATGCGCGGCCATTCGTTTGAGTTTCCGCGCGGCGGCCACAGGCGCCGCCGCACGCGCAATTTTCATGCGGCCCCGGAGGCCGGCGCTGTCTTCTTCATTCGGACATCGGCCACTTTCACCCCCCGCCCTTCCGGATACGCCATCACAGGGTTCATGTCCATCTCTTCGATCTCCGGCAGGTCCATCGCCATTTGAGACACCGAGATAAGGAGCCGTTCGATCGCGGCCAGATCGGCAGCCGGCATTCCCCGCGACCCCGTGAGCAGCGGCAGCGAACGAATCTCCTGGACCATGCGCGCGGCGCCGGCTTCCGAGAGCGGAGCCAGGCGGAATGAAACGTCCTTGAGGACCTCCACATGGATGCCGCCGATCCCGAACATGACAACCGGCCCGACGCCCGGCTCGCGTTTGAGGCCGACGATAATTTCAGTCCCTTGCTCGCACTGCTCCTGCACGACAAAATTCGCCCCGGGGAATTTCCCCGACATTCGGGTGTAAGCTTTCCGGAGCTCCTCTTCTCCGCCGATGTTCAGGGCGACGCCGCCGGCTTCGCTCTTGTGAACGACTTCGGGGCTGTCCACCTTCAAAACCGCCGGGTATTTTAGATGGCGCGGCGCCTCATTCCCGGCCATCGGCGCAGTTTCCACCGCGGGAATTCCATATGCCCCCAGCACGCCGAAGGCGTCCGTCTGCGAAATAAATCCCTGCGGAGCACGGCTCAATATCTCCCGCGCTTTGGCCTTATTCCCCGAAGCCGCAGCCGGGCGTTCCGCCAGCCTTTTTCGGATTTCATTGTAACGCACCATGGCCGCCACCACGCGAGAGCCCGCCTCCGGGAAACTGAAAATCGGGATTCCCGCGTTGCGGATGGTTTCGACCGTGCCTGCCCAGTTTTCGTTGGTCATGACCACGGTCACTATGGGCTTGGTCGCCTTGCGCGCAGTTTCCGCTATGCTTCGCGCCACTTCCTCGCAGTCCACGAAGGGCGGCGTGACCATCGTGACGAGTATCGCATCGACCCCCCGGTCTTCCTCCAGACCGCGAAGCGTGAGGGCAAAATGCTCGGCCTTGGCCGTCGCGCCGACATCCACGGGATTCTCAACATAGGCTTCCGGAATCAATCCCTCGCGCAGCTTCCTTTTCGTTTCCTCCGACAGAACGGCAAGCGACAGTCCGTTTCCCACGCATTCGTCGATGGCCATGATTCCGGGACCCCCCGCGTTTGCCACGATGGCGACATTCGGACCCGCCGGCACCGGCTGACTGGAAAATGCATAGGCGGCGGCGATCATTTCTTCCGTTGTGTCGAACCGCAGGACTCCCGCGTGTTCGAATATCGTATCCGTAAGAGAATCCTCCTGCATCATGGATCCGGTATGGGAACTCACCGCCTTGGCCGCAGCCTTCGTGCGTCCCGTGCGGATTGCCAATATCGACTTCTCTTTCGCAATGCTGCGGCAGCGTTCTATGAACCCCGCGGTATCCTTCATGCTCTCGATGTGCATTATGATGGTCCGCGTCTCGGGATCCTGGCCGAGAAATTCCAGCAGTTCGTTCGTGTTCACATCGGAAGCATTGCCGTGAGAAGCATAGATGCGGAAACCGGAGCCCATATTCCGGAGGTTCAGATTGAGCAGTTCCGCCACTCCGCCGCTTTGCGCGAGGATGGAGACTTTACCCGGCCGCATCGGCGTGAAAGTGAAATTCGCATAGACCGAAACCTTCGGATCCGAATTCATGATGCCCTGCGAATTCGGGCCGTACACGCGCACTCCGTATCGACGCGCCGCCTGCAGCAGCGCATCTTCCAGCCTGGCGCCTTCCCCTCCCATTTCACGGAATCCCGCGGTATGAATAATGACAAACTTGACGCCCCTTTTCCCGCAGTCTTCGACAATCTGCGGGACCAGCGTGCTTTTAACCGCGATCATTCCTATATCCACGGGATCCGGCACGTCCAGAATGCTCGGGTACGCCTTCAGGCCGAGGATTTCCGACTCTTTCGGATGAACCGGATAAATCCGGCCCTTATAGCCGTATGTGAGGAGGTTGTTGACAACACGGTTGCCTATGCTGAAAGTATTATTGGAAGCGCCCATCACGGCGATGCCGCGGGGGTAGAAGAGCGAATCAAGCATCGAGGTTCTCCTTTAATGAAATCTAAGAGCCTGTCCGAGAATTAAAATATGCCGCGTTCTGAGCGCCGCGTGGGCAGATGCAAGGCGGCGCGACGCCGGCAATGCAGCAACATTGCCGAGGAGCGCCAACGCAGCAGAAGTCCATGCGCCGCCGGAACCCTTCGGGCGCACGGGGGTTGCGGAGCGATCTCTTCTTTGCTCGTCGTCAACGATGTCCCTGCATCGCCTCCTCCTCGCGCCTCGATCTCGTCCCCAAGCTCCATGCGCGCGGCACATCCTAATTCTCGGACAGGCTCCAGGGATTCTGAAACGGACAAAACGAGTGGGACACTATATCATAGGAGTGAGGGAGGCCGTCTACGCGATTACGAAATTACCGCGTTCAGGCTGCCCTGCCTGCGAAAGGCCTTCTGCCGGGGCGACTGTCAATGGCGCCGCCTGAGGTTGCGCATCTCCAATGCATCGATGAGATTCGCCAATGTGCGGTGCACAGGCGCCGGGACTCCCTTCGCTTCGCCATATTCGGCAACCCGGCGGATCAAGACCGAGTTCTCCGTTCTGCGCCCTTTCTCAATGTCCACCATCATCGACGGCCGATGCGGGCCGGCGCGGGCGTTAAATTCCATCACCGAGTCGAAGAATCGCGGACCGTAATCGAACCCGTAGGCGGCCGCGACCGCGATGGATTCTTTGAGCAACCGATCCACCAGCTGAGCGGTCGGCGCGAAATCCATCATTTCCTCCATGTTCAAGCCGGTCACGGCGGCGACAGCCATGGTGCAGGTATTCAGAATTGTTTTCCTCCATACAAATCTCTGGATCTCTTCCGTCGCCTCCGTAGTCAGCCCGCACTCCGACATCACGGCGGCCGCTTGCCGGCAGGAGGCCTCGCCGCCCGCAGCAAGCCAGCCTATATAGTTGGGAGGGTTGAAGAAGGTCTCTCGGATTTCCCCCGGGCCTTCAAGGACGCCGGCATAGCTGATCGCGGCGCGCAGCACCCGCGCTGGTTCTATATGCGCGGCTATGATCTTCTCGGTATCAATGCCGTTTTGAGCTGAAATGAACACCGCCTTGGAGCCCTTCAGCGCGTCGCTCATTTGATGGAGCAAGGCGTCCAGATCGCACGCCTTCGTACAGATGAATACGAATTCCGGCTTAAAGGCATTCAGCGTCTCAACGGAAGTCAAAAGATGCGCCGGTTTGACAAGCAAGTCCTCTCGGCCGGTAATGCGCAGGCCTTGGGTGCGGATATGATCGACGTGCTCCTTCCAGGCATCGACAAGCACGACGTTGTGGCCGCTCGAGTGCAGATGAGCGCTTAGAATTCCCCCTACGGGGCCGACGCCGATAACGCCTATCGTTTTAGGCTGCATGACCGCTCCTGTTCAGGAGATGGATCCGCCCTGTACCGGTTAACCGACGACGATTCCAGTTTCTCTCAATTTGGCGATCTGTTCCTGAGTGTAGCCGGCTTCCTTCAGAATTTCCCCGGTGTGCTGGCCGAGCTTTGGGGCCTCTCTCCTCCAAGAGGCCGGAGTTTCGCTGAAATCCCATGGGAAACCGACCTCCTTGGTGCGCCCCCACACGGGATGGTCAACCTCAATGAGGTAGCTGTTGGCATAGGCTTGCCGATCGCGGGCGACTTCGGTAAGCGATTGAATAGGAGTGCAGATGCAGCCCTCTTTGTTGAGATGAGCCAGCCAATCGTCGCGGTCCCTGGTTGCGAACCTTTCATCCAATATCTGAATAAGCTCTTTGCAGTTCTTTCCCCGCGCTTCCATGCTTTCAAACCTGGGATCATGCTCCAGCTCTTCTATCCCGAGGGCGCGGCAAAAAATCGGCCAGTATCGGGCCGGCTGAAGATGCGCTACCACGAGCCACTTGTCATCCCGGCAGCGGTAATGGTTGTACATGGGATTGCCCGCTTCGCTGCGGTATTCCCTCGGGTATTCCTGGCCCAGCATCGCGGGCGCGTCAATGATCAGGCCGAGCAGGTTGATGATGCTCCCCATAAGCGATGTATCCACCACCTGGCCCTTGCCCGTTTTTTCGCGGCTGTACAGCGCGGCCGTTACTCCCCAGGCGAGCATGTAGGCGCCGATTTCATCCCCGATGCCGGGCAGAATCTGGGCCGGCGGGCTATCCTTTTCGCCCGCAGACATCATGAGCCCGGAACGCGCGATCCCGGTGTAGTCGAACGACAGGTCTCCCGCGCTGGGACCTTTTCTTCCCCACCCCGAGGAATGGCCGTAAATGAGGCGCGGATTGCGCTTCAGCAGGTCGTCGGGACCGATGCCGATCTTGATAGGCGCATCGATGCTCATATTGGTTATAAACACATCCGCATTATCGATCAGCCGCAAAAAAATCTCTTTTCCCTGTTCCGATTTCAAATCCAGCGCGATGCTCCGTTTGTTGCGGTTGTTGCTTTCAAAATAATAATTATTCCCTTTAAGCCCCACGGTGGCGCCGATCAGCCGCATAAAACCGCGCGCCGGGTCGCCCTCCTTAGGCTCGACCTTAATCACATCGGCGCCGAGATCGGCCAGTCTCGTTCCGGCCACCGGTCCCTGCTGAAACATCGTTATTTCTACAACACGCACTCCCGTTAACGGCCCGGACATTGGAATCCCTCCATAGCAAAATTCGACAATTTAAATCTTATTTCAGGCATAGTCAACTATCGCCGCTGCGTTGCAATGTCCTTCGGCGCAGCCGCGAAATTGCCGCCGGCGGCTTCATCGCCCCATATCCGCCGCCTTCTTCAGGATGGAACTCCGCGCCGCTTCCATCATCCTGCGCACGCTTTCATACCGCATAGTGCGCTGCTCGAACGTCCGCTTCTCCAAAGCCCCGAGAAACCGCCCCTCAAACTCCCTGAAATTCGATCCGTAAATGTGATAGCTGTCGGCCATATGGCAGTAGCGTCCGACTTCCGTAAGTTTTCCCGACAGCCGGGAAACCTTCTCAGCCATGGACCTTTGCAGCTGCACCAGCGCAAATATGTTCATGAAAGCGGCCTTATAGGCGTCATTGGATCGAAAGCGGGCATTCATGCTCAGCAGGCGCCGGCCGTCCTCTTCGGTAATGCGGCACCACAGACTCTGCAGGCAGGGTGGATCGAAGCAGTCGTTGTCTTCCCAGGCTTTCCACGTCACCGCCTGAGCGCGCCGGGTATGCGGCACCTCCCCCAGCTTCCGGCACATGGTTTCAATCTGGTCGATCGGACGCGCCCCGGGCGCATCGTATGAGAAAAGCCTTCGATGATAGGTATATTCCCACCGTGTATCCTCCGGGTCATTCGGATCCCGGATTAAATGATCCTTGATGCCCTCGTTCACTTCCATTACATATTCCTGAAGCTCGAGCGGCCCGCCGGGGAAATCCTTATGAATCATCGGCTCCTTGAGAGGGTCCGTGATCGTCAAAATCATGGTGGCATCTTTGCTCGCGGGATCGTCCGCCCTGTCGTATTCCGTGCGAATGCTGCAGCCGTTCCGGCTGAGTTCGATCAGCGATTGTTCCCAGCCCCGCGCAATGCAATCCGATTCCACATACAGTACCGGTATGCCGTTCATCCATCGCTCCGTTTTTAAAATGAAACTGCGACTATATACCACGTTCGCCGCCGGGCGCCTCCTTTTTTCACGATCTTTCCCGGCTTCGATCGATCTTTGCTCCCTGCGCGTTTTTCAAATCTCCGGATCCTCAAAAATCTCCGGATCGATCACTCCCGCGCACACGCGCGTCACCGGGCCCGTCATCACGGCGAAAAATTCCGGGGAAATCTCAACGGCCAGGTTCCCGCCGGGCATATGAACGGTAATGGATGCATCGCATAAGCCCAACCGCCGGGCAACCGCCGCCGCCGCCGTGCCGCTGCTTCCCGAGGCCAGAGTATAGCCGGCTCCACGCTCCCATATTTCAATCCGAATGTTTCGACGGTCCAGGACCTTCATAAACTGCACGTTGGTCCGGTTCGGGAAGCGCGGCTCTGTCTCAATCATCGGTCCGTAGCGCCGCGCCATTTCGGGAGTAACGTCGTCGCAAAGGATGACGCAGTGCGGATTCCCGACCGTTGCCGCGCAGTATTCCATCGTGTCTCCGCCCACTTGCATGCGCTCGCGCAGCACCTCCCTTTTTTCCCCCGTCACAGGGATCTCCGTGCTGAGAAACCGAACCTTTCCCATCTCCACAGTCACGGCCTTCCCGTCGTCATGCACCCGGCAGCCCACGGCGCCGCCGAGGGTCTCCACGCTAAATTCGCTCTCCCGCGCCAGCTTCTCGTCCCGCAGATACCGCGCAAATATGCGCAGACCGTTCCCGCTCTTTTCCGCTTCGCTTCCGTCTGGATTCAGGATTCTCAGGCGAAAATCACAGGCGTCGCTCTGCATCGGCCCGAGAAGAATTCCATCGGATCCAATGCCGTAATGCCGGTCGCAGATACGGCGGACGCGCCCTGCGTCCAGGGTCCCGGCGGCGTCGGCCGGGTGTATCACAAGGTAATCATTTCCGAGTCCATGGTATTTAACGTATTTCATTGTTCAAATCCCCGCGCAAAGGCCCCGCCGCCTCCCGCCTTTTTTAAAGCAAGCAAATCCGCGTACGCTCCCTCAATGAGCTGGTCCCGGCGGACATCCAGCTTGCGCATGAGATCCCGCGCGACAGCTTCGCCGCTTTCGGCGGATTCTCCGTCCCTCAATACGACTTCCAGTTCGAGAAAATCCCCCAAGTCCGCGACTTGGTCGAGATGAATGCGAGTTCTCCCCGCAAGAAACAGAGTCCTCTTTTTCCGGACCCGCCCCGCCTCTCCCAGGGCGCCCTTCAGGCATTCTCGAAGAGCGTCCGGCTCCGTTGTGCGGAAGACCAGGTAAAAGCATTCTTTCGGCCCTTTATGGTCGGGGCGACGGTATAAAATAAGCTCGCCGTCCTCGGACGAAAGCACCCGAAGCTTCAGCCTCGATCCGCAAGCCGTGGACGGGAATCTCCGGCCGTCGTGCTCCGCCGCAAAATTGCGCGGCCGGTCCTCCATTGCCGCGACAATGGATTTCCACGGGTCGCCCGATGGATGGTTGAAAAAGCGCGAGCATTCCCCCAGCGCGGTATCCGCATTCAGCCGCCCCTTCCGGCAGTCAAAGAACGTATCGTCCTGGACGAGCTCGACCGGGCCGCGGTCCGCGAGCGCCGCCGCTTTCTTGAAAAGCAAACCGGCGCTTTCTATGCGCGCCTTTATCTCGACGTTTCTTGCCATATACGGAATCCTATCGCGCAAATTCGGGCATTTTGCACGGCCTGCTGAAGGTGCCCTCTCCCTTTGGGCATCATACAAGTCACTATTATGTGCGGCTTTGTCAAATACACAACAATTTCATGGGCCCCCGCGGGCGAAAGAAAAATCGTCCTTCTCGGAACCCAAAAAAGGACTGTCCGAAGCAAACGCGGAACCGCTTGAAGCGAGCCGAACCTATCTTCTTCGCCGGAATCCGCGTGGCCTGCCCCGGGCAAACATGATAGACTGCATTTTTTCGCTAAGAGAAACGCAGACCCCCGGCCGAGGCATCCCGCTATGTCCGACTTTTCCCAGTTATACGACGCGATCCTGGACGGCGACGACCAATTGGCGCTTCAGATTATCATGGAAGCCATCGACGCGGCCGTCGATCCGCTGGCGCTCATCCATAAATGGATGATTCCATCGATGGATGAAGTCGGAAGGCGCTTCGAGGCCCAGGAATTTTATATTCCCGAAATCATGCTGGCCGCCCACGCCATGAAGACCGCGATGGAGCCCCTGCGCCCCCTGCTTGCCGCAAGAGGCGCCGAACCGGCGGGCCGCGTGGTGATCGGAACCATCAAGGGGGACCTGCACGATATCGGCAAAAACCTGGTCGTCTCCATGCTGGAAGGCGCTGGATTTGAGGTTATCGATCTCGGCACCGACGTTTCTTCGGAAAAATTCATAGAAGCCGTTCAGACCAGAAAGCCGCATATTGTGGCTCTCTCCACTCTCCTTACCGTCACCATGCCGGAGATGAAAAAAACCATTGAGGCGCTTGCGCGCGCCGATGTCCGCACGCACGTTAAGGTCCTCGTCGGCGGCGCCCCGATCACGCGCGAATATTCGGAGGAGATCGGAGCCGACGGATACGGCGAAAACGCCAGCGAGGCGGTTGCGGCGGCGCGTTCGCTTATGGCAAAATAGCCCCATCCTGACAGGGTCCCTGCGGGGCGCTGCAGGATCAGGATTTCCGACTTGTTTGTCGACACCATCTCGATTTGGAAGTTGAAAACTGAAAATTCCATTTTCTCCTTTTGATTCAGAAAGTTGTGCCTATGAGTTTGAACCCGGGGCGAAACTGGATTTTCATGGCTTTACCCTGCAAAACCTGCACAACAGGAGTTCGGCGGCAATGAAAGTGAAACCGAGATCATCGGATACGGAAATAATCAGGACAACCTCCTGGTCGGCGGGGCCCGGTTGCCACGGCAGCTGCGGCGTTCTCGCCCACATTAAAAATGGGAAGCTGGTCAAAATCGAAGGCGACCCGGATCATCCCTGGAACCAGGGTCGGCTCTGCGCGCGCTGCCTGGCGATGACTCAATATGTTTACCATCCCCAGCGATTGACGCGCCCTCTGAAGCGGAAGGGCAAAAGAGGCGAAGGAAAATGGGAGGAAATTTCCTGGGACGAAGCATTGGACCTGATTGAAGAAAAGCTCGGCGGCATCAGAAAAGAATACGGCGCGGAAAGCGTCGTCTTCAGCATGGGGACAGGCAGGGACATCAGCCCCTGGCTTTGCATGCTCGCGTACGCCTACGGCAGCCCGAACGTCATGTTCGCGCTGAGCGGCAATGCCTGCTACAGTCCCAGGATAGCCGCGGTGGAAACGGTGCTTGGAGATTACTGCGTTCCGGACGCATCTCAGTGGCTGCAATCCCGCTACGAAGATCCGAGATACAAGATTCCGAAATGCCTCGTCGTCTGGGGCTACAACATCCCGAACACCTGTCCCGACAACATATTCGGCCACTGGTTTGTGGACCTGATGAAAAGGGGAACTGAAATCGTATCCATAGATCCCAGGCTGACTTGGTTTTCATCCAGAGCGAAACACTGGCTGCGTCTCCGTCCGGGCACCGACGGAGCCCTGGCCATGGGATTTTTAAATACCATTATCGAAGAAAACCTCTATGACCGCGGATTCGTCGAAACATGGACCAACGCCCCTTTCCTTATCAGAAAGGATACGCATACGCTGCTGCGTGAGTCGCACCTGAGAAAAGACGGCTCCCCGGATAATTTTGTGGCATGGGATTCGAGCGCTGAACGCGCCGCCGTTTGGGATTCCCGAAGAGCCGGCTACCAGTCCGGCAATCCCAGGCCCGCCTTGCAGGGCGACGCGTTCGTCGATCTCGCCGACGGAAGCCGGGTCGAGTGCCGCACCGTGTGGGACGCTTTCTGCGAACAGGTGCGCCAATATCCTCTCGACCGCGTAGAGGAAATCACCGGGGTCCCCAAAAAGGAAATCCGGGCGGCAGCCCGCTTTTACGCCCAAAGCTCCCCCGCATCCATTCACTGGGGGCTGCCCATCGATTCGACTCCCGGCATCACGCCGACGGCTCAAGCGATTACGGCCCTTTGGTGCATCACCGGAAACCTGGAAATACCGGGAGGAAACATCATTGCCCGAAACGCTTTTGAATGTGTTTCCTATGCGCTGCCCGGAGCGGAGGGAGTGATTAAGCTCGCTTCCAAGGAATTAGATCAAAAGCGGATAAGCATCGACAAATACGGACCTTTTAGAAAATTCATCTGGCGCGCCCAAACCGACACCGTTCTCGATCAAATTTTTACCGGCAAGCCTTACCCGATCAAGGCTATCTATATGCAGACCGGCAACCTGGTCGCAGGCATCGGATTCGAACCCAAAAAATGGATTGAGGCGCTCAAAAAACTGGATTTTGTCGCCGCCGTGGATCTTTTCATGACGCCTACGACGCAATATGCGGATGTCGTTCTTCCCGCCGCTACGTTCCTTGAAAAAAACAGCGTACGCAGCTGGTGGGTCCCGCTTCAGTCCATCAACAAAGCCATTTCGGTAGACGGATGCAGGCCCGACGTCGAGATTAATTTTGAACTCGCCAAGAGGTTCGATCCGAACCTCAAGTGGGGCTCCGTAGAAGAGCTTTTCGACGATATTCTTACCAACTCCGGCATGACCTTCAAAGAATTGCAGCAAAAAACATGGGCGATCCCTCCCGAAGGCAACCCAAGCGCGCCTTATCGCCGGCACGAAAAGGGATTGTTGCGCAAGGACGGACAACCGGGATTCCAGACATCTTCAGGCAAGATCGAGCTTTATTCCTCCCTTCGCGAAGAATGGGGGTTGGAACCGCTTCCCCATTACGAAGAACCTCCCTTTACAGCCGTGAGCCGGCCGGACCTGGCGAAGGAATACCCGCTGATCCTGTCCACGGGCCGGCGTTCCTTTGCCTTTTTCAACGCGGAACACCGCATGATTCCGTGGCTGCGGGAACTGGATCCCTTCCCCACGGTTGAAATCCATCCCGATACAGCCCGCGGTCTCGGCATCGAGGACGGAGAATGGGTGTGGATTGAAAACTGGCTGGGCAGACAGCAGTTCAAAGCTAAACTGACCATCGCCGTGATGCCGCAAATGGTCATGGCTGCTCACGGATGGTGGTTCCCCGAGGAAGACGGCGCGGAGCCCTCCCTGTTCGGCGCGCTTAAATCCAACATCAATCAGCTTATTCCGATGGGAGCCCAGGGAAAAGACGGCCTCGGCTCCCCCATCAAGAACCTCTTATGCAAGGTATACAAAGTCAATGGGCGGAACTAAAAACATGAACAAGAAAAAGCCCGAATACGGATTGCTTATCGACTACGAGTATTGCACCGGCTGCCACTCCTGCGAAGTGGCTTGCGCCCAGGAATACGGGCACAAGCCCGGAGTGCGGGGAATTAAAGTATTCGAGGTGGAACAAAAACTTGCCGACGGAAGGTCCTATCTGACCTATTTTCCATTTCCCACGGAATCCTGCATCCTGTGTCCCCACCTCACCAGAAACGGTTTCGATCCGCCCTGCGTGAAGCATTGCATGGCCGCATGCATGAAATTCGGCCGCATCGAAGACCTTGCCGCCGAAATGCGAAAAAAGCCCAGGATGGTCCTTTGGGTGCCGAAGTGAATCCCAAATATGCTGCGCATACCTGCGCCTCGGGAAAGCCGCTGCTGCAACGGCCGATGCCGCCCTGCGGGAATAAAAGCCCGCGTGCGCCCGGTTTTATCGGATCGCAGACACAAAGACCGCGGCGGAATTATTTTATCCATACGTATTCGTGTCCTTGACAAAACCTGCTGGAGGCGATATAGATAAAGGCTTATATCTCTAGTGATAAAGGGATGTGGACCTTTGGCTCTACCTCATCGAACGAATCCATTACACCCGAGTAACCCGATCCCTGTTTTCATAACAAAAAGCACTTATAAGTTTGCAAAAATACGGTCCCGATCCCGCTTGCAGCGGGCATGGATCTAATTCAGGAGGAATGAATGTCATCGGACGTCAATGAACAGCATCCCAAAGCAGAAATCGAATCCCGGCCGGAAGAAGCTGCCCGCCCGGAGCGTTCCGCCGCTGAGGGAGCCGCCGGCGAAGAAGATGCATCTTTTGAAACTCTTCTCGCGGCCTATGAAGGAAGAACTCAGAGTTTTTCCGAGGGAGAAGTAATTAAAGGCAAGGTCATCGCCATATCCGGCGGGGGCGTTGTCGTCGATGTCGGATTCAAGTCCGAGGGAATCATCCCCATCGAGCAATTCACGAACGACCGCGGTCAGGTCACCGTGCAGACGGGAGATTCTGTAGACGTCTTCCTGGAGCAGACCGAAGATTCCAACGGCCATGTCGTCCTTTCGCGTGAAAAGGCCGAACGCATGAAAATTTGGGACGAAATCGAACGGGCATACCGCGACGGCAGCATCGTCAAGGGACGCGTTATTGAGCGCATCAAGGGCGGTTTGGCCGTCGATATCGGAGTCCGCGCATTCCTCCCGGGATCGCAGATCGATGTTCGCCCCGTGCGCAATCTCGACAGCCTCCGTGGCGAAGAGTTTGAAATGCGCGTCATTAAGGTGAATAAGAAGCGCGGAAATATCGTGCTTTCCCGAAAAGCCGTGCTCGAAGAATCCATGAAAGAAGAAAAGGCAAAAACCATGGAGGTTCTCGAGGGCGGCAAAGTTATGGAGGGGGTGGTTAAAAATATCACCGACTACGGAGCCTTCATTGACCTCGGCGGCGTAGACGGCCTCCTCCATATCACCGATATGTCATGGGGGCGCGTCAATCATCCCTCCGAGCTTTTCTCGGTCGGCGATAAACTGACCGTGAAGGTCATAAAGTTCAACAAGGAAGACGGCAGAGTATCTCTCGGATACAAACAGCTGACCGAGGACCCCTGGCTGCACGCGGATGCGCAGTATCCCAAAAATATGCGCGTTCAGGGAAAGGTCGTCAGCCTCACCGACTACGGCGCCTTCGTGGAGCTGGAACCGGGTGTCGAGGGCCTTATCCACATTTCCGAAATGACGTGGAACAAAAGGGTAAAACATCCATCCAAAATCCTCAGCGTGGGCGATCCCGTAGAAGCCGTGGTGCTGGACATAGACGTGGAATCGCGCCGCATTTCGCTCGGCCTCAAGCAGACCGAGCCCAATCCCTGGGAAGTGATTGAAAACCGGTACGCTCCGGGCACCGTTATCACAGGCAAAGTACGCAACATCACCGACTTCGGCGCATTTATCGAAGTAGAAGACGGCATTGACGGCCTCGTCCATGTGTCGGATATTTCGTGGACCAAGCGGATGAAGCACCCCTCGGAAGTTCTAAAGAAGGGCGACGAGGTGAAGGCTGTAGTCCTGAGCATCGATGCGGCCAATCAGAAGCTTTCGCTCGGGATCAAACAGCTCGAACCCGATCGCTGGCAGGATTGGTTCAGCCGTTACTCCCTGGGAGACGTCGTCCGAGGCAAGGTCGTCCGCATGACTAATTTCGGGGCCTTCGTGGAGCTGGAAGAGGGAATCGAGGGATTGTGCCATGTCTCCGAGCTTGATGAAAAGCATGTTGAAAAACCTACGGAGTTTCTCAACATCGGGCAAGAAATCGAGATGAAGATCATCAAGCTGAGTCTCGATGAGAAAAAAATCGGTTTAAGCTTAAAAGCGATGAAGGAGGATGAACCCAGGCTGGAGTTCACTTCCTATTTGGCCTCGGCCGACTCAGGCAACGCCTCCATGGGGGAGCGCCTGGGAGAGCAGCTGCAGAGGTTCAAGAAATCCGAAGACGAATAGGCCGCTTTCAACAGGACGCACATTGGCGATGCCGCAAAATAGATCCCATTTGTTAACCTGGATTATAGTGGGAGGCGGAGCACTCTTCTTCCTGGTTCTCTGCGCTCTGGCTCTGGTTGTATTCTTTTCCAACCATTCGTCCTCCCGCATCTCCATCTCCCCAAACCAGATTGCTTCCCTGGAGTTGGAGGGGGTCATTTCCGATTCCAAGGAATTTATAGAGCAACTCGAGGACTACGGCAACCGATCCGGCGTCCGGTCGGTGGTTATCCGCATCAATAGCCCCGGAGGCGGCGTCGCTGCTTCCCAGGAGATTTACGAGGCCATCCAAAAATTCCGCGCCGAATCCAAGAAGAAGGTCGTGGTCAGCATGGCCTCCGTAGCCGCTTCGGGCGGATACTACGTTGCGTGCGCCGCGGACAAAATTTTCGCCAATCCGGGAAGCATCACAGGGAGCATCGGCGTCATTGCGGAGTGGTATAATTACGGCGACTTGCTCCGCTGGGCAAAAATGCAAAACGTCATCATAAAAAGCGGTTCCATGAAAGACGCCGGATCCGCAACCCGCCCGCTGACCGAAGAGGAAAAGGTCTATTTTCAAGCGCTTATTGACAACATCTATTCCCAGTTTGTCTCCGCCGTCGCCAAAAGCCGCCGCCTCGACGAGGATCTAGTCCGCAAGCTTGCAGACGGCCGCGTTTATACCGGCCAGGAGGCGGCAGCCAACCATCTCATTGATCAGCTTGGAACGCATCAGGATGCCATTGAGGCGGCGGCCCAGATGGCGGGCATTGAGGGCAAGCCCAAAATCCTCCGCCCCGCGAAGAAGAGTCTGTCTATTCTAGACCTCGTAATCGGAGATTCCGCTTCCGCGTTATCACTGAATCCGGATCCGTCGGAATCTCACGTACGCTTTCAATACCTCTGGAGATAGAAAGCCATGACCAAAGCCGAATTAGTCGAAGAAGTCGCCAACCAATCGGAGTTGACAAAGAAGGATGCCGAAGTGATCGTCCAGACCGTTTTGGACAGCATTACCGAATCTCTCCAGCGCGGTGAAAAAATCGAACTTCGCGGTTTCGGATCTTTCCGCATCCGCAACCGTTCTTCCCGCCAGGGGCGCAATCCGAAGACCGGCAGCGCGGTCAGCGTGCCGGCAAAAAAAGTCCCTTACTTTAAGCCGGGCAAGGAAATCAAGGACCTCGTTAACCTGTAATGGATCGTCTCTGGACCCCGTGGCGCTTTGAATACATCCGAAAAGTGGACGACGAGAATTCCTGCGTTTTCTGTCGGATCCTGGAGGATACGCACGATCCGGAAAACCTTGTTCTTTTCCGCGGCATCCACTGCTTTCTCCTATTAAACCGCTACCCGTACACATCAGGCCACCTTCTGATAGCGGCTAATCGTCATATTTCGTCCTTGAGCGACGCCGAGACCGAAGAACTCAATGAAATGATTCAGCTTAGCCGGCGCTGCGAGGACGCCCTGGGCCGCGAATACCATCCCCAGGGATTCAATATGGGCTTCAATATCGGCCGGGCGGCCGGCGCCGGCGTCGAACACCACTTGCATATGCACGTCGTTCCGCGCTGGACAGGAGATTCGAATTTTGTTTCCGTAGTGGGCGAAACCCGCGTCCTTCCTGAGGAGTTGCCGCATACGCGGGAACGTTTGCTCCCCTATTTTAAGAAGCCTTAACCCTTTTTGGCCCGATTTTATTGCCGTTTTGCCGGAATGCCGCCGCCGCCTACTCAGGCATCCCACGAGATCCTTTTTGGCCCCCGGCAAGCCTTCCTTCGGGCAACCGCCAGCAGCCTGTTGCTCCTCGATCGGCCCCCGGCACTGTGTCCTTTTTTTTCAAATTTCCTAAATTCACGCGGATAGGATTTTTTATTTTTCTAAGCACGTTCAATCCCCTTTGTTTTTCAGCCTGCCTTCGGCCTCATGTCTCTCAGACCCGCATGAATAAAGGCCATAAACGCGCTGCGATTAATTTTAAAATAAGCGCTTTTTTTGTTGAACCCCCCGGTTGTGTGTGCTAACTTTCCGCCCCGTTGTTGAGAAAAAAACGCGAGACTACGCGAAATCCTGACATTCAAATTCTCAGGAAGCAGAAAGCGCGCCGGACATCGGCGGCTTTCCAAGCTGTGCGCCGCAGTTTTCCACAGCTGTGGAAATTTCTGTGGAAAACTTGGATTTTTGCGGGATTTACTTCCTCTTCCGCCTCAAGGTAGTTAAATATGGATTTCTGGTACGCTATTCTCTCCGCGATCCAAAAACAGGTAAGCCGCCAATGCTTTGACACATGGTTTAGCCCCATCGTTTTTAAAGGCCGACAAAGCGGCACTTTGAATCTCATGGTTCCCACAGAGAACTTCAAAAAGTGCCTGGTGGAGAATTATGCCGGCGTCCTCCAGAGCGCGGCTCAAAAAATCGCCGGCGGCCCCGTGTTGCTGGACGTTTCAGTAGAAACGCTGCCGTTGCCCCAGAATCCCCAGCGCTCGGCGGCCCCGCCCAGCCCTTGTTCATCAACCGCGATTTTGATTCCGAAATATACTTTCGATTCATTCGTCGTTGGCGCCAGCAACCAGCTTGCCCGCGCCGCCGCCATCGCCGTAGCGGAGCGGCCTTCAAAGGCCTACAACCCCCTCTACCTGTACGGCGGCGTCGGCCTGGGAAAAACGCACTTGATGCACGCCGTCGGCAACTTGGTTCAGGAGCGCAATCCCGGCATCCGGTTGGCTTACATGTCCTCCGAACGCTTTATGAATGAGCTGGTCAACTCGATTCGTTATGACCGCACCATCCAGTTCCGCCAGAAATACCGAAACATCGATATTCTTCTAATGGACGACATCCAGTTTATTGCGGGCAAGGAGCGGACGCAGGAAGAGTTTTTTCACACCTTCAATGCGCTTTATGACGCGCAAAAGCAGATTGTGATTACGAGCGATTGCCCGCCCAAACAGATCCCCACTTTGGAAGAGAGACTCCACTCTCGTTTCGAATGGGGCCTCATCGCCGATATCCAGCCACCTGATCTTGAAACCAAACTGGCGATTTTGAAAAAGAAAGCAGATTCCGAGTCGTTCCGCCTCCCCGACGATGTAGCCATGTATATTGCCTCGGGCATTAGATCCAATGTTCGCGAGCTCGAGGGCGCCCTCAACCGCCTCAGCGCCAGAGCTTCCCTGGACGGTCTTGACGGCGCCGATATCGATGTCGCCTACGCTAAAGACGTTCTGAAAAACTTTACCGCAGCGGAAAACCCTTCCATTTCGCCCGACAGCATCCTTCGTGCCGTCGCCTCTTTCTATTCTCTCAAGCCCGCCCAGCTCAAAACCAAAAACAACTCTCGCCCCGTCGCTGTGCCGAGGCAGATCGCGATGTACATCTGCAAAGAGCTCACCAACCAGTCGCTGCCCCAGATCGGCAAGGAGTTCGGCGGAAAACACCACACCACGGTCCTTCATTCCATCCGCAAGATCGACTCGTTGAGGAAAAAAGATTCTCAGCTCTCCGCCGCTGTGAGCGCCATCGTCAAGTCGCTCCGCTGACGCGTCCATATCGCCTTTTGCAACGCCCCCGGAATATGCACACTTATTTCCTCCTACTTATGCACATTGCAAACTGTGCAGCTTCATCGGATAAATTGATTATTCACCGACCTGCTTACCAAAATCCGCCCACGCTGGGTAGGTGCAAGCGCTTTTCACAAAATTTTGGATCTCTTCACAGGCACGGTCGTTTTTATCCACCTGCTATCTCCGCTGGATCTCTGGAACATAAAGCGCTTTTCCACAAATTCACAGGTCCTTCTACTATTTCTAGTATATATTTAGAGTGTAAATAAAAAACCAATACGCAGTAAGGGCGGTATAATGATTTGTTTTTAAATCATGAATTCTCTTTTTCCTTCAAGGAGCGTCCTTCATGAAATTCACGGTTACCAGGAATTCGCTGTTGAATGAACTCAATCTCGTTCAGGGCGTTATAGAGAAAAAAAGCACCATTCCCATACTTACCAATATATTGCTGGAAGCCGCCGGCGAAACGCTCAAAATAGTGGCAACCGACCTTGAGGTAACGATCCGATGCGGCTGCGCAGCATCCGTTTCTTCGGATGGATCGACGACCGTATCCGCGCGCCGGCTGTTTGATATCGTCCGCCTTTTGCCGGAAAATGCGGATATCGATTTTGCGCTGCTGGAAAACGATTGGATCGAGTTGCGTTCGGGAAGTTCACAGTACAAGATAGTGGCTCTCGCAAAAGAAAATTTTCCAACCATACCGGAAGCAGCCCCGTCGACCGCAAAAATTCCGGGAAGCGTGCTGAGGGCGCTGATCCATCGGACCATGTTCGCAATAACGCAGGAGGAAGCACGGTACTCGTTAAACGGAGCGCTGCTTATTTTGCTTCCAGGCGAAGTACGAATGGTCGCCACGGACGGACACAGGCTGGCCATGGTCGGCAAAAGCATGGAAATCCCCGGCGTGGATGACGAAGTGCGGTCTCTGATACCCAAGAAAACGCTTGTGGAAGTTCAAAAGCTTATCGGGGAGCAGGATGTAATAGTTGATTTCGGCCGCGATGAAAACCATCTGTTTTTTGCTGTGGGAGGCAAACAGCTCGTTTCCAGGATATTGGCGGGGCAGTTCCCGAATTACGAGCTTGTGATTCCTCGGGATAACGATCGGTACATTGTGGCTTCCTCGAAGGCTTTTGGGGATGGAATCCGAAGGGCCGCAATCATGTCGGATGAAAAGCTGAAAGCCATTCGGCTTTCCTTCAAATCCGGATCCGTTGAATTGACCGCCAGTTGTGCGGAAGCCGGGGAATCGCGCGAAGTCGTGCCGCTGGAGTATGAAGGGGAAAGCATCGATATCGGTTTCAATCCGCAATATCTTTTGGATTTCATCGGAGCTTCTGGATCGGATAGCATTTCAATTTCTTTGAAGGATCCGGAAACCCAAGGCTTGCTACGGCCCGTCGGCCCGGCGGATCTTGATTATCGGTATGTGGTCATGCCGATGAAGTTTTAAGCGTGCAGATAACCAGGCTGCGTCTATTTCATTACCGCAATATCGAGGAACTGGAGATTTTTCCGCCCGCGGGCACCGTTCTCTTCTCCGGACGCAACGGCCAGGGAAAGACGAACCTTCTCGAATCGATCTATCTGCTGGCATACGGAAAAAGCTTTCGGACGACCCTTTCAAAAGATTGTATCAAACAGGGAGCAGCGGAATGCCGTGTTGAGGGAACCATGGAACACGGCAGCCTGAGACGGGATCTGCAGGTAGTCATCGGCAAATCCGAAAAAAAATTATTCGTTTTCGGCAAGAGCGTGCCTTTGGATGGTTTTATAGGCAACTTGCACCTGCTGGCCTTTACGCACGAACACCTCAACGTTGTGAGAGGCGCGCCGGCGGACCGCCGGTCTTTTCTCGACCGGGCCATGGCCACCATCTATCCGGGCCATGTCGGCTATCTGACGGCTTACAGCCGAGCGCTGAAGCAGAGAAACAAAATGCTGGCGGATGCGCGCGACGCCAAGGCCGGGATAGATGCGCAGCTACTGGACAGCTGGGACGAAGGCCTGGTAAGAACGGGGGCGCGCATCATTGAAAATCGCTGGCGGTACGTTCAACGAATGAAAGAAGAGCTTCCGTTGGGGTTGTTTGGAACGGAAGATCTGAAAATGCACTATGTCGCCGGCGTCGGCGTCATTGACGCCGCGTTGGACGGGCTCGAGGACATCTACAGGCGGCGGCTTTTGCAGGCAAGAGAAATCGATCAAAGAAGCGGCTTTACATCGGTGGGGCCTCATCGGGACGATGTAAGGCTCTATGTGAACGGAAAATCTTTGGTTGCGTTTGGATCGGCGGGCCAGCAGCGCTGCGGGCTGCTGTCGCTTTATTTTGCGCAGATGGAAATCCATCGCAAAGCGCACGGATACTACCCGGTTTTTTTAATGGATGACGCAGAAGCGGAATTGGACGAAAAAAGACTGAGCGATTTTTTGAACTACATTCTTGAGAGAACCCAGATATTTTTAACTTCATCGAAAGATTTTCTGCTGTCAGCCCTCCCCGAAAATACATGCCGTTTTGAGATGAAAGACGGCCGCATATTTGCGGCTTCGTAAAGGCGCATTCGAGAATTCGGGCCATGAAGCGCATCCAAGACGGTTGTGTTAGTGCAAACATATGAAAATAAATGATTTGTCCTGGAGTTATCTACGATAATTTCCCTCTCTGTTAAGGGGCTGCTGTGGTATAATAAAACCTTAAACATTAAGCGAATAATTTACTGGAAACAAATAGCTTGTAGTTGTTTGAATTTCATTTCAACTCTCAGGAAGCGAACAATTCCGGAATGAATGAAGATTTGATTTTGCCAGGAAAAGTGGACCTCCAAGTACCCGACGCCGGAGCGCCGCTGAAAGAGGATTACGGAGCGGACAACATAAAGGTTCTGGAGGGATTGGAAGCCGTTCGGACCCGCCCGGCGATGTATATCGGATCCACAGGGATTGAGGGGCTGCATCATCTGATCTATGAGGTTGTGGACAACTCCGTAGATGAGGCTCTCAACGGATACTGCGACAGCGTGGAAGTAACCATCCACATCGACAATAGCGTGACGGTGGTGGATAACGGGCGAGGCATCCCGATAGACATTCACCAGCGTTCGGGGAAAGCGGCCGCCGAGGTGGTGATGACGGTCCTGCATGCGGGCGGCAAATTCGATAACGATTCCTATAAAGTATCGGGAGGCCTGCACGGCGTGGGTGTTTCCGTGGTGAACGCGTTAAGCAGGCGCCTCGACCTGGAGATATGGCGGGGCGGAAACGTCTATGAGCAGAGCTACGAACGCGGCAAGGCGGTAAGCGAATTCAAAAAAACGGGGACCACAAAGCGGCGCGGCACCAAAATAACATTCAGGCCCGATGAAGAGATTTTTGAGACGTTGGAATTCAGCTACGACACGGTAGCGGCGCGCCTTCGGGAGCTTTCGTTTTTAAACAAGGGGCTGGAAATCATTTTGGAGGACCTGCGGTCCGAGCGGAGGGAGGCATTCAAATACGACGGCGGGATTTCTTCCTTCGTAGAGTATCTCAATAAGAATAAAAACGTGCTCCATCCGAAGCCGATCTACTTCGAATGCAAAAAGCAGGAGGTGTCGGTGGAGGCCGCATTGCAATACAACGACGGATACAGCGAGACGATATTTTCTTTTGCCAACAATATCAATACCCACGAGGGAGGCAGCCACTTATCGGGATTCAAGTCCGCTCTCACGCGCACAATCAACGCGTATGCGCAAGCGCAGGAAATGCTGAGGGATCTGAAAGAAAATCCGACGGGAGAGGATGTTAGGGAGGGCCTGGTCGCGGTAGTAAGCGTGAAACTGAGGAACCCGCAGTTCGAGGGTCAGACCAAGACGAAGCTTGGAAACAGCGAAGTAAAAGGGCTGGTGGAGGCGGCGGTAAACGAAAGCCTGGGCGCTTTCCTGGAGCAGAATCCGGATCTCGCGCGGAGGATTTTAAGCAAAGCGATCGAAGCTGCGAGGGCCCGCGAGGCTGCGCGAAAAGCGCGGGATCTCACGCGGCGGAAGGGAGCCCTGGACACCGCCCTGCTGCCGGGAAAGCTGGCGGATTGCCAGGAAAGGGATCCTCGGTTTTGTGAGATCTTCATTGTGGAGGGGGACAGCGCGGGGGGGTCCGCCAAACAGGGGAGGGACAGGAAATTCCAGGCCATTCTTCCAATCAAGGGAAAAATTCTGAACGTGGAGAAGGCGCGGTTCGACAAAATGCTGGGCAACGCGGAAATCGCCACCATGATATCCGCGATAGGCACGGGGATAGGAAAAGAGGATTTCGCGGCTGACAAACTGCGCTACGACCGCGTGATCATCATGACCGACGCGGATGTTGACGGATCGCATATCCGGACGCTGCTGCTCACTTTTTTCTATCGCCAGATGCCGGAGCTTCTTGAAGGCGGCCATATCTATATTGCGCAGCCGCCGCTGTACGGATTAAAGCACGGCAGAGAGACGCGCTATATGAAAAGCGAAACGGAGATGGAAAACTATCTCATGGAGCGGGCCACCAACGGCGTGGTGGTAAGTGTCGGCAAGGGGGCGAAGCAATACAGCGGATCGGATCTGATCCTTCTGATGAAAGCGATGCATGAGCGCGCGGCCGTGTATGAGAAGCTGGTCCGCCGGATTCATAACGCTGAACTGCTGGACCGGCTCCTGGAGTGCATCGCCGGCGAGGGAGGGATGCTGCATCAGGGATTCACGCTGAAGCAGATGTTTGAAAGAAAAGAACTGCTCGCCGCCGTCTGCCCGGCGTTGGAAGAGATCGGATACAAATGCGATATCGTTTTTGACGAGGAGCACAGCCTCTATTTGCTGATCGTGGCAAACGGCGGCAATGGAACTAAAATTTCGTTCAGCTGGGAATTTTTGGCTTCCGCGGAATGGCAGCGCCTGATAGAGCTTTACGCTGCAATGGCGCCATTGGAGAAGCCGCCGTTCGTCATAAAAGAAAACGGCAACAGCGTTGCCGTGAATTCAAGGGACGAGCTTTTCGGGCACCTGCTGGCCCTGGGGAAAAAGGATTTGTCGCTGCAGCGGTACAAGGGATTGGGGGAAATGAACCCCGAGCAGCTATGGGCGACGACGATGAATCCGGAAACGCGAACCCTTCTGAAAGTGTCCATCGATGACGCAGTCAAGACCGACGCTATTTTTACCATCCTGATGGGAGACTCGGTAGAACCGAGGCGCCGCTTCATCGAGGACAACGCCCTCAACGTGCAGAATCTTGATATCTAGCGGCCCGTGCAGCCGGCGCGCAAGCGGCGGCGGATACCCGCGGGAAATTCGGGCCGGAAGCGTGAAGCTTATTTATGAAAGAAGCATTGGAGCAAGTGCAGGTAAACCTGATCGAGGAGATGCGCAAGTCCTATTTGGACTATGCGATGAGCGTCATTATCGGCAGGGCGCTGCCGGATGTGCGCGACGGCTTGAAGCCGGTGCACCGGCGTGTGCTGTACGCCATGCACGATCTGGGGAACACGCATAACAAGCCTTACAAAAAATCGGCGCGCATTGTGGGCGATGTGATCGGCAAATACCATCCGCACGGCGACAGCGCTGTCTACGAGACCATCGTGCGGCTGGTGCAGGATTTCTCCGTGCGCTATCCGCTCATTGATGGGCAGGGCAACTTCGGTTCCGTCGACGGAGACAACGCGGCGGCCATGCGCTATACGGAAGTGCGGATGGCGAGGCTGGCGGACGAATTGCTGGCGGATATTGAAAAGGAAACGGTCGACTTCGGGCCGAATTACGACGATTCGCTCACCGAACCGCTGGTTCTTCCGGCGCGGTTCCCCAATCTGCTCGTAAACGGCTCTTCCGGAATCGCCGTGGGCATGGCGACGAATATACCGCCGCATAATCTTGCCGAAATTATCAACGCAACCATCCTGCTTATCGAAAATCCCTCCGCCTCGATCAAGGAGATCATGGACCTTGTTCCCGGGCCCGATTTCCCCACGGGCGGCTTCATCTACGGGAGGGAGGGCATAAGGGTAGCTTACGAAAGCGGCCGCGGCATCATCACCATGCGCGCAAGGGCGGCCATCGAGAAGATGGGCCGCGACAGGGAAGCGATCGTCGTGAGCGAGATACCTTACCAGGTCAACAAAGCGAAATTGATCGAGCGCATCGCCGAGCTGGTGCGTGACAAGAAAATCGAAAGCATATCCGATTTGCGTGATGAATCGGACCGGGAAGGCATGCGAATCGTCATTGAGCTGAAGAAGGACGAACCGGCGCAAGTGGTCCTGAATAATTTGTACAAAATGACGCCGCTGCAGGCCAGCTTCGGAATCATTCTGCTGGCGATCGTGCGCAACCAGCCCAGGATCCTGAACCTGCGCGAGGCGCTGCTGTGCTTCATTGACCACCGGACGGAAGTGGTCCGGCGCAGGACCGTCTTTGAGCTGGATAAAGCGGAAGCGCGAGCCCACATTCTGGAGGGACTCAAACGGGCGTTGGAGGTCATGGATGATGTGATTGCGCTCATCCGGTCGTCGAAGGAGCCGGCGGCTGCAAAAGAGGGACTGATGAGGCGGTTCGATTTCAGCGCGTTGCAGGCGCAGGCGATCCTGGAAATGCGGCTTCAGCGGCTGACAGGCTTAGAGCGCGAGAAAATTGTCGCTGAATATGAGGACATTCTCAAGACGATCGCCCGATATAGGGAGATCCTGGCAAGCGATACCGTGTTGAAAGGCGTTGTGATCGACGAGCTGAGGGAAGTTCAGGAATCGTTCGGAGATAAAAGGCGCACGGAGATTGTGGATGAAGACGTGGAAATCACGCTGGAAGACCTGATCGCGGACGAGGATGTGGTGATTACCATCACTCATTCGGGCTATATTAAACGAACCAACGCTTCTCTTTACCGGCCGCAAGGCCGCGGCGGTAAGGGAAGGATCGGAATGACGACGCGGGACGAGGACTTCATCGACCACGTCTTTGTTGCATCAACGCACAGTTACCTGCTGATTTTCACAAACAAGGGGCGGGTTTATTGGCTGAAGGTGTATGAAATTCCGGACGTGGGGACGGCCGGAAAAGGGAAAGCGATTGTAAACCTGGTGAACTTGGGAAAAGACGAAAATATCGCCGACATAGTGTCGGTTCGCGAATTCGACACAAAGCAGTTCGTCGTGATGGCTACGCGCAAAGGAATGGTGAAGAAAACGGCGCTGGCTGAATACGCCAACCCGCGCAGCACGGGCATCATAGCTATCTCTATACGGGATGGGGACGAACTCATCGGCTGCCAACTGACCGACGGAGGTTATGATGTGCTGCTTGCCACCCGAATGGGCAAAGCGATTCGATTCTCCGAAGAGAATGTCAGGGAAATGGGGCGGACGGCGGGAGGCGTCATTGGAATCCGCATGACGGGGGAGGACAAGGTCGTTGCGATGAGCGCGTTCAAGGGATCCGGCCAGTTCCTGACGGTCACTGAAAAGGGATTCGGAAAAAGGACGGATGTGGAGGAATACCGGCGCCAACGGAGAGGCGGGGCGGGGGTGATCAATATAAGGGTAGGGCAGAAAAACGGGATGGTGGTAAACACCTGTCACGTCAATGAAGAGGCATCGGTCATGCTCATCACGGCGAACGGAAAGCTGATCCAGCTTCACGCCGAGGATATTCGCAACACCCAGACGCGCGCCGCTGTCGGCGTTAGATGCATAGATCTTGAAGAAGGGGATTATGTAGCCAGCGTAACGACAGTCGCCGCAGAGGAGCCGGGGAACTACGGCGATCCGGAGTCGTCCGGATGATGAGGCGGCAATGCGACGAAAGATTGAAAAATGGGCGCATCAATCCCTGCCCTTGATAAGGCGGCGGCGATTGGGACTTGACAGCAATATGGATGCAGAGTAATTTATGCGCTCGTCACTAAGGAGGTGGCTGGATTGGCGGAAGTTATTCTAAATGAAGGGGAATCCCTAGAAAGCGCTCTGCGGCGCTTCAAAAGGAAGGTCCAGCAGGAAGATATCATTAAGGATGTAAAAAAGCACTCGTTTTACCTGAAGCCGGGCGAAAAGAAGCGTATAAAACAGGCTTTGGCGCGAAAGCGGCTGCGGAAAAAAATGCGGAGCGTTCGTTCTTAAGCCGGCCGCGCCGGAAAGAACAGAGCACTCGGCCTATCCTATATGCGGATTTATTCCATCCGTCTATGCTTCTTGAGATTCTGATGCTGCAAAAGGCTCACGGCACTCCGTGTACTCGAAAATCCTGGAAGCGGTAAAATCCATTCGTACGCGATGCGGGCTACAGCCTGTTGTGGGCCTGATTTTGGGATCGGGCCTCGGCGCGCTTGTTGATCTTTTTGAAAACGCCGCCGTGATTCCATTCAGAGACCTGCCTCATTTCCCTCCTTGCACGGTTTCCGGACATGCGGGCAACTTGATTTTCGGAAGTTTTGCGGGGATTGCTGCGGCCGTTCTGCAGGGCCGCGCGCACCTTTACGAAGGCTATTCCGCCGAAGAGGTTGCTTTTCCCGCAAGAGTTTTGGGCTCTCTTGGAATACGAACGCTTATCGTCACCAACGCGGCTGCGGGGATAAATCCGTCCTTTAGTCCGGGAGACCTCATGCTGATTGTCGACCATATTAACCTGATGGGCGAAAATCCGCTGACCGGTCCAAACGCGGACGAACTGGGTCCGCGCTTCCCGGATATGAGCGAAGCCTACGATGCTTCCATGCGCCAAGCTGCGCTGGAAGCCGCGCATCAAAGGAGAATCCGCCTTTTGCCGGGGGTTTACGTGGGATTAAGGGGCCCAAGCTACGAGACTCCCGCGGAAATCGGCATGTGCCGGCTTCTCGGGGGGGACGCGGCGGGCATGTCCACGGTGCCGGAAGTAATCGCGGCAAGGCATATGGGAATCCGCGTGGTCGGCATATCCTGCATCAGCAACGCGGCTGCAGGCGCCGCTGCGGGAAAACTGAGCCACCAGGAAGTATTGGAAACGGCGGAATCGGCAAAGGATAAACTCCGGGCCTTGCTTGAGGAAATCATTCCATGGGCGGACGATTTGGCGAAACCATAAAAGAACCAATCGCGGGTGCTCATCGATAAGGCGGATGACTTCCGTTTAGCCTCTGCTGCGGCCGCAACGGGAGCGCGATGGCCGTGAGATATTTTATTTTCCCGCTTCCAACCCCCACATCTTAAACATTTTTTTATAGTGATCGGGCTGAGGGAAATCCGGCCTCATATCGAAGTTAAGCTGGGTATATCCGAAATTGATTTCCTCAAAGTGTTTTAAGCCTGACACCAGGACATCGACCTTGGCGGCGGGAGCCGAAAAGATAAGCTCGTCTTCGGCGGGCATGGCGCGGATTTGTTCGCCGGAATCGGGCACGGTAATGCGGAACTGACCGTTTAAAATTACGGGAACAATGGAATAAACGCAGGACCGGAGGGGATCGAATTCGGATGCCACAAGAATCCCTTCCTTATATTTTACGGAGAACAAAAGGCTCCTCAACTGCGCTGCGTTGCAGTAGATTAAAACCACGTCGGGCTCGAAAGCGGCGCTGCTCAAAGGCGCGGACACAACGCCGATATATTTTCCATACTCGAACTCGGGAGATGCTTTTTCCAGTTTTTTTGATGCTTCCTCTTTTTCCACCATAAACGGATAACCAACGTAATCCTCGCGAGGTTTCACCATTCCGTAGGCTGATATTGGGGCGGGGCACCAGTTGTCCTCTTTCAGCATAGCTATGGTCATTCTCTGGCGCCTCGACATGGCAAAAGCTTGGCACTGGGCGAGATGAATCCCTTGATCTCTCTTGGGCCTTAGCGCTCCGGCGGGAATATCCTCCTCCTTAACGAGCATTTTGACGGCAATGGGCGCCGTTCTTAACAACAGCAGGTTTTCCAGCTCTTCTCCGCATCGATTGTATTGCTGAAGTGTGGGCATTGTACGTTCCTCCAATATTTCTATCGATGGACTCCCTGTTGATCCTTTGCTTGGATTTTGCGGTTTGCGGAAAATCGCGCTACCGCAGCCCCCGTCCGAAGGATGCGGATATCCGGGAGGTTGCGGTAGCGCTGGCCGTAATCCAGGCCGTAACCGACGACGAATGAGTCCGGGATATCGAATCCCACGTACCGCACAGGGACCTGGACCTCCCGCCGGGACGGCTTATTGAGCAGCGCTGCGGCTTTGAGCGAAGCCGGATTCCGGGCCTCCAGCGTTTGAATCAGGTAATGCAGCGTGAGGCCGGTGTCGACGATATCTTCAACCAGCAGCACGTCTTTGCCTTCAAGGCTGTCTTCCGCGTCTTTCAGGATGCGGACTTCGCCGCTGCTTCGGGTTGCTTTGCCGTAACTCGCGACGGCGATGAAGTCCATGGACAGGTCAAGATCGATGGCGCGCACCAAGTCCGCATGAAAAATGGTGGCGCCTTTGAGAATGCCGATCAAGTGCGGAGACTTTCCGCGGTAATCGCGTGTAATGCGGGCGCCCAGTTCCCGGACGCGCTTCAGAATGGTTGGAGCGTCCAGAAGAACGGGTCCCAACGGGCTGATGGCCGCCACGGCTGTTTCCTTTCCGCTGAATGACTCATGTCTATCACAGGCGGGCTGCCGGCGCAACGGGTGTCCATGAATAAGGTCGGCACTGTCAACAATGGGGGCTTTTGATATAATCCAAATTCGCGGGTTCGAAAAACCAAATCGGGAAACGGTGAAGCGCAAAATGATTCAAGCGAGAAGGAACTCTGTTGAGGTCGATGTGGGCGGCGTAAGAGTCGGCGGGCAAGCTCCGATTGTTGTCCAGTCGATGACCAACACGGACACGGAGGATATCGAGGGAACGGTAAGGCAGATAGCGGCCCTAGCCGAGGCCGGTTCCGAGCTCGTGCGCATTACGGTCAATACGCCCGCGTCGGCCGCAGCCGTTCCTGAAATAGTGAAAAGAGTGGAGGACCGGCTGGGACCGGTTCCCGTTATCGGAGACTTTCACTACAACGGACACCTTCTGCTTGCGGGATATCCGGAATGCGCTCGCTCGCTGGCAAAATATCGGATCAATCCGGGAAACGTCGGGATCGGCAAAAAGCACGATGAAAACTTCCGGCGGATCGTCGAAGTTGCGGCTCAAAACGACAAGGCGATTCGGATCGGCGTGAATTGGGGCTCGCTGGATCAGGCGCTCCTGGCGCGGCTGATGGACGAGAACGCCCGCAGGCCGGATCCGAAATCCCCGCGCGAGGTTGTGATTGAAGCCATGAATCTGAGCGCGCTTGAATCGGCACGGTTGGCCGAGGAATACGGCCTGCGGCCGAATCGCATCATCCTCAGCGCCAAGCTTTCGGGGGTTCAAGATCTGATTGACGCGTATCGCGCGCTGGCGAAACAGTGCGGCTATGCCCTTCATGTGGGACTGACCGAAGCAGGCATGGGGGCAAGAGGAATCGTGTCTTCGGCGGCGGCGCTCGCGGTCCTTCTTCAGGAAGGGATTGGAGACACGATTCGCGTGTCTTTGACTCCTTCTCCAGGAGGCGACCGCTGTGAGGAGGTTTTCGTGGCGCAGCAGATTTTGCAGTCCATGGAAATAAGAAGCTTTCTGCCCCAGGTATCCTCCTGCCCGGGTTGCGGGCGCACCGCGTCCGATTTTTTTCAGAAAATGGCGGACCAGGTGCAGACTTATGTAATGAACCGGATGCCGGCATGGAGAAAAGAATACCGCGGCGTGGAGGAAATGAAGATCGCCGTTATGGGTTGCGTCGTCAACGGCCCCGGCGAGTCCAAGCATGCCGACGTCGGCATCTCTCTTCCGGGAAAAGGGGAGGATTTGAAAGCGCCCGTTTATGTCGACGGAAAACTTGAAGCTACCTTGCGGGGAGACCGGATGGTTTCGGAATTCATGGGGATCATCGACCGGTACGTCTCCTCCCATTACCGGGGCTCGCAAAAATCCTGATCAGCAGGAGTTTTTGGTGTAGCCTGAATATTTAATTCTATAAAGGCCTGGAGAACGGAAAAGCGGAATATGCTGAAGACGCACGATTGTGGTGAATTGCGATTAGGGGACGTCGGCAAAACGGTATTGTTGGCGGGATGGCTGCAGCGCAGAAGGGATCACGGAGGCCTGATCTTTATGGACCTCCGCGACAGGTCGGGGCTGGTCCAGGTAACGGCGGATCCGAGCGTGGGCGAGGCTTACGGTGTGGCGGAGAAGGCCAGAAATGAATACGTCCTTAGGATAGAGGGGACCGTGCGGCCGAGGCCGGAAGGAGCGGCAAATCCAAACCTTGACAGCGGCGAGATTGAGGTGTTGGCCCGGTCGATCCAAATCCTTAATGACGCCAAAACGGTGCCGATACCGATAGACGACGACGGCTACAAGACCGACGAGACCAATCGGCTCAAATATCGCTACCTGGATCTCAGGCGCGCGCGGCTCCAGAGAAACATGGCGCTGCGCCACAAGACCATCAAATATATACGCGATTATCTGGACAGAAAGGGATTTCTGGAAATCGAAACGCCCATGCTGATCAAATCGACTCCGGAAGGAGCGCGCGACTACGTTGTGCCCAGCCGGATGCAGCCGGGCAAATTTTTCGCGCTGCCCCAGAGCCCGCAGCAGCTGAAACAGCTGCTGATGGTTGCGGGCTACGAGCGCTATTTTCAAATCGCGCGTTGCATGCGCGATGAAGATCTGCGCGGAGACCGCCAGCCCGAATTCACACAGCTCGACCTCGAAATGTCCTTCGTCACGCGCGACGACGTCCTGGATCTGGTGGAAGGAATGGTTGCGGGCTTGATTCCCGCCGTCGCGCCTCACAAGCGTCTTTACAGCCCCTTCCCCAGGATGAGCTATGCCGATGCGATCGAGCGATTCGGGACGGACAAGCCGGATTTGCGATTCGGAATGGAAATCGTCGATATTACCGATGCAGTGCGGGAATCGGAGGTGCGGTTGTTTGCGGAAGCGCTGCGATCGGGCGGGTCGGTGAAATGCATCCTGGCCCCCGGCTGCGCGGCTTATTCGCGTAAGGAACTGGACACGCTCACGGAATCAGTGCGGGCGGCGGGCGCCGGAAACCTGGCGTCGCTGGCCTGGACGCCGGAGGGGCTCAAGGGGACGGCGGCAAAAGCGCTTAGACCGCAGGAAGCGTCCGAAATCGCGCGTCTCACGGGCGCCGCGCAAGGCGATCTTGCCTGTATCGTGGCCGACAAGGCGGCGGCGGCATGCAGGGGGCTGGGAGCGCTGAGGCTTGAATTTCGCGATCGGCTTAAGCTCGCGCCGGCGGACCTGCTGGCTTTTGCGTGGATCATCGATTTTCCCATGTTCGAATGGGATGAAGAGGGAAAGCGCTGGAATTTCATGCACCACCCGTTCACGAGCCCAAGGCAGGAGCACCTCGACAAGCTCGAAAGCGATCCGGGGTCGGTGATGAGCGACGCCTATGATCTGGTATGCAACGGCTACGAGCTGTCGAGCGGCAGCATCCGCATCCACAGGAGGGATGTTCAGAAGAGGATTTTCCAGAGCCTGGGATACAGCGATGAGGAAATTCAGAGCCGCTTCGGGCACATGCTGGAAGCATTCGAGTACGGGGCCCCGCCGCACGGCGGGATGGCCCCGGGACTCGACCGGCTGATCATGCTTCTTGCGGATGAGCCGAACATCCGGGAGGTCATCGCTTTCCCCAAGACCGCAAGCGCCAACGATTTGATGTTCGATGCTCCGTCGGCGCTTGAGCCTGAGCGGCTGCGCGAGCTTCACATCAAGATCATGGAGTGACGTCGGAAAGGGAAAGGGCGCGGTGGATCAGGCGGATGAATTCCTGCCGGTATCCGTGCCTGTCTGGTCCCTTTCCTTCCTTGGCCCAGTCTAAAGCGCTTTCCAGATTTGCATTTCCTTTATGGGGAGAATCGCGCAAGACCATCCCGAAAGCGGCGACCGACGCGGCAAACTTGTGATCCGGCGAGGATTTACTGAATTTTACCGGAGAGTCCTCAACCACAAACTCTGACAGGACGCTTTTATCTTTTTCGGGATCCTTGCTGCGGATTTTGACCGTGGCGATCTCATCGCTGTGTGCGGCCGGGGCCGGAGGCGCCGGCTTCTGATATTTCAGCGGATCGACGCTTTTTTCGCGCGCGTAAACTTCGGGAGGCACAAGTTCGTACAGCGCAGTCACCGCGTGCCCGGCTCCGATAACACCGGCCTTTTTGGCGTCGTCGTTAAAATCTTCCTTCGTCATAATCCGGTCTTCGTAGCCTATCAAACGGTAGGCGCCGACGCGGCGCGGATTGAATTCCACCTGAACCTTGACATCCTTGGCGATGGCGACCAGCGTGGAGTTGATCTGTTCGACGAGAACCTTTTTGGCCTCGTTGATGGTATCGATATAAGCGTAATTGCCGCGTCCCTTGTCCGCCAGCATTTCCAGCGTTGCGTCCTTGTAATTGCCCATTCCGAATCCGAGAGCGCTGAGGTAAATCCCGCTTTCGGCTTTTTTCTCAATCAGGCGCGTCAGATCCCCCCGGTTGGTGGTTCCGACATTGAAATCGCCGTCGGTGGCCAGGATGACGCGGTTGATGCCCCCTTCTATGAAATTGATTGCAGCCGTTTCATAGGCCAGCTGGATGCCGGATGCGCCGTTGGTGCTGCCGCCCGCATGCAGGCGGCGGATGCTGCGGCGCAGCCGCTCCTTCCCGTCTCCGCTTGTGGAGGGAAGATAGAGATGCGCGTCCCCGGAATACACGACAATGGCGACGCGGTCCGATTCCGTCAGCCGGTCCACAAGGAGGAGTATCGATTGCTTCACTAGGGGAAGCTTGTTGGCGGCCGACATCGATCCGGAGACATCGAGCAGGAAAACCAGGTTGCTGTCCGGGCGCTTGCCGGGGTCCACCTCGCGCCCTTTCAGGCCGATGCGCAGCAGCCGATGCTTTGGATTCCAGGGAGCATCGGTAAGCTCGAAGTGAGCGGCAAAGGGCTTTCCGTCTTTTGGACTCTTGTAATCGTAATCGAAGTAGTTCACAAGCTCTTCAATGCGGACCGCATCTTTGGGCGGAAGGGATCCGTTTTGCAGAAAGCGCCGGACATTGGAGTAGGATGCGGTGTCCACATCGATCGAAAAAGTGGAGAGCGGATTATCCGCTGCATGGAGAAAATCGTTGTCTTGGACAGGGTCGTAGGCTTCGGTGTTGAAACGGCGGTCCCGTGTGTTATGCGGATAAATTTCTTCCCTGAGGGGGAAAGGCGGCGGCGTGTGCGGATAGCGCGCCTCGGAGGCCATAATCCCACTCCGCCGAATATCCAGACTCCTGCCGTTGACCCCGGCAAACATTTGCTCGTTGTTTGAAAACATCGGATTTTCCGCCACAACAACGCCGCTCATGACGCCGCTGGGGACATTAATGAGATCGCTCGCGTCTTTTTTGACATGGGGCTGCTCTTTGGGCGATTGTGCGTCCGCAACAGTCTCAGTGGAAACGGCCGCTTCCGGCAATGATCTTTCCGCGGAATCCAAGACCTTGATTTCGGAGGCGGAGGCTGGCGCATGGAATTCACCCTTCAGCGCTGCAAGCTTTGCAGGTTCTTGAAGAGAAGGCGTTGCTCCGGGCGGCTCGGGCGCAGCGGCCGCAGCCTCGCCAACCGCAGGGGCTGTTTTGTCGCTCTCGTTATCCGTGACGGCGTACTGCTTTGCGTCCGACGGCCGGTCGGGAGGTGGCTTCAATTTTTCAAGTTGAGCAGCCGGAGCGGGCATTTCGTTCGGCGAGCGCGAAGCGCCGGTGTCATGCCCAGCCTCTCTTTGGAGATCCCCGGCGATCGGAGAAGGAGTCTTCTTTTGCGCGAGCGAGGCGATTTGTGTTTCTTGAGAAACCGGCCCGCGCCGCGCGATCTGTTTGTATGCAACGAAGGACAGCACCATGACGGCGACGGCGGCGCAAGCCATGGCCCAGGACGGTTTCAATGCAAACCATGGCCGCCGGGATGCGGTTGATTTTGCCATTATACTTTCTCGTTGGGCTTGAGTTAGAACAGCACCCGGCTCCGCCAGCAGTTCTTCCTTCAACAATCCGGCCGTCTCCCGGATTTCCTCGACGATCCTGCGCATTTCGCCGGACTCTTCCAGGATTCTTTCCATTTCCGCTCTCTCTTTTTCGTCTTTCACTTCGCCGAGAGCGTAGGCGGTCCATTTGGGATCATTGGCGTCCAGATTCATTTCACCCTCCTTGCAGCCGGTTGTTTCCCTGCCTTTTCCCGGATGGTTTTAAGCCCGGTGTGGATGAGAAAACCGACGTTGCTCACCGAAAGATTGGTGATTTTGCTGATTTCCAGGTAGCTCAGGTCGCTCTGAAATTTCAGCCTGATGACTTCCTGCTGGTTTGCCGGGAGAGTGCGAAGTATGTCGAGAACAGCGGCGAGCCGTTCCTCCTGCTCAAGGGCTGCCGTGACTTCCGGTCCCGAATGAGGCTGCAATTCGAGTTGTGCATCGCTGATTCCAGTCATTCGTCTCTCCTTTCGCGACACATCCAGCGCCCGGTTGCGGCATACCGTGTAAAGCCATTGCGCCAGGTGGTTGCTTATTTGGGACGGGTTCTGGCGACAGAGCTTGAGAAAGACGTCCTGGACGATTTCCCGAGCGCGTTCGGTGTCGCCGGTGATGTGGGCTGCGTACCGGGTCAGCGGCTGCTCGTATTCGGCCAATACGGCCGGTATCCAGCTTGGGTCTGGAGTTTTCATTCAGCCCTCATCAGTGCTCCCCGTTTTTTAAAGCTTCTAACTGGAATAACGATCTTCTGGTTGGTTTCTTAGAAAAAACGACGGCGGGTTCCCATTTTTTTGCGGCGCCCTCACCGCGCCGCGGACATGCTGATGTTGCCGGATGCGGTGGACAGCTTTACGGGCGCGCCGCCGTCCCCCAGGGTGGCTTTTAAAAGCTGCACGGCGCCGTTGGTGACGATGTCGGGCGGAAGCGGCTCTCCTTCCACTATCTGATGGGGGTAATCCACGGAAATTTTGCCCTGCCGGGTCTCGAGCTGAACAGCAGCGGAGTAAGTTTCCGGGAGCCTGAGCGTAATGGATCCTTGCCCGGTTGCGGCGGCGAACTCCAAACCCCTCCAGCGCGAGTCGGACATCTCGGCCAAAAGGTCTCCCCGTTGAGTATAGGCTGAAAAGTAACCGGACGCCGATCTTGCGTGCAGGCCGCCGTCCAGAATGTTTATTTCCACCCAGCCGTTAACGGAATCAATGAAGACATCGCCCTGATACACCATTGCCTTGAGGTCTGTCTTGTCGGCCGGCACATATAAAGTGATATTCATTTCCAAATTTTCCTGCTGCGGGGAAGGCTTCGGCGTGCTGATGACGGCGCTCGTCTGGTTCCACTTAACCCGGATGGGAGATTTTTTCAGCAATGCTTTGGCATTTTCCTCCGTATCGTAATAGACGATCTTTTCGGCTTGCATGAGGACGGATCCCTTTTTCCATCCGACAATTTTCAGGCTGCCGGGCACTTCTATGGATATTCCCACCTTCCCGCCGGGATAAAACTTAAACTGCTTTTCCTCCCGCTCAACGTAAGGAGATTTATGTTCGGGGGATTCCCGGGCCTGCAGCGCGGGAAACATGAGGCAAAAGAGAATTACGGAAAAAAGCCGCATTGGTTTACGCTCCATCAAAAAAGAATCGGGAAAGTGGATCCGCAAAACGAACGACCGTGTGTGTATCGATTCCGCGGAAAATGATCAGGGCAAGCGCGGCCAGGCCCAGCCGCCACGCGAAGCGGGTTGCCGAGCTGTTTGCACGCCGAAGAATCAAGCGCAGCAGGTGGTACAGCATCCAGCATTCAAGCGCGAACGGTAAAAATCCCAGGAACCCGAGGATCGGCATTTCGAACACTTTCCAGCCGCCGAAAAACGGGACCGTATAGATCCATTTTGTCCCCGCCCAGTAATTCCAGAATTCCCACATCAAACCGCAGAGCAATCCGCCCAGCATGAGGCTCCACAAGCGCGTTCGATCCCCGCGGCTGACGTTGAGGTATAGGCTGCGGATTCCGGCTCTTTCCAGAAGGGGATCAAGAAGGAAAATTGGGCCTACCCATACCGCGGGGAAGAAATATCGCGGCCAGATAAGCGGCGCAATGGACAAGACTAGGCCCAGGACGACAAACAGGGCAGCGCGGCGCGACGAAGGTTTTTCGGCGAGGGTTTCGCAATGCGACGCCGCCGGGCTGCCGCTGCGTCTGAAAAGCAGCTCAACGAGATCCGAAGTAATAAAAATTCCCGGCAGCACGGTGGCGAAGGAAATCGCATAACCGGGCCAGCGCAACCAGATCTCAGCAGGCACAAGGTCGTAGGCCCAGTTGTTGATGACGAAATTATAGGATTCGAAAAGCAGCCAAATGAAAACCGACCAAAAAACCATGCCGCCGAATTCCCGGCGCCGGCCGGTTAGGAGCGAGCTGCCCCGGAGTTTCCATAACAGGTTGTCCGCCAGAAGGATATAGGACCACCAGGCAAAGGAGTAGAACCACGAGTGGAAGGGTTCTATTTTGCGGAAGAGGCAGTACTCGGAAACGATCAGAAGCAGCAGTCCGAACCAACCGTAAAGTCTCATGAGAAAAGCGCGCTGAGAGGACGGATCCGCGGATCCGCCCGATTGCCGTTGCACAGCGGGCGGGGAAATCTATATAAAGCAGTTCCCGCTTTATACCCAGGTTATTTTAAATCCGCCGACGCCTGCTACAACGCGGATCGTTGCCCGGACGGGAGCGCTTTCGTAGTTCTCGCTGAAATAGACTGAATCGCGCTGGTGAAAGCCTTCAAGGTGCAAACCGCTCAAAAAATGCTTTTCGGCTTCCACTCGAACTCCGACGTTGCGCGGCATGCGCACATTTGCGCCACCCACGCCGACTTCTATATGTATATCGGCATTCCGCTTCCACTCTCCGGTAAAATCGAGATCGGCGCCGCCCACGCCTCCAATAAACTCAAGTTCGCGGAAGTTGAGATTTCCGAGACCGATCGCTTCGAAGCTGCCGACGCCGCTCTTCAATCGTATGTACTCGCACTGGATCTCGTTGGGCTCGTAAGCGTATATTTTCGCGCCGCCCACGCCGATTTCGTAATCCATTCGCGCCAATTTGATTCCCGAAAGCGACAGAACCGCATCTCCTACACCGGTGTTAAGCTGCAACTTCAGCGGAACCGCATCGGTAAATGCAAGGCGCAGCCGGTTGCTCGGGTTTTCCTTCCGTATTCCTGTCCGGTCGATGCGCTGAAGGCTGAAGCTGAGCCGGGCGTCCGTGCCGTTGGGAGGAGTGTTGTATTGGAAGTCGGGAGAATAGGCGGCTTTGTCGTAGTCCAAATCAAAGGAATAAAGGGACCCCTCTTTTTCCTCTCGGGCGATTTCAAGAGAACCGATATCGAAGCGGACACCCGCTTCCAGCGATTTCTCTTGAGCCAGGGGTTGGGACCGGCTGATGGAGGCCATTTGTACCGGCGCACGCTCATCGAGGATGCATCCCGGATACAACAGCAGGATTAAAAATGTCCAGGCTGCTTTTTTCATCGTTCGACTCCTTTTAATCGGGTGCGCTGCCGGGACCTGCGAATCCCCGCACCATGTACGGTTGGCGGTTTGGACCCATCACCCCGATGAATCTGCCTGCCGTTGAAGAATTGCGGGGGCCATAGGCGGGAACAGGGGCAATATGAATGTTGCTGTATTCGTTTTCCAGGCGGATCTTCGGTCCTCCGGTTCCTATCCGGGAGCGGAGCACTCCGTTGTTGCTTTCGTTTCCGACAGGTTCCAGTCCGGCGTAGGAAGATTCAATCCTTCCATTCCGGCAAACGGCATCGATCGCGAAGGACTCTTCCTTTGGGAGAAACAGGTTTATTGAACCGTTCCGATTCTTTACGTAGATGTCGCCCGCGCCCAGCCCTCCGGCCGATAGATTAACATCAGCGTATTCGTTCAGGATGCTGCAGCCGCCGCGGAAGTCATTCACGATAACATCTTTGAGGGTGGTTTCGATGTCCAAGGCTCCCTCGACGGCGTTTAAGCGCAGGCTGCTGCCGCGGGCTTCGAGCTTAAAGGCGGCGCGGATGCCGTCGCCGCTGAGGCGGTCGAAATCCGAACGGATCTCCACTTTTCCGCGGATGTCCTTCAGATTCACGCTGCAATAACGGCTATCGAGCACAATGTCGGAAGCGACATCGGAAATGTCGATGTTCTGGTGTCTTGCCGTCATTTTCAGGCTGTCTTCCAGGCCGTCGATGCGCACGTGTTTGCCGCTGCTTTCCATTACCACCGGCTTGGTGATTTTTTTAAGCCGTATGTCTCCCTCGCTGCTGCGAATCGAAACCCCGCCGTCCACGTTTGATATTTCCAGAGGAGAAAATGCATTGGAAATGTTTATGTCGCCGACGACATTCTCTATATACACCTTTCCCCGGCCGGTAAAGCGGATATTTCCCTTCAGATCCGTCAATCGGGATTCCGAGTGGCGGTTGGATACCTTAAGCCGGCCGGCGCAGTCGCGGACCTCGAGGACGCCGTAAGCCGTGCTTAGGTCAAGATCGCCCTCGAGGCCCGATACGCTGACCGGTCCAAAAGCATTCCGGACCTGCACCGGCGAGCTTTTGGGAACGAGGACTTCCATATCCGTTGCGAGGGCGGACTCAGGGATTCCGGCCGCATCGCGGTTCGTCTTTACCAAGAAGTGCTCGCCGACGGATTCGGCTCCGGGGGTGGTTTCCGATGCCCTTTCGGAAGCCCCTTCCAGATGTATTTCACCTGCAATATCGCGGGCGCGCTTCTCGCTGCCGCGTATCGTCTTTTTCAGTCTTACCCGTATTTCCCCTTCGCTTCCGGAAGTCACCGACACGCGGCCGTGGGAATTCTCGATGCGGATCGGCACAGGCGAATCCAGAGGATAGGCGGCTTCCTCCGAATAAGTGTGCGAGTCCGCTGTCCATTGACCCGGCTGCATGGGAATGCCTCCGATGACGATCGGGAGAGTCCTGAAAAACCCGCCCACCGGGGCTGCGGAAATTCGGCTTATGACAAAGCCTGCAAGCAGCAGCAGAAGGATCCCGACGACTTCTCCGATACTGATGGAAATTGCATCCTTCCGTAGGAAATAATCCAAAACCTTTCCCAGCCCGAGGAAGATTAAAAGGAGGGGCCAAAAGCGGGCGGCAAGAGACCAGAAATCGGTGCCGACGGCGAAATTTCTCGCAAGGAACAGCAACCCGATGCCGGTCCAAATCAAGGCAATGAACAATGACGGGCGGTGCTTTTGCGGCATGAGTCACTCCTTTGGCGGCGTTTTGTCCGGCGTCGCGGGCTTTGCCTGCCATGCGAAATACCGGTAAATGCCTCTGAGTCCGATCCCGATCAAAATCAGAGGCCAGTATCGCGCAAAAAGCTGCCAGAGAGAAAAAGGAGCGTATAGGTTTTCAACCAGAAACAGCGCTCCCAGGAAGATCAATATCAATCCTGCGGCGAGAGCGCCGGATCGAGAGCGGGAAGACATTTCAAATATCCTTTCCTAGATCATTTTCGGGTTTCTTTGGAAAACGGTAGGGATCGCGCGATGCATCCCGTCCGCCTGTCAGGGCACGGACCACGAGATATGCGCCCAGCGCGATAAACACGACAGGCCAGAACTGTCTCAGCAGATGGTAGGGAAGAACGTTCTGCAGCAGGAAGAGGATGCCCAGAATTATCAGGAACACCCCCCAGGCGATAGTGGCTTTATTCTCGCCGCGAGCATCGACGGCGGCCGCCCCTTCGCTGATTTGGCGGCGGATCCTGGCTTCGGCGCTCCGGTAGGCATCGAACATGGTGAATAGGACGAATACGAAGGCGCCGAATCCGAATATTCCGCTGACTCTGCCGCTCATTGCGGCCAGCGCCGCGAAAACCGAAAAATAAGTTACGGCTTTTAGATATTCGGCGTTGTATACGGCGCCCAGGCCGGGGATCAGCGCGCAAAGGGCGGCTTTCTTGGGAGCGTCGGAAGGCACCCTTGAATCTTTGAATGCCGTAATGCACTCCACTCCGCGGCTCAGGCAATTTTCGCAATAGGTTTTGCCTTTTATTGTGTGCGTGCATTCATCGCATAAATACCTTTTGCAGATTGCGCACACTGCGTGGGCTTCTATATCGGGATGATATGAGCACTTCATGTCGGCCTCCTCTTTGCGTCCGGATTATTCATAATGATTCACAGCGGGGCGCCTCCCCATACCCGGACAGGCTCGCAGAAAGGCGCGGATCCGCCTCAGGGCCCGCTTCATGGATAATCCGTCTTAAGCTGCTCCGGTTCCGGGCATTTTACGGCGCTTGCTCCCCGACCGGAAATGCTTCGGAATTGGAGCAAAGCTGCGGCACTCCCCGAAAAAAACGGCAAACCGCTTTGTTTTTCTCTCGGCGTTTTTTCTTCGCCCGGCGCCGGTTCCGCCAGATTTTCAGCCCCCCCCGCGGGAACCTCCATCGTTTCCATCATGAACCGCGCCTTATTAATTGCATTATCCGTAAAATAAAAAAATTGGGCCTGTAATTCGTTCGCTTTTTCATAGGCCTTGATTCCCTGGCCGTATAAGTGCTGGACCTGCCGCTCCATCAATTGCAGGACCGCCAGAGGGGAGAAATGCGGCCGCGCTGCCGACGCCCGAGGCATCAGCGTATATGCCGTCAGGATCAGAAAAATAGCCGCCAGGCTTGTCCCGACGGCAAACCTTGGCGTCGCCAGGGAAGGATTCAGGTATCGGCGGAGGAATTCCCGCAAAGACCGGGTTCTTGATCGGCCGGATGTGCGCAGCAATATGCTGTCTACGAGCTCGGGCTTGACTTCCAGAGTCCGCGTGCTGCGGCATAAATCGATAACGGATCGCATCTCTGCGAGCAAGGCTGCGCAGCGTGAACAGCTCTCAAGGTGTTCTTCAAGCTGAAGCCGCTCGTCGGGCGACAAGGTGGAGTCCAAATATTCGCTTAACATTTGCTCGCTGTGAGAGCAATCCATGAAGCCCCCTAAATATCGAGCCGCCGCTTGGTTCGCCGTTTAATCAATAACTTTGCCAGTTCCAGACGCCCCCGGTTGATTCGGCTTTTAACCGTTCCCTGGGGGACCTGGAGTAAATCGGCGATTTCCTGGTAGGCTAATCCTTCAAGTTCCCTAAGTATAATTGCCTCTTTTAATTCAGGAGGTAAAGATTGAAGCCCTTCCTGAAGGAATTGCGAAGCCTCCATCCGTTCGGCGGAAACATGAGGATCCGGCGAATTACGGTCGGGAATACTCATGGTTTCTAATTCCTCGCTGCCTCCCGCCGGTTGATACCGGCGATTTTTCCGGTAAAAGTCGATGATCAGGTTGCGCGCAATCTGCAGCACCCAGCCCTGAAAACTTCCTGCTTCGGCGCGATAGCTGTACAGGTTCCGATAAACACGAATAAGTATTTCCTGAGTCAGGTCCTCCGAATCATCTCTGCTGTTCGTATATCGATAACTCAAAGTAAACAGCCGCCTGGCATAAGTGTTCACGATGATCTCCCAGGCGGCGTCATCTCCATGAAGGCATCGCTCTACAATTTTCTGCTCGCCCGAGAGCAATCGTGGCTCCTTGTGTTTGTTCCGTTCCCGTTCTGAAAAACGAAAATCCGGGTCTCAAAGTTCAAAAAAACCGTTTTTGCCCCGATTTCCGAAGCAACGGCTCGATAATGGGCCGCCATTCGAATAACAATCGAAGAGGACCGCTCCTATCGGCCGCAGGTTTGTGCTTGACCTTTGTGAAAATTTTCTATTAATTCATCAAAGGCCTTTATGTGTTGACATTGTGGCGCTTTATGAGAATAAAAGGGAAGAACATTTTTTATTTGCATGCTGCGGGTGGCCTGATATGAAGTGTCCGTATTGCGGATTTCTAAAGGACCGCGTTGTGGATTCGCGGGAGAGCCGGGATGGAGATTCCATCCGGCGCCGCCGCCAGTGCCTGAATTGCGGCCGCCGATTCACGACCTATGAACGAAGCGACGAAATACCGTATATGGTGGTGAAGAAAGACGGCGGAAGGGAAAGATTCGAGCGGAAAAAGATTCTGAGCGGACTTATGAAAGCGTGCGAGAAAAGGCCGGTCAGCATCACACAGTTGGAGAAGATAATTGACAGAGTCGAGCAGACGGTTCAGGAAAGCCCGGAGCGGGAGCTGGATTCCGTCACCATCGGAAAGATTCTTCTTTCCGAACTCAAGCGCATTGACAAGGTCGCTTATCTGCGATTTGCGTCTGTCTATCTCGAATTCGAGGACGTGAGCGAGTTTATGACGGAAATCAACGAGCTTTTTGAGAAAAAGCAATAAGCGCCTGCGGGCGCAATTATACAAAATCCGGTTTTTAGGCCGGGAATGCTCGCGGAACTTTCTTCCATGCGCAAGAGACCTTCGCAACCCACCAGCGAAAACAGGATCCTTGAACTTCTTGAGCGGCGCTATAGCGCCAAGAGCCCATTGTTGGAAAAGGGCATAGGCGACGACGCCGCGGTTTTCCGCCCCAGGGCGGCGAAGGAATACTGGCTGGTGACCACGGACGCGCTGCTCGAGGGAATTGACTTCCGCCGCGAATGGACAACGCCGCGCCGGCTTGGCCGCAAGGCGATTTCCGTGAATCTAAGCGACCTGGCGGCCATGGGCGCCAAGCCGCTTTTTTTCACCGTATCCCTGGCGCTGCCTCGCGGGGTATCGGAGCGTTGGATTCTGGAATTCCACAAGGGGACGACGGAGCCTGAAGTCTGCAAGGGCGCGCAGCTGATCGGAGGCGACCTTTCCAGTTCGCAGAGCGGGATTATTATTTCAATAACGGCCTTGGGAGAATCGCTGAACCGGAAGGTGCTCTATCGTTGCGGCGGGCGGCCCGGGGACCTGCTGTATGTGACCGGCGTTTTAGGAAGATCCGCCGCGGGTTTGAAGCTGCTTCGATCGGGCGGAATCGGGAGTCGTTCCCGAGCCGGACGAGAAGCTCTGAAGGCTCACCGGACGCCGGAGCCCCGCTGCGAGGCCGGAATATGGCTGGCTCAGTGCGGCTTAGTCCATTGCATGATGGATCTCAGCGACGGGCTGTCTGTGGATCTTCCCCGCATGTGCAGAGCCAGCGGGGTGGGCGCCGAAATCCGGCTGGCGGATATTCCCGTGTTTGCCGCTTCCGCCGGGTGGAATTGCGATCCTGCCGAGCTGGCGCTCCATGGGGGCGAAGATTACGAATTGCTTTTCGCGGCGCCGAGGACAAAAGCGCGTTTGCTTGAAGAATCTTATCCTTCCGGATTTCCCCGGATCACCAGAATCGGGGAACTGAACCGGGATGTCGGAAAAGTGCGGCTGAAGGAGGCCGGCGGAAAAATCCGAACGCTCAGAGAACGAGGGTACGACCATTTCCGCGCGGAGTCTTCTGGCCTGGATTCGGGGCCGCAGCAGAAGCTTCGTGAATGATGCGCGCTGATATTCGGCCGCGCTGCCAGCCGGTTGCGAGCCGCACAACTGAGGTTGCTATGAACGACAGTACCGAAGAAATGCGACCTTCTTTGCCTTTGGAGGATTTGGAAAAGCTTCTGGGATATAGATTCACAGATGCGGCTCTTCTTTCACGGGCATTGACGCATCGGTCCTTTGTCAACGAGCACGCGGAAGAAAATCTTCGCAACAACGAGTCGCTCGAGTTTCTGGGGGACGCCGTGCTCGGATTCCTGGTCAGCTCCCGGATATTCCAGCGTTTTCCGGAGCTTAACGAAGGGGAGCTCAGCAAAACCAAAGCGTATCTCGTTAGCGCCGCCAGCCTTGTCAAACTGGCCAGGAATATTCGCCTGGGGGAATTTATTCGGCTGAGCCGGGGCGAGGAAAAAACGGGCGGCCGCAGCAAGCGCGCCATCGTTGTGGATGCCTACGAGGCCATAATCGGCGCGATCTATCTGGACGGCGGAGTAGAGGCGGCTTCGGATTTTGTAGGGCGCCAGATTGAGAGATTCCTGGAAGGGCTCGACGCGAAGCAGCTTACTTACGGCGATTTTAAATCGGCGCTCCAGGAACAGCTGCACGACCTCGGGCGCCCGGAACCGGAATACCGCGTCGTGGATGAAATAGGCCCCGACCATCGGAAAACATTTGTCGTCCAGGTCATGATTAGCGGAGAGGTGGTTTCCGAGTCCACGGGAAGAACCAAGAAGGAGGCTCAACAGTCGGCAGCCCGTCTGGCGCTGGAAAGACTCGGGAGTATCGGGCAGTAAACCGCTGGGTTTTTCGGCGGCGCGGCCTCCCATTATATTAAAATCCCCGCCGGTTGCCGCCTTCCGTTTCCTTGATTACTGTCTTTTGAATCGGCCGCCGGCGCCGACAAGTTTCGCCGAAGGGATGCGGACTTTTTTTTCGGGATCAGCCACGGCGAATCCGATGGTGTAGGATTCAGAGCGGTGCTTGCGCGCTATGGCGTGAGCGGCGTCGGCGTCCTGCGGCGCCAAGATAACGCTGAAGCCGATGCCCATGTTATAGGTGAAATACATCTCCTCGTCGCTGATGGCGCCGTGCTTGCGCAACAGCTGGAAAATCGGAGGCGGTTCGGGCAGCTTGTCAAGAACGTAACCTGTCGGGGAAGCGGTGCGGCTGAGATTTAGAAATCCGGTGCTGGTAATATGAGCCAGCGCTTTTATCTTGAGCCCGGCATCGAGCATCTCCCGGACTTCCCTCACATAAATGCGGGTAGGTTCCAGAAGCTCCTCTCCTATGGTGCGGCCCAGTTCTTCAACGTATTGATCCGGGGCCCATCCCAGGCGCTCAAAAAAGACGCGGCGCGCAAGGGTCATTCCGTTGCTGTGGATTCCGCTTGAAGCCAGTCCCAGGACGATATCCCCTTCCTCAATGTGCTCCCCGGTCAAGATCCTGTCGAGCGGAACCTTGCCGACGCAGGAGGCTACGAGATCGAAGGCGTACCCATCGCGCTTGCCCTGGATCATTTCTTTGATTTGCGCGATCTCTCCTCCGGGGATGGTAACCCGGGCAAGCTCGGCGCCGGCGTAGAGTCCCTTGGCAAGACCCTCCAGAAGATCAGGGTGGGGGACCTGAACGGCGACATAATCGAGAATCGCAAGAGGCTCCGCACCCACGCAGAGAACGTCATTGACATTCATGGCCACGCAGTCGATGCCGACGGTATCGTACTTCGCCAGCATTTGGGCTATCAGGATTTTCGTTCCGACGCCGTCGGTTGAGAGCGCGACGCCCATGCCGTTTCCGATGTCGATGACATTGGCGAAGTACCCGAGCGGCAGACGCACATCCGCCGGCCGCAATGCGAAGCTGCGCTCCACCCAGTCGCCGAGACGCTGCATGGCTTGGTCTTTTTGTTTGGAGTCCACGCCGGCGGTTTGATAGCTCAACGGTTGGTTCTTATCCATGTAGTTGCTCCGTTCCGATCTTCATGTCGCCTTGGAAAAGCGAGCCAATAGTAGCACGGAAATCGGAGACTGAATAGCCTGTCACTTTGAGGGGAGCGATTTCAATTCATCCAGTAGCTTGTGGGCTTTAGGATTTTCAGGGTCCCAACGGATTAATTCCCGCAGCTGCAGTTCGGCCCTGCGCGGGAGGTCAACCTTGATATACAGCTTGGCGAGTTCGAGCCGGCTGTTGAGGTAGGTTTTGTCGAGATCGAGAGCTTTCAGCAAATGCTGTTCGGCGCTTTTCCTGAATTTCGGGATTTCCGACAGGGCGACCCCAAGATAATGATGGTAGGCGGCATTATCCGGGCACAGCCATACGGATCCCTTTAGGCGCTCGGCGGCTTTTTCGTAATTGCCGCCGGCCAGAAGGCTGCAGCCCTCGCGAAAGAGGCCTTCGGCCGTTTCTTTATCGGCCGGCTGGCCGCCGGCTCTTGACTTCAGTTCGGCCTCCACTTTGCTTTCCTTTGCCAGCCTCGTCGCGTCATAGGCGTCTCGGGAAGCGGGAGTTTTCAGCGTCAGGTAGGCTTCGTTTATCAAGCTGAAGACCCGCTCCGATTTGCGCCGGACGTCGTCGGGGAATTCTCGGGATTGAAAGCGGTCGGGATGAAACTGCCTTGCCAGGTCGTAATAGGCGGCTTGGATCACGTCGGCACTCGCATCGCTTTGAACGGATAAAATCTCGTACAAACCGGCTGTCTCGAAGCGGGCAAGCATGTCGTCAAGGCGGCGGTCGGGAGAATCTGAAGCGCGAGCGTTCTCGGCCTCCTGTATCGTCGGTTCCCTGGGCGCGATCAGTCCCAGAATGAAAAGGCAAAAAATCACTTCTTCCGGCTTTGTTTCGGAAGGGATTGCCCGCGAAGCGACGTCCGCCGCTCTTGCGGGCTGCTGCATGAGAGAGTAGGCGCGCGATTCGGCGCTACTGAGCGGAAAGTCCAATCCGCCTCGGGCGGCGGTCCCCGCGGCGCAATAATTTCCCTGGAGAAAGTTCGAGGGGATTAGGAAAAGGCGGCCGGAAACGGCGCGCCGCACAGACTCGATGATCAATTCGGGCAGCGGCAGGCTGAGATTCAAACGGTACTTAACCAGGCCTTCGCCGGGATAAAAGCGCATGCCGCATTCATCCCGGTTCAACAGAGAAGACAGAATGAGGATTGCCTGTTCGCGCCTACCCTGCCCAAGGCCTTCCATCCCGGAGGAGGACAACGCAAGAACCGCCTCCTCGCTTGTCTTGCCCTCTTTCATCAGGGAAGCGATTTCTTTCGTTTCAGCCTGACGCAGCAAGCCCAGTTTAACCATTATGCGCACCAGATGCTCTGCGGGCAGGTTGCTTTCCGCAAAGACAAGAGAGCCTTTGTCGAGGACCAGCTGTTTTTTTTCCGGACCTCTTTCGATTCTAACGATGCCGCTGCGGCTGTTTTTATGAATGTCCGCCAGCATTTCCAGCAATTTCAGGTTCATGGACATGGATCAGCTCGACAATCCCGCAGCAAGGCGGCCCAATAATTTAAAACTCTTGCTTACGACGGGCATCCGTTGAATGCCCGTCTATTATTATCGGCAACAACGCGCCGATGCCTGCAGGCATTCCGATGGGAGGAAATTATTCTGCGGCGGCCGGCCGGTCCGGCTATTTGAAAAACCAGCTCAAAAGCAGGGCGGCCGCGTCATAGACGCCGTGAGCCGCAACGGGAGCGATGAGGCTTCCTCTCGACAGATAAAGGATTCCAAGAATCAGGCCGAAGACTGAAGCCACGGCGACTCCCTGCGCTCCCTGCACATAATGGCTTGCTCCAAACAGGACGCTCCATATCAGGAGACCCACGACTGCGCCTCCCAAATAGCGGCGGAACCTGTCTAAAATGAAGGCGCGCTGCAGCTCCTCTTTGACGCCTCCGGCAATGAGAGCCGCAAGAATAAACAGCGCCAGTTGCTGAGGCGTGCGGATGATCTCTGTAAGAGGGTTCCGTTCAGTGTAGTACTCCGGGAAATAAGCCTTAAAGACTATAGATACCAAAGCATTGATGAGCAGGAGAAAGGGAACGAGCGCGAGGCCCACCAGAGTATCGCGCTTCCACCTCTCCCACGGAAGCCCAAGGCTGGCGAGCGGTTCCCGCCGTACTTTTAAAATGACCGCCAGCAAAAGAAACGTGATTGCTGCGTCCAAGAGAAGCAAGAGGGAGATTGTTTCGGCTTTCATATCCAGCAGCGGTACTTTCGCCGCACCAAAGGCGATAATAATCGGGGCTGTCAGAAAACTTGAAACCAGGCCGCACATCAACAAGACCTCAAAGAGGGCCTGGAGTCTTTCTTGCCGGGAGATCGGAGGCGGTTGGAAAGGCGGCGACGGTAAGCTCATGCGTAGACCCTAACAGCAAGCAGGCGTACAGTCAAGGAAAGCATGATAGAGGTTCTTTGTTATCAGTGGTTTAACGTAGCAAGGGCTGCGCCCTTGATATCCCGCGAAAAACCGCGGGATATGGAAGCCGGAAGGGATTGTTGATAGCGGTTGTGCGGACGGCTCTTTGAGCCAAGCTGCGAAAAGAGGTGAACCCTTCGCCGGGAGCCGGCATCTCTCTTAATGGCTGGAAAAATTTATTTCGCCATGCGGGAAATAAACCGATGAGACCGTTTTGCTTTTTTGCCACGTGTTTGATATTGCTTCTCGAGCTGTTTGGAAACCCCGTGTATGCGGCCTCTTCTGTAGTCCTTCCAAAAGGAACCCGGATCAAACTGCAGTTAAACGATCGGTTAAGCACAAAATTGAACAGCGAAGGGGATTATTTCAGCGCGGTGGTGATCACGCCCGTGTATTCGGACGAACTATTGGTCATTCCCAAAGGAAGCATCGTGTCCGGCAGCATATCGCGAATTCTTCGCCCCGGGAGATTCAAGGGAAAAGCGGCGATAAACCTTCTCTTTCATTCGATCCGGATCCCCGGCCGCGGAGAGGATACACCCATTGCCGCAGTTCTTGTCCGCATGGATGCTGACGCAAGCGACTGTTTCCCTTGCAATGGAAGCGCTGCCGGGGAAGGCTCCCGACAGGGAGATACTGCCGAAATCATCGCTCCCGGCATTTCGGGAGCCGGCGCGAGGGCAGGCTGGAACAGAAGCGCCGGGATAGAAGGGGGAATCGGCGCTATTACCGGGCTTGCCATGGTTTTTACGTCGAGCGAAAAAGATCTGGAAATCCAGCGGGGTTCCACTCTGGATATCGCGCTTGAAAGGCCCTCGACCATCCCTTTGGGGGAAGATGAAGCGGTCCTCCGAAACAGATAGAGATCCGCCGCCCAACTCAATTATTTAAGCAGAGGATTTCCGCACGCGTGCAATTCGGATGGCGCATGCCGTCAGGGCTGCTTTTCCTTCCAGATCGACAACATATCGGGCGAGGCCTGGGAACGGATGCCGTTGTCATTCAATATTCCATCTGTGGCGGAAATCAATTCCTCGCGCGGGAAGACCAGCACCTCTGTGCCTCGTCCCGTAAACTCAATTCTGATGAACTCATCCTTCGAGTCGCGAATGATTTCCACAAGGTTGCGGAGATTTTTGACCGCTATGCCGTTGATGTTTTCCACGACCATCAATCCTGGAGACGAATAATTCTTTGCCAAAGGATGGGCAAAGAAGGGGGATGGGACAACGACAAGCTCCTCTCCTTCGAAAGCAGGTTGGTCGCCTCGCCGGGTAAATAAAGGGTTTCCGTTAAAACTGAAAATATTCATCCTGTTCGCGCCGCCGGTCCCTCTCGAGACGCTGCTCACAAGTTCCTCTACCGCAACTGAAAAAACCAGCGGCCCGCAAATGAAATAGGATGGGTAGCTTCCCTTCAGATAGGGGATCAGCCTGGGGCGAAATGAGAATACAGGCAGCTGAACCGGCGTTTCCCGGCCCCCGCGCACAATGGTCAACGGAATCTTGCCGTCCTTGACGGTTTTCTGGGCATGGCTGCTGAATGCAAGCTTTAGGTCGTTACGGATCATGATATTGCCCTGATTGTCCACGGCGGCATCACCGATTTTTGTGATCACGTCCCACTGCTTGAGCGGATAGCCGGGATCGGTTCGGAAGGGCGCGCGGACGATAATGCCCTCAACGGACTTGTCGAGCTTTAGGAAGGCGCGCAAAGCCGGGTTCTCAAAGGTCTGGAATTGATCAAAGAGGCCCGGTTTGCCGTCATAACGGCCGTCGGCAATATCGCCGAGAAAAAGCTTAATCTCTTCCGAAGGGATGATGTAGCCGATGTTCTGAGTGTTGGCGAGAATGCTGAACGCGATGCCCATAACCTTGTCGCTTACAACGGCGGGTCCTCCGCTGTTGCCGGGGTTGATGGCGGCATCGATCTGAACGCGGAGTCCGAATACAGAGTAATTGTAATGAGCGAAATCGATGCGCGAAACGATTCCCTTCGTAATCGACAAGTTGTCTCCGCCTGTCGGAAAGCCATAAACCATGACTGGGTCTTTGACCTTAGGCAAATCATCGGCAAGAGGGAGCGCCGCATGCGTGTCGAAAAACGTTTCTTCATCGAGTTTCAATATTGCAAGGTCAATTCCCGGAGCAACGGCTTCCACGGTTGCGGATAGCTTCTCGCCGGAGCGGTAGCCCTGTATCTGGACCTGGCTCGCGTAAAGGACGACATGCGCATTCGTAAGAATTCGCCTGCCTTCAATGATCAAGCCGCTTCCGGTAATCTCGCGGATGGGCTGTTTGCTCCAAGGCCTCGACAGGTCCGGGTATTGGGACGTGGCGAATACTCTCACAACGGAATTTTCTATGCGGTTGGATGCGGACGACTGGGCGGCCGTCTGTTCTGTATCAGCGGATTCGACGGCTCTGGAGGCGGATGCCGTCGAATCCGCCGCCATGGTTGCGGCTGCGGCTGTCAAAACTGTTATCGCAAGCCCGGCCGTAAATTTAATCAGCTTTCTAAACCGATTTTTCATCTCTTGTTCTCCTTCGGAATTTCAATTGTGCGCTGCAAAAGAAAGGAAAATCAGCCGGGGTTTATGCTAATGGAACCGCCTTGGATTCCGGCGACATCTGCAGCCGGCGATGTAAGAGCGCCGCATTTTTAATGATCCCTTTTTAATATGCCCAGCAGCCCGTGGTAAAAAAGTACAAAAGGCCGCGTTCTGAGCGCCCCAGGGACAGACGTCAGACCGTTATTCTAACATCCAATGCGTCCCCGTAAGTCATCTTTTAAGAATTTAGGCGGGCGTCCGGCGCATCCAAGAGACGCGCTGTTGAAGAATCCGCGCATGGTCAATTATTCGATGCCCTCGCAGCAACAGGATTGCGGTATTATGGCGGCAACGGAGCGAATTTCGTATGCAAAGATGCCGGATTCTCGCAGCCAGGAGAAGGATATGACTTCCGAATGTCTGAAAAATAAATCTGCCGTAATAACGGGAGGGAGAAGAGGGATCGGGAAAGCGATCGCCGTCGCGTTTGCCCGCGCCGGAGCCGATATTGCTGTTTGTGATATTATCGCGGATGACGGCTTGCTGCAGAAAACCAAACACGAGCTCGATCATCTCGGCTCCAGATCCCTCGCTCTTCGAATCGATGTTTCCAAAAAAACCGATGTAGATGAATTGATGCGGCTATCGGCGCAAACCTTCGGTAAAATCGATATTCTCGTAAATTGCGCGGGCGTCTGGATTCCCGGGCAGACGCTGATTGAATGCGGCGAGGAGGATTGGAACCGGGTGATCGACACCAATCTTAAAGGCACCTACCTTTGCTGCCGGGCCGCGGGCAAAGTCATGATGGAGCAAAAGAGCGGCTGCATTATAAATTTGTCCTCGCAAGTAGGGCTGACTCCGGGAGCGGGGGCCGGGGCCTATCCCGTTTCCAAAGCCGGAATTATTATGCTGACGCGGCAATTGGCATTGGAAGTTGCGGGCTGCAATATTCGGGTCAATGCGCTGGCGCCGGGAATAGTCAAAACCGATTTTAACGCTGCCTTCTGGAGGGATCCCAGCGTCGAACGAAAAACCGCCGGCATGGTGCCCATGAAACGGTTGGCGGAGCTGGAGGATATTTCGCAAGCCGCGCTTTTTCTGGCCTCGGACGCCGCAGGCTATATCACGGGCGAAGTGCTCTGCATTAACGGCGGATGGAGCCCTTCAGCGCCGCTGTAACCGAGCACGCCGCGCCCCGATCTCGTCCGCAAGCCCCATGTGCGCGGCATATCCTAATACTCGGGCGGTTAGGCCCGGATGACCGCCAGTCCTCCCATGTAAGGCCTGAGAGCTTCGGGAATAACAACGGAGCCGTCCCTCTGCTGATAGTTTTCGATAATGGCCAGCCAAGTTCTCCCGATCGCCACGCCCGAGCCGTTCAGAGTGTGCAGATACCGGCGTTTGCCGTCTTCGGCGCGGAAACGGATATTGGCGCGCCGGGCCTGGAAGGCTTCGAAGTTGCTGCAGGATGAAATCTCCCGGAATCTATTCTGGCTCGGCAGCCAGACTTCAAGATCGTAGGTTTTAGCGCTCGCGAACCCCATGTCTCCGGTGCATAGGGTCACGACGCGGTAGTGAAGGCCGAGGCGCTGCAGGATGTCCTCGGCGTCGCGCGTCAGGGACTCGAGCTCCTCGTAGGAAGACGAGGGCTCTACCAGCTTAACCAGCTCGACCTTGTTAAACTGATGCTGGCGTATCAGTCCGCGGACATCTTTTCCATAGGAGCCCGCTTCGCTTCTGAAGCATGGGGTATAGGCCGCGAATTTTTTCGGCAGCTCTGAAAAGTCCAGGGTCTCGCCTTGATGGATGTTGGTCACGGGCACTTCCGCCGTCGGTATCAGGTAATAATCGGCTCCCTCGACCTTGAAGAGATCCTGCGCGAACTTGGGGAGATTTCCCGTGCCGAAAAGGCTCCCGGAATTGGCCATGAAAGGCGGAAGAACTTCCTGATACCCGTGCTGTTTGGTGTGGATGTCCAGCATGAAGTTGATCAGCGCCCGCTCCATGAGCGCGCCGGTTTTGTACAAGATTGAAAAACGCGCCCCCGCGATTTTAACGGCGCGCTCCATATCCAGAATCCCCAGAGAAGATCCGAGATCCACGTGGTCGAGGGGGGTGAAGTCGAACGCCGGCGGGGTTCCCCATCGGCGCACTTCCTGATTCGCGTTTTCATCCGATCCGACGGGGACCGAGCTGTCGGGTAAATTGGGAATGCTGTAGAGGAGCGAATTCAGTTTTTCCTCGGACAGACGGGCATTTTCCTCCAGAGATTTTATTTCGGCGGAAATCTGCTTGACCTTCGCCTGCTGTTCCGAAGTGTCGCCGCCCTTCCGTTTCATCTTTCCTATGGCGTCGGATTCCTCGTTGCGCCTGCGGCGCAGTTCTTCGCAGCGCCGGAGCGTGTTTTTCCATTCGGCGTCCGCGGCTACCAGCTCGTCCAAAGGAAATTCGCCCCCCCGGGCGGCCAGTCTTTCGCGAACAAAATCAAGATTTTCGCGAATAAAGTTTTTATCCAGCATAACGGATCCTTATCAATAAATGCGTTATGGATCAAGACTCGCCGGCGGCGCGGATGAAATGAAGATGCCGCCGGCGGCTGCAGTAGCGGACTCGTTGCCTGCGCGAGCAAGCCGTCTGTTGGTTTCAGCGGCGGATTTTTTATCCCGCCCGGTTCCCCGCATCGCCTTGCATTCTACCATTGACTTTGCGAGAAGGCATTGTTTCAATCATTTTTTAAGCCGGATTGTTCATGAGGATTCGCGGCGGGGCGCCGCGGATATGCCCGGATCCGCCGAAATGGGAGCTTCTGGAATAATCCGGGTTGAAGCCGGCGCATTCCGCCGGACGCACAGCTTTGCCAACATACCAGAGGCGAGCATACCATGTCAGAAGTACGAAGAGCACTCTTTCCCGCGGCAGGTCTTGGAACCCGCTTCCTTCCCGCCACGAAAGCGCAGCCGAAGGAAATGCTTCCGCTGGTGGATAAGCCGATCATCCAATATGCGGTTGAGGAAGCGGTCGCTTCGGGGCTGGAAAATCTTGTGATCATAACCGGGAGGGGAAAAAACGCGATCGAAGACCACTTCGATGTTTCCTACGAGCTGGAAAAGATCCTCGCGGAACGCGGCAAAGCGGCCCTGCTCAGCTTGGTGCGCGGGGTTTCTGAGATGGTGCACATCGCCTACGTCCGGCAGAAAGAGGCTCTGGGGCTCGGACATGCTATTTTAGTGGCCCGGGATCTCATGAACGAGGAGCCCTTCGCCGTATTGTTGGGGGATGACGTTATCGTGGCGGATGTGCCCTGCATCCGGCAGATGATGGACATCTATGACCGCTACCAGACCAGCGTTGTGGCGATTATGGAGGTTCCCGCTGGGGAAACCGGACGGTACGGCATTATCAAGGCGCGGAGCCTGCCGGAAGGAGAAGGAAGGCTGTTTGAAGTTCTCGACATGGTGGAAAAGCCGAACCCGAAAGACGCGCCTTCGAACATGGCTATCATAGGCAGGTATATTCTTAATCCTTCCGTTTTTGAGGCGCTGGAGGAAACAGGAAAGGGCAGCGGGGGCGAAATCCAGCTGACGGACGGCCTCCGCAGGATGCTGCGGCAGCAGCGCGTGCTGGCGTATAAATTCCGCGGAAAACGGCACGATGCGGGGGACAAGCTGGGATTTTTGCAGGCGACGGTTGATTTCGCTCTGAAAAACGAGGAGCTGGGAGCCGCGTTTCGTTCCTATCTGAAATCTCTGGACCTCGATAATTATTAATCTTCGGAGCCTCTTAAAATAAGGTTGCTTTTAGGCTCCATCGCGCCTTGTTGCGGGTTTCGGCTTCTTTCATTAATCAGAGGCAAAATGAGAATACTCGTAGTCGGTTCCGGCGGGAGAGAACACGCTTTGGCCTGGAAACTGCGCCAAAGCCCGCAAGTGCGGGAGGTCTTGTGCGCTCCGGGAAACGGAGGGATCGCGCGGACGGCGCGGTGCATGCAGGTTCAACCGGAAGACGGCGAGGGTCTAACGGCCCTTGTGCGGAACGAAAAAATTGATCTGGTGGTTGTCGGACCCGAGGCGCCGCTGGCGTCGGGACTGGCGGACCGCCTGAGGGCGTTGGGGGTAAGCGTCCTGGGCCCCTCCAAAGCCGCCGCACGCCTGGAATCCAGCAAAGTCTTTGCAAAGGATTTCATGAGCCGGCATGGAATTCCGACCGCCCGTTATGAGACCTACCTTGATCCTTGGAAAGCGCTTTCCTATCTCGAATCGAGCGAGGCCCGGTATCCTGTTGTTGTGAAGGCGGACGGGCTGGCGGCCGGCAAGGGCGTCATTGTGGCAAGAAGCGCGGCGGAAGCGGACGCCGCCGTCCGGCGGATCATGGTCGATCGGGAGTTCGGCTCCGCGGGAGCCGCGATTATCCTGGAAGAATGCCTGGAAGGGATGGAAGCCTCCTACATTGTATTCACAGACGGGGATACCGTTGTTCCCGCGGCGGCTTCGCAAGACCACAAAACCATTTTTGACAAAGACGAAGGGCCCAACACCGGCGGCATGGGGGCGTATTCCACCGATGACATTCTCGGTCCGGAACTGGAGCAGGAAGTCTTAAACGGGATCATTCGCCCCGTTATCGGAGGGATGAAAGAGGAGGGAATTCCTTTTCAGGGAATCTTGTACGCAGGTTTGATGCTGACGCGAAGCGGGCCTAAGGTGCTGGAATTCAACGTCCGAATGGGAGATCCGGAATGCCAGGCCGTGCTGCCGAGGCTGGAGAGCGATTTTGCGGAATTGTGCATCCGCCTCTGCGGCAATCGGCTGAAGGATTATAAGGCGGTCTGGAGCGGCAATCCCGCCGTTTGCGTGGTGCTTGCCTCCGGCGGCTATCCGGGGCCGTACGAAAAGGGGAAAAAAATCACCGGTCTGGAAAAAGCGGAGGAGGACCGCCGCATAGCGGTCTTCCATGCGGGAACGAGAATTGACGGCGGCTCGATTGTAACGGCGGGCGGGCGCGTTCTGGGAGTGACGGCAACGGACCGGGATCTTGCTTCCTCCATAAGGGCGGCTTACGAAGCCGTCGATAAGATTCGCTTTGAAGGGATGCATTATCGCCGGGACATAGGCGCAAAAGGACTGCGCGCGGCGGAAGAGAAACAGATGAATCGCCGGGACCGGAGTTTTTCTTAGAGTCTCGCATTTAGAAACTGATTTTCGGAGGAGACCAGTGAATCAACCTAAAGTCGCCGTTGTTTTGGGCAGCGATTCGGATTACCCGGTTATTCAGGACATGATCAAAATCCTGAGGGAGTTCCGCATTGGGCATGAGATTACCGTTTCCAGCGCTCATCGTTCGCCGCAGCGGACGCATCGATATGCCGAGGATTTGGAAGAGCGCGGCATACAGGTGGTCATTGCATGCGCCGGAGCCGCCGCTCATTTGGCGGGCGTTATCGCCGCAGAAACAATCCTGCCCGTAATCGGGGTTCCTCTTGATTCGTCTCCGCTGAACGGATTGGACGCCTTGCTGTCCACTTCCATGATGCCTTCCGGCGTTCCGGTGGCGACGATGGGAATCGGCAAATCGGGAGCCGGCAATGCCGCCGTCCTGGCCGCGCAAATACTGGCGCGGAGCGATCCCGCGATGGCCAAGCGCCTGCGGGCTTATAAAAAGAAGCTGGCGGACGGCGTGGAGCGGCGGGATCGTAAATTAGGGAAATCCCGCTGAGGGACGCGGATTATCGCCGCCATGATAAATTGCGGTGCCAAGTTTTACATCAAGACTTTAGGCTGCCGATCCAATCAGGCTGACAGCGCCGCCGTGCGCGAGGGTCTGTATCGGCGCTCGCTGCGGGAAAGCAGTTCGCATCTGGATGCGGACTTTGTCATTGTGAACACGTGCACGGTGACGCATCGGGCCGACAGGCAAGCCCGGCAGCTCGTCCGCCGACTGCACCGCGAAAATCCCTCCGCTCGCTTGATCCTGACCGGTTGTTATGCGGAGCGCGACCCGGAAACGCTGGCCGCCATGCCGGGCGTAAGCCTGGTCGTGGGGAACGCCGGAAAATTCCGTCTTCCCGCTATTCTGGAGGAATACGGGCTTTCTTCCCGCGCGAGGATCATTCGAGGCTCCCTCGATGCCGGAGACGGCTGCGAGTCGCCGCCGATGGCTCGCACGGGCGGCAAAACACGCCCTTTGGTCAAACTGCAGGACGGATGCGACGCGCGCTGTTCCTACTGCATCATTCCCTTGGTGCGCGGTCCGGGACGCAGCGTCCGTCCGGAGAGCGCTCTTTCCGAAATTCGATCGCTGGTCGAGCAGGGATTTCAGGAGATCGTTCTCACGGGGATTGATTTGGGCGCTTACGGCCGCAAGGAAAAGGGGCATCCTCATCTGATCGACGTCTTGCGGCAGATCACCGGGATTCCGGGTCTCGGCCGGATTCGCCTGAGCAGTATTGAACCGATGTTTTTCGAGCGCGAAATCATCGAGCTGGCCGCCCGCTGTCCTGTTTTCGCCCGGCATTTTCATATTCCTGTTCAGAGCGGCAGCGATAGGATTCTGAGGCGCATGCGGCGGCCGTATACCGCCTCCCGCTTTCGGGATCTGGCGGAATTCATACAGCGCGAACTTCCGGAAGCCGCACTGGGCAGCGATGTTTTGGTGGGATTCCCCGGAGAAACGGATCAGGATTTCGAAGAGACATGCGAACTCCTGGAGAGTTTGCCGCTTGCTTATTTGCATGTATTTCCCTTTTCGCCGCGGGAAGGCACCGAAGCTTATTCGATGCCGGACCGGGTCCCCGCGCATGCAGTAAAACAGCGGATAAGGGCGGCTCTTGAGATAGGGCGGCGGAAGAGTCTTTCTTTCCGGCGGCGGTTTATCGGAAAGACGCTTCCTGCAATCACGCTGGCCAAGGAAGAGGAAAAGGGCGCATCGGTGGCGCTGACTGACAATTATATCCATGCGCGGGTTCCGGATTTTATCGCGGAGCCCAACAGGCTGGTTGAAATTCGCATTAAGGATGTCTTGCCGGATGCAACCTACGCCGTAGCGGCCGACTCGGAAAATTCCCGGGCGGCGGGTTTTTTATTGCGGGAAAAGTGATCCAGATCACAAAAAACGGGATAGCCGCCGCCGATGACGCAGATCGGGGGGCTCAAAGGCTATGCTGCTATCTTCGATTGTGCAAACACTGCGGCAGCATTCGGCACAACCGAAGGCTGTTGAACAGAAAAACGCGGAAGGGGATGAATTTAGAGTGGATCAGCCTTTGGAGGAAGGACGCGGGCTCAAACAACGGGAAATGGAAGTTGCTGCAGCAGCCGGACTGCTGAGGCCCTTGTCAACAATGCCGGATCCTATAATACCGCCTCAAGTTGGCCCGAGCCCGGACCAGTTTATCCGGACCGTCTCGAAATTGGAGGAGGCTGAGGAAATCCGAGTGGTCGATGTGTTCAAATAGCCGCTTATTCCAGGATCACCATAGCCAGCGCCCAATGATCCGAATGAGAGAGGCTTAGGTGAATTCTGGATGCTCCCTTGACGGCGCTGAGTCTCGCGGCTTCGCCGTTGAGCCGCAGGAGGGGCGCTTCATCGCGTCCTCTTTGCACTTCCACATCGAGCCACGTGACGCCTTTGCTCCATCCGGTGCCCAATGCTTTAAATAGCGCCTCTTTCGCCGCAAAACGCACCGCATAATGTGGGGCCGGATCCCCGCGCTTGCTGCAGTACTGCTGTTCCGCGTCCGTAAATACTCTGAGGATGAATCGTTCTTTCAATCGGTCCAGGACGCCGCGAAATCGCGCGATGTCGACGATGTCTACGCCGGTGCCGATGATCATATACGGCTCCGCAATCAGGTTGACAGGAAGTGAAACAGCGCCTCAATATTCCAAATATGAGGAACGGCTTTGTCCTTCGCGAATCTCAAGGAATACTCTATTACAGCTGCAGCGCTTTTGAAAGCGTTCCGCAGTTGCGCCATGGTTTTTCAACCCGTCGTGGCGGAGTTTCCGGCCCAGACCAATGCCTCCTGAACCTGGGAGAAACTCCGTGGGATTCTCCGGCGCATGTGCGCAAGAACCGTCTGCGCTTTTTAGCCGCGCTGCGGCTTGATCAGGGGCGGCTGTTTACTCTGCGGCAGACTCATTCGGACCGCGTATGCGTCGTGGAGGACATTTCCGGTTCCGAAGGGGCGCCGGAGGGGGATGCGCTTGCAACGCAGACCATGAATGCCGCGCTCGCGGTTCAGACGGCCGACTGTCTGCCGGTTCTTATCGCGGATCCCCTGCGCCGCGCCGTTGCCGCGGTCCATTCCGGCTGGAGAGGGACTTTGTCCCGCATTTTGTTCAAGACGATCCGGCGGATGCAAGCGACGTTCGGCTGCAATCCGCGGCAGCTTCTGATTGCGATCGGTCCGGGCATACGGTCCTGCTGCTATGAAGTTGGATCGGAGGTTGCAGGCCTTTTCGCCGAGCAATATCCGGGATGCTCTCTTGCGAGCCCTGTAAAAAACCGCACGGCGAAATATTCCCTCGATTTGGTCAAAGCCTTGAATATTCAACTGAATCTTGCGGGCGTGCCGCCGGAAAATCGCTACGATGTCGGCATTTGCACCCGCTGCAACGCCGGCGAATTCTTCTCTTACCGGGCGGAAGGAGATGCCGCAGGCCGGATGATGAGCGTTATCGGCGTGATTCCTTCCTGAACAAGGACGGGGCTTTATTCGCGGGCTGCCAGCATGCCGCAGGCGGCCGAGATGTCCTCTCCGCGCGGGCGCCGGATATTGGCGGTTATTCGATGATCGGTCAAGATTTTCTGGAAGCGGAGCACCCGCGCCGGGCTCGGAGGCTGAAGCCGAATCATGGGATCCGCGTTCAAAGGGATCAAATTGACCTTCTTTTTGAGGCCTTGAAGCAGGCGGACCAATCGCAAGGCATCCTCCGGAGAGTCGTTGATGTCCTTAATGAGGATGTATTCAAATGTAATTCGTCTCCTAGGCTTCAGCGGAAAGCTGCGGCAGGCTTCCATCAGCGCGGCGATATTCCATTTTTTATTGACGGGCATAAGCTTTCCGCGCACTTCGTCGGTGGCTGCATTGAGCGAAATTGCCAGGTTGGGAATCACCGGTTCCTGCGCGAGCCGGAGGATGCCGGGAACGATTCCGCAGGTGGACAAAGTCACGCGGCGCGGCGAAACGGACATGCCTTGGCTGTCGGTCATCAGGCGTACGGCCTTCATAACATTGTCGTAATTGTTCAAGGGTTCGCCCATTCCCATAATCACAATGTTCAGACGCCTGGCGGGTATCTCGCGGTCGGCCTGCATCCGCAGGATTTGTCCTATGATTTCGCCGGGAATCAGGTTGCGCTGCATCGGCAGGCGGCCGGTCGCGCAGAAAAGGCAGCCAAGGTCGCAACCCACCTGCGTCGAAATGCAGAAGGTATCCCTCTGCGTATCGGGAATGAAAACCGATTCGATGACATGACCGGTCGAGGTTTCAAGCAGATAGCGCCGCGTGCCGTCGCGCGAGACAAACACGCGTCGAACACGCGGGTATTCTATCGTAAATTCCGTTGCGAGCCGCTCCCGCAACAGCTTCCCCAGATCGGTAAACAGATCCCAAGAACCCAGATGCCGCCGGTAGATGCCGGAATAAATCTGCAGGGCCCGGTACCGCGGTTCGTGAAGATCCGCGATCACGGCTTCAATTTCGTCCAGGCTCGCGCCGACTATATCCGCTGGTTTCATAGAGTCCCCTTCAACAATACCACCTTTGACCGCGCCCCGCTTCATCTGCCTGACGGGAGGTAGTTCCCAAAACGCTCCGGATGCTGCAAAGCCGGAAGCGGATAATCTGCGTTTGGTGCTTTCCGGCTCCTCTCCGTTGTGGTAAGTAATACGTTTCATCGGAATTTCGCGGCAATCAACCCGGAGAAAAATGCGGGTTCGCTGCGGCCGCACCCGAGAGCGCTCATGGACGTCCGAAAAAAACAATTGGGAAACGGCCTCGTTGTTCTCTCCGAGGCCATGCCCCATGTGCGCTCGGCATCCCTCGGGGTCTGGGTAAAATGCGGATCGCGGTACGAAGGACCGGAATCCACGGGCATTTCACACTTCATCGAACACCTGCTGTTTAAAGGAACAAAAAAGCGCTCGGCCGCCGAGATCGCCCAGGCGATCGATTCTGTGGGAGGCCAGCTGAATGCGTTTACGGAAAAGGAATACGTTGGATTTTATGCAAAAGTCCTGGACAAACAGCTTCCCTTCGCCTTCGAACTGATGTCGGACATGGTTTCAAATCCGGCCTTCCCGTCCGCGGAAATAGAACGCGAGCGGAATGTGATCTTCGAAGAAATCAGCATGACGGAAGATTCCCCCCAGGATTTGATCCTGGACATATACATGGAGAACTTTTGGAAGGGCCATCCGCTGGGGCACCCCATTTCCGGAACGAAAAAGTCGGTGGCGCAGATTTCCCGCAGCGACGTGAAGAAATTCTTCGGGAGCTGCTACAATGCCCGCAACATGATCGTAGCCGTTGCGGGCAATATCCGCCACGCCGAAGTGCTGAGGCTGGCCGAGCGCCGGTTTTTCGGTTTGAGGCGCGGCGCGGAGGCGCTTCTCGGCCCGCCTCCGGAAATATGCGGCGGCCGCCGGATTCGCCGCAAGGCCAATCTGGAGCAGACCCACCTGTGCCTGGGAACCGTTTCCCCGCCCGTAAAGTCCAAGGACCGCTATTGCTGTCATCTGCTGAACAATATTCTCGGCGGAGGAATGAGTTCGCGGCTTTTTCAGAGCATCCGGGAACGCCGCGGCCTGGTATATTCCATTTATTCCATGTTGAATCTTTATCATGATGCAGGCACCCTCGTGGTTTATGCCGGGACCGCGCCCGACAAAGCTTCGGAGGTAGTCGAGCTGATCCTGAAGGAGTTCCGGAAACTAAGGGAGCGGCTCGTGCCCTCCGACGAATTGAAGAGGGCAAAGGAGAACATTAAGGGATCCTTGATGCTGAGCCTGGAAAGTTCCAGCAGCCGGATGATGCATCTTGCGCAGCAGGAAATCTATTACGAGCGCTTTTATGAGCCGGAAGAGATTCTGAAAGCGGTGGAACGCGTTACGGCGCGCGATATCCGGAATCTCGCCAACGGGATTTTTCATTCGTCTTCCCTGATGTTGACGGCTCTGAGCCGCCCGAACGGCGGCCTTCTGCAGACGGTGGAAATGGATGTGTGATTCATGGGCATACAGTTCACTTTGCTCGGCAGCGGGAGTTCGGGAAACTCGACGCTGGTGAGTGACGGAACAACTCACATTCTGGTGGATGTGGGATTGAGCGGCCGCGAGACTGCAAGACGTCTGGGAGAGTGCGGGCTGGAGCCCGGCCAGATATCGGCTATCGTGGTTTCGCACGAGCACGGAGACCACTGCCGCGGCGTCGGACCGTTCGCAAAGTCTCTTGATATTCCCGTATTCATGACGGAGGGGGCTTACCGGAACTCGGGAATCATCCTGGATTCGAAAAAACATTGCCGAATCTCCCCGGGAGACAGATTCGATGTATTCGGCTTTGATTTCACGTGCTTTTCGGTGCCGCATGACGCCTTTGATCCGCTTGGATTTGTCATTGAGAAAGACGGCGTGAAAATCGGCATCGTACTCGATCTGGGGTATCTTTCGAATCTTGTTCTCGAGCGTTTGAAGGGGTGCGACGGGGTTGTGCTGGAATCGAACCACGACGTGAGGATGCTGAAAGCCGGACCCTACCCGTGGGCGCTTAAGCAGCGCGTCATGAGCCGCCGCGGCCATCTCTCCAACGATGCGGTGGCCCAGTATCTCGGGAACGACTTCGACGGAAAAGCGGCCGATTTGGTCCTGGCCCACCTCAGCAAAAACAACAACCTTCCCGAACTTGCATTGCTGTCTGCCCGAAACGCATTGGAGGAGCGCTCGGGCCTGCGCATCCTTCAGACCAGGCTGGAGCTGGCCCAGGCGGATCGGATCAGCAGAGCGTATTGCTACTAGCCCGGATGATCATAAATAATCCGGATTGTGTCAGGAGGCGCCGCGCTAATGAGGCTTGCAATAGCGCCGGCGGCGGCCCAGGATTTCAAAGGATAGCCATCATGATTGATCGATACATGCCTGAGGATTTTGCGGAGATCTGGTCGGAAGAAAACATGTTTCGCACCTGGCTGCGCGTGGAAGTGGAGGTCTGCAGGGTTCTTGCCGAGAAAGGATGGATCCCGAGGGGATCCCTGGAGGCCATAGAGAAGAGGGCCGATTTTTCCGTCCGCCGCATCAAAGAGATCGAAAGGGTCACGCACCATGACCTGATCGCATTCACCACGAACGTGGCGGAGCACGTGGGGCCCGATTCGAGGTATTTTCATTGGGGTCTTACGTCCACCGATGTCGTGGATACCGCCCGGGGCCTGCAGCTGAAGCAAGCAAGCGAGAAGATACTGCAGGCGATCGACGAGCTGCGCGAAATCCTGGGGAAGCGCGCGCAGGAACACCGCAGGACTCTGATAATAGGGCGGACGCACGGGGTGCACGCCGAAGTGACGACCTTCGGGATGAAATTGGCGTTATGGTATGAGGAGATGGGGCGCAACCGGGAACGGATGAAGCGGGCGGCTGAAGGAGTGGCGGTCGGCAAACTGTCCGGAGCCGTGGGAACCTTTGCCCACCTCGATCCGGATGTGGAAGCGGCCGTGTGCGAGCGGCTGGGGCTTAAAGCCGCGGCCATTTCAACGCAAACCCTCCAGAGAGACCGGCACGCGGAGTATCTTTGCGCGATTGCCGTCGCCGGGAGCTCTCTGGACAAGTTCGCCACCGAAATCCGCCATCTTCAGCGGACTGAGGTCCGCGAGGCCGAGGAGCCGTTTGAATCAGGTCAGAAAGGTTCTTCGGCAATGCCTCACAAGCGCAATCCGGTAAAGTGCGAGCAAGTTTCGGGGCTTTCGCGCCTGCTGCGCGGCTATGCGGTGTCCGGCCTGGAAAATGTCGCCCTTTGGCATGAACGCGATATTTCCCATTCTTCTGCGGAACGCGTGATTCTGCCGGATGCGACCTCCGTTCTTTGCTACATGCTGCGCGCCATGACCAGAATCATCGAAAAACTGGCGGTGTACCCGGATCGAATGCTCAAGAACATAGAGCTGACGCGGGGCCTTGCTTATTCCGGCCAGCTGTTGCTGGATCTCACGCGCAAAGGCGTCCTCCGGGAGGACGCGTACCGCTGGATCCAGCGATGCTCCATGAAAGTGTGGGACGAAGATAAGGATTTTCTGCAGGTTTTAATGGAGGACCCGGAAATAACCGGAGTCCTCTCGCCCCAAGAGATTCAATCGGTTGTGAATCCGGAGTATCAATTGCGCAATGTCGACAGTGTGTTTTCACGCGTATTCGGTTCCTGACATGGGAACGTCCTGATTGTAATACCCTATATATCCATTTCTTACGGGGGGGCCGCCCGAATTCTTTCGGACGAAAGCCTGTAGTTTCGAGACACCGAAGGCCGGCTTTGATATAATCAACTTGCTGTTCACATCCGTCTGTAAAAACGCTGGAGAAAATATGACGACGTTAATAAAAAATGGGACCATTATTACCGCTACGGACACCTATAAAGCGGACCTCCTGGTTAAAAATGGAGTCATTTCTGAAATCGGCAGAGAAATCTCGAAGATAGCCAGTGAAATAATCGATGCGGCGGACAAGTGGGTCCTGCCCGGCGGGGTGGATGCGCATACCCATATGGACGCGCAATGCGACGGCATGACCACGGTGGATGATTTTGAGACCGGAACAGCCGCAGCGGCGGCCGGCGGGACCACCACCGTTATCGATTATGCAGAGCAGGCTTTAGGCGCCTCGCTTGCGCAGACACTGGAAGATTGGAAAGCGAAAGCTGAATCCCGGTCGATCGTAGATTATGGATTTCACCTGTCCCTGTCCGAAGTAAATGAGAGTGTTTTGAATGAAATTCCCAGTATGGTGGAAGCGGGTGTCAGCAGCTTCCATGTCCGGCTCGATGACTATAAGCAACACCACATCAATGACGCGGAGCTGCTGGAATTCTTGCAGCGGACCCACAGCGCCGGGGCGCTTTCCTGTATCCATGCGGAAAACGGAGAAATCATCGATCTTTTTCTGCGGCGGCTCGGGGCGGAAGGGAAAACTTCCGCGAAGTACATAACGACAGCCCGGCCTCCGGAGGTGGAAGCGCAGGCGGCCGCGCGAGCCGTAAGCATCGCGGAAATGGCAAGGTCGCCGATCTACATGGTCAACCTTTCGTCGGCCCATGCGGTTGAAAAAGTCAAGGCGGCAAGGGACCGCGGTTCGGTCGTCTATGCGGAAACCTGCCCCCATTACCTTACGCTGCCGAGCGATAGATACGATGAAGCCGAAGGCATTAAGTATTACTGCACGCCTCCGCTGCGGCCTACCTGGCATGAGGATATTTTATGGAAGGCTATCGCAAGCGGAGATATTCAGACGGTGGGCAGCTCCCATCAAGCGTTTAATTACGCGGGACAGAAGGATTTGGGAAAGGATAATTTTGCCCTGGCTCCCCGGGGATTTCCGGGAATCCAGGAACGGCTGTCCGTCCTCCATTCCGCCGGCGTCGACGCCGGCAAGATTTCCCCGAACCGGCTTGTGGATATCGCGTGCACCGCGCCGGCCAAGCTTTTCGGGCTTTTCCCGCGCAAGGGGACTCTGGCCGTGGGGAGCGACGCCGATATGGTTATTTTCGATCCCAAGACCGAAGCGGTGCTTTCGAAGTCGATGGGTTTGTCGCGGTCGGATTATACCCCCTACGAGGGGATGAAGGTGCGGGGCGCGGTCTGGCTGGTGTTGCAGCGAGGCAAAGTCATCGCCAGGGAGGGCAAGGTAATGGGACGCCCCGGAAGCGGAGAGTTTCTGTTGCGTTCCAAATTCTGCATTCCTTAGCCCGGATTGTCCGTTGTTCATGAACGTGGTGTTGTTGCAATGAAAGAATGTCCTAAATGCGGTAACGCTTATCCGGATTCCTACTCCTACTGCCCGGCGGACGGCACCGCTCTTGACGGCGGCCCGGAGCAAGGCGGCCGGAAAGAAGCGGCGCAACCCGCTCAGGTCAAAGTCAAAACGCTTGTGCTGGGGTTTGGGATCCTGGTTCTATGTTCGATCATCGTGTTCATGGGAGTGTTTCTATACCTGTACTGGAAGCCCAAATATGGGAATTTGAAGGTGGCAACCACGCCTCCCGAAGCCGTGATCTATGTGGACGGCAAAATGCGCGGAACTTCTCCGATCACTCTCGCGTCGCTGCGCAGCGGGGAACATCATCTCAAGGGAGTCAAGGAAGGCTACAAGGAATTCGCCCAGCAGGTTATGGTCGTGCCGTTTACGACCGAAAACCTGCACTGGGATCTGGAGCCCCTGGTTGCGCAGCTGAGCAACGAGCAGCTGGCGGAGATTGAATCCTTGCAGAAAAAGCTGGAAATCGCCAAACAGGAAAACATTCTGCTGCCCCCTCCGGATGATTACAATGCGCTTTATTTCGCGGATAAAATTCTTTCCATCGATCCCGCAAACAGCTACGCGGCGGAGATAAAAAGCGAACTGGGCGAGAGATTCCGGCATCTGGCCGAACTTGCCTATGCGCGAGAAGACTGGCTGGAGTCCGAAAAGCAGTATAAGAGCTACGCTTTGATCTTTCCCGACGACCCGTTTATTGAGGAACGTCTCGCGGATGTCACCGCCAAGCTTAAAGAGAGTGTCAAGGGCCGTGAAAAACAGATCCGGGAGTGGAGTACCCGCGCGGAAAACGCCATGAAAAGCGGGAATCTTTTTCCGCCGGACAGAAATAACGCGCTCGATGCGGTCCGGAGCATCCAGCGTCTCGACAAAGACAACGCATATGCGCGCGAAGCGCTCTCGCGGTTGAAGGAATTGATGCAGAACCGCGGGGACACCCGAATAGCCGCATCGGACTGGCAGGGAGCCCGAAGCGATTTCCGGCTCCTGCTTCAATATTTTCCGGAAGACGCCTACAGCAAATCTCGCCTGGCGGCGGTAGAGGCTAAGATAGCGGAACTGGATAAGCTGAAGGAGGCGCGGGTTCAACAAGCCGACGAAGAACGTCAATCGCGCCGGGAAAAGTCCGTCTTGAGGCAGGCGGCGCGCAATTCATTTGACGAGGGGCTGTATGAAAAATCCATTTCTGAATGGCAGGAATACCTGAAATTCGCGCCCGACAGCGATGAAGCGTACCTTTACATCGGAGCCGCATACCAGAACCAGAAACAGCTGGACAGCGCCATACTCAATTTCGAGAAATCCCTTTCGCTGAATCCGGACAATGTTGCGGCGCACCTGAATCTGGGGAGGTTGTACGACTATCATCGGAACAACTTGAAACGCGCGCTGCAGCACCTGGAAAGGGCGAAGGAGCTGGGGGGCGCGGGAGACTACAGCCGCGAACGGCTTCAGTCCATGATCAAAGACGTCGAGGACCGGATCCAGGTAAACCTGGTATTTGGGCAGCATTTCCCCGTCGAACATAAGCACACCTTTTCCAGCTGCCGGGGCAACCTTATCTTGAGCGAAAAAGGAATTGAATACAGGACCACCGAGACAGACCACAGCTTCTACGAGGCCTACGAAGGCCTGCGAAAGTTCAAAATTAAAGGAGACGAGCTGTCGATCAGGACGCGCAATAACAAGAATTACAACTTTGTTTTTCTGAACGCGGAAGACGCCGAGCGCCTACGCGACTGGAACGCCGCATCGCATATTATCCCCGAATCCATCCAGCTAGACGATTAGGATACATTTGTCGCTGCGCCGCGGAACGCCGCATTTACAGCTGTTTGCGTTCGGCGGACGGAGGTTCCGAAGGCCTTGAAGAAATGACGGGCGCGGAAGGCTTGCGGTTTCTGGGTCTCCTGAATATTCCCACAATGCCGAACAAAAGGAAGCCGACAACTGCGCCGGCGACAAGCGGGATCGGCTGCAGATATCCTCTGACCTGGCGGATCGGATTGGAAGCAATAACGGAATGTTCCCGCTGGAAGACGGGGATTTCGTCGGAATTCTCATTGATCAGGCGTGCCGTAAGAAAAATCCTCGCATCCTGCGCGCCGTGGTTATGGATGTTCCATTGCCAGGCGGAGCGGTCGCGTTCCGCGGTTTCCTGGACGGGGCTGGCGCCTTCGAGAACCTCCATGGCGTCGGAGCCGGCCGTCAGGTCCACGCGCATTTTCAGCTTCTGTCCGAGAGATCGCAGAACCTGTCTTTCTTCCGGAGTCATGCGCACGGTATCTATGGACTCGGCCGCAAAGTGCGCTTCGACGTCTTTTTGCTGCCCGTGGTTCAGGTATGCGGGAATGCGCCAATCCAGGGAGCCCAAAAGAACATCCTTCAAATAGATTCCCGCCTTGCCGGAACGGATTCCGTCCTTGGTTTTTTCTTCCTCGATTCGCGTTCGCAGGAATTCGACGGACCGAGAAAAATCGTCGAGCTTTTCTTTTTCGTTCTTGAGATTTATGTACTGCCGGGCGAGGGAGTCCTCTTTGGAAGTGAGCGTTCGGATGGTGCTTTGCAGTTTTTTGTTTTGGGCGTTCAGCTCCTCGGTGTCGCCGGCGAGACGCGCATTGGCCGCCTTCTGGGCTTGGAGGTCGTTCTGCAGCGAGCGCAGTTGCTTTCCCCGGTCCTCGCTTTCCCTCTGCAGATTCCGCATGGCCCGGCCGAAATCAGCGATCTGAAGGGACAAGTCGCGTGTGGGATCCGCTCTGAGGCTCAGCGAGCGCTGCATGTCTGCGAACTCCTTTTGATAATCCTGCGCGGTTCCCAGAGCGCTGCGCAGCTCCTGTCCCAATTTGGAAACCTGCGATGAGGTGGAATCCATTTTCTTCCGCAGCTGCTCGTTGGCGCTTTTCTGGCTGTCCAGGTCGGCCTGCAGAACTTTCATTTCGGAGTGAAGCCTGCGGTTTTCCTTCTGCAACTGGGAAGAACGCTCGGTCATATCCTGTATTCTGTTCTTGAGCGTTTCCATTTCGTTTTGTGCGTCCTGATATGCGGGGATTCGCGGGGCGATATTTTTTAAAACCGTGTCGCGGCTGGTGGAGGAAATATCGGCGATTTCCCGTAGCGTGCGCTCGAACTCGTTTTCAATGAATTGCTTTTTGGCGTTTTCGATATCGGTGTACTTCAAGCCTTCTGTAAAGGTGGACTGGAGAGCCCGGTCGAATACCTCCTTGTTGGGAAAGTCTTCCTGGAGGGTTTCGCTGAAGCGGAATTCGATTTCCGCCGAATTCGGGGCGGAGGTCGCCCGCGTTTGGAAGGTAATCTTATCGCCGCCGAATTCAACCTTGAGGATGCGGAGCTGATCCCCTACCCGGAACAGGGGGGTTCCGATGCCTTGCTGGATGCGGATATCTTGCCCGCTGATGCTCAGGATCTGCTTTTCGGAATAGACGGGGATCTTTAAAAACATCGTCTTGTTTTCATACTCATTCTTGTATTGATCCTGAAGAATGCGGGACACGCCGGCGTAGGCGGGCATCGCGGCAAGGATCGCAATAAGCAGAGGGAAGATTCCGGAAGTGCGTTTGCGGTTAAATGGCATAGGTGTCCTCGCGCATAAAATAGACAATAATGATAACATAGTGTAACCCATATGCCTTGCTATGGAAGACCGTGATAGGATATAGAAGGCCTGTTGCGCTATAAGAAATTCTTTTCAAAATCGTTTGGATATCAGGGCAACAATAGTATTATGGCGGAGGTTTTTCCAATATTTACGTGCCTTGTCCGTGAAAAGCAGGATCGGCGGCGCCACAAAAATTTGGAGCGATTGCTTGCGAATAGAATACGGTGCAAAAAGTGATCAAGGGATGGTCCGCGGCTCCAATGAGGATTCTTATATCGCCGACGGCAGGAACAAAATTTTCCTCGTAGCCGACGGAATGGGCGGGCATGCCGCCGGAGAGGTCGCCAGTCAAATAACGGCTTCGACCGTGGATGAGATTGCCTTGGCCGGCGGGTCTGATTCGAATATGGAAGATCTTCTGCAGTTTGCCGTGCAACAGGCCAATACGCGGGTCTATGAGGCGCAGAGGATTAAGGCGGAATACCGGGGGATGGGAAGCACGTTGACGGTTCTTGCATTCCGGGAAAACCGCTACTACCTGGCGCAGGTGGGAGATTCGCGCGCCTATCTTTTGCGGGACGACACGCTGAACCAGCTGACTCGCGATCATTCCGTTGTCTGGCCGTTGTTTGAAAGCGGGGTTCTGTCAAAGGATGATATTTCCCGCCACCCCCAGAAAAATCTCATCACACGGTCCATCGGAACGCATCCGGAGGTGGAAGTGGATTTGCAGAACGGCGCCGCTCTCGAAGGCGATCTTTACCTGCTTTGTTCGGATGGGCTGACCGATGTGCTTTCCGACAGCGATATCCTGCAGTTGATATCGCGGACAAGCATGGACGCCCAGCAGATAAGCGAGAGCCTTGTTCGCGCCGCAAACTCGGGGGGAGGTCCGGATAACGTTACCGCCGTTGTCGTCCGCCTGGGGGACTGACCCCATCCATAAAAAATGAGCTGCCTGAGTTTAGGTGTTTTTTTAAAGCTGAGAATATTTCCCCTGTAAGGATTGGAGAAGCTTTTCAATAGAAAAGCCCTTTATCTGCAGGATCTTGTCCCTCGACTTCAGCCCCGCCCGGATGGAAACGTTGGATTTCGAAGTGCCGACAAGGGCCGCAAAGAATTCGATAACGGCGCGGTTAGCCGCATCCTCGACAGGCGGCGCCGTTACTTTCAGCTTCAAGGCTCCATTGTGCGTGCCGCAGATTCCGCAGCGCTTCGCCCGCGGTAAAACATGCAGCGCCACCTCGACTCCCAGAGAGGTTTGCCGCAGCTTTAGTCCGGAATCCGTCATCACCGCAATCCAAAAATAGCAGTTCCTATCCGCACTATGGTGGCGCCTTCCCGAATAGCCGTTTCAAAATCATGGCTCATGCCCATGGAAAGATGGCGCTGCCCAAGACAGCCGGGCTGCTCCGATTCGAGCCGTTCTCTCAGCACGCGCAGTCTCTCAAAATAAGGGCGCGTTTGTTCCGGGTCGTCAAAAAAGGGCGGAATCGTCATCAGTCCGTCCACGCGCAGTCCGCTGAACCCGGAGGCCGCCTCCAAAATTTCCCGAATCGCAGCCGGTTCCGCCCCGAATTTTGTTTCCTCTCCGGCAAGATCCACCTGCAGCAGGACGGACATTGTTTTGCCGATTTCCAGGGCGGCCTTATTGAGTTTCGCCGCGAGTTTAACGCTGTCCAGCGAGTGGATCCTGTCAAAAAGCTCAACCGCTCGCCGCGCCTTGTTGGACTGCAGATGTCCGACCAGGTGCCACTCCAGCATCAAATCCTTGTTTAAATGAGGGATCTTTTCTTCCGCTTCCTGCACGCGATTCTCACCGAATTTGCGAATGCCGGCCTCGGCGGCGCGAAGGATGAACTCTCTGGGGAAAGTTTTGCTGATTGCCAGGAGCGTGATTTCGCCGGGAAGTCGGCCGGACGCCGCGGCGGCGGCGGCGATCCGTTCCCGGATCGATTGGATATTGCCCGCGATAGAATCCATTGCTGACCCGCTGTATCTCTCGGAATTGAACAGAATGAATTCGCGTTGAGTTGCGAATCGTGCTTTGATACTCTGAAATTTCAATTCTAATGATCTTCCAGGCGGCTGGCAAGGATCCCGATGTTTATTACTTTCGAGGGCGTTGAAGGTTCCGGCAAAAGCGTACAAATAAAGCGCTCCCTTGCCTATCTTAAGAAGGGGGGAGTGGCCTGCCTTCTTACGAAGGAACCGGGAGGCACAGAGTTCGGGCGGGCCCTGCGCAAAGTCCTTCTGGAAACAGGCGGCTGCCGCAGAGAACCGTGGTCCGAGCTGCTTTTATACCTGGCGGACCGGCATCAGCATGTCAGGGAACTGATCCAGCCTGCTCTCGAACGCGGCCTTACCGTGCTCTCGGATCGATACCAGGATGCCACGCGCGCCTACCAGGGCGGGGCCCGCGGCATTTCCATGGAGGAAATCGAAAAGCTGTCGCGTCTGCTCGGCATTATTGAACCCGACAAAACCATTCTTTTGGACATGGATCCTGAAGAGGGTCTTTCCCGCGCCAGAACGAGGAACAGGACCGACCCGTCCGCGGCTGCGGAAGGACGTTTTGAGGCGGAGAATCTGGAATTTCACAGAAGGGTGCGCACGGCGTACTTGGAACTCGCAAGGCGGTTTCCCGAAAGGATTCACATTGTCGCCGCCTCGGGCGCCCCGGATGAAGTTTTTTCCCGGATTGCCGGCTTGCTGGACGCCTGGCTGCCTCCCGCCCGATAATGAAACAAATGAGCATTCCCGTAAGTTTGGATAGTTATATCGGCAACGCGCAAGCCGTGGAGATTCTCAGACGCGCCATCAAGCAGGATCGAGTGCCGCATGCGATGATATTTGCGGGCCCTTCCGGAGTCGGCAAGTGCACTCTGGCGCTTCTTGTCGCCCAGTACCTGAACTGCCTGTCCCCCCTCGAAAACGGCCCATGCGGCAAGTGCTCCGCCTGCGACAGAATCGCGGCCGTAATCGAAAGCCGGCATATGCAATGCCGGAACTCAAAAAACGGGGAAGATTGCGGCTACTGTCCCGCCTGCAGGATCCGGGCGAAACGCCACCCGGATATCCGCCTTATTGAACCCGAAAAAACCACAATCAGCATCAGCCAGGTCCGGGACCTTATCAATGAAATCGCCTTCCAGCCGCTCGAAGCGCGCTACCGTGTGGTGATTCTGGATCCCGCCGAAAAGATGCGTCCCGAGGCCCATAACAGCCTGCTTAAAACCCTTGAAGAGCCGCCCAGCCGCACCATTATCATTTTGGTGACTACGAACCCCTATATGCTGTTGGGGACCATTCGCTCCCGGTGCCGTATGCTGCAATTCGGAGAGATTCCCCAGGACCGCATCGAGCAGTATCTTGTTTCAAAGGCAGGCAGGACTGTTGAGGAAGCGCGCCTCGCTGCGGCCCTCAGCGGCGGGAGCCTGGCAGCCGCCCTCGATTTCAATGCGCAAGAATATGGAGACATCCGCCGGGAGGCTTTTGAGTTTGTCGTGCTCATGCTTCGCGGAGGCAGGTTTGCGGAAGCCAGTTCGGTTGCCGCCCGGGTAGCGAAAGATAAAGATACTTTCCGGCTTTGGATCGAGTCCGTCGCCGCGCTTCTGCAGGATGTCTATTATGCGGGGCTGGCGGACGAACGCGTCGGACAAAGAGACCTGTTTGAGAAAATGAAATCGCTGAACGCATCTGTTTCCCATTCAAGGCTTGTCCGGGCGGTAGAGTCGGTCGGAAGGCTGAAAGGCGATCTTTCCTATAACGTAAACCGGCAAATCGCCCTTGAGGCGATGTTTTTGGAACTCGAGGGCCGCGCCTGATTCGGATGGAGCTCGGAGGCGAGGGAAGATTCCGGAAACAAAAGCATCAACGGCCGGTTTCGCTGATTCCGCCGATTAAAAGCTTTTTTAGCGGGAGTTTTTTTCGAGCTCGGAAAGCTTACTGCGGAAATCGGAAAGCTTCGGCGAATCAGGGTACGTTTTTATGAAGTCCTTGCATTTTTCGATGGCTTTGGCGAAATCGCCGCTTTTTTCGAAGGCGCGGATCTCGGCTTCGTAGGCCGCAGCCTCCCCCTTGTAGGCTCGAGCCAGAGCTTCGGTTGCTTCGGCCCAATCCGGACGGTAAGCCAGAGCTTCCATGTAGCGCTGAATTGCGGCCGTATAATTCTTCCTCTTATAGTAGAAGTTGCCGATTTTAAAGCTCTTTTCAGCCAGCAAGGGATCCGGCTCCGGCTCTGTAACTTCTGTGGCTTCCGGGCTCTCTTTGCCCTCGGCGATATCGGTATCCCGGATAAGCTCCGGTTTGCGGGAATTTTGGGGCCTTGCAGAATACGGGAATGCGGAAAGCAACAGAAGCAAAAGCAATATCAATCTTGGGCTCAAGGGCGGCATGCGAATTGTGGTTTCCAAACGAACGGATTTTTTTCTTTCTAACTCCATTAAACAATAAATTTATCGGATTAATTTTCTCTTGTCAAAGAGGGATTGCAAGACTACAATCTCATTTAAATCGGCTTTTCGATCGCTCGCTTTCGTATATAAACATTAATCAACAGCAAGCGGAAGATCGCTTTTGCCCTGTAGCAACCTCCGCTGGAGGACTAAATGGTAAATAGGAAATTAATTCGCCCAAGCCTGGCCGAGATCAAAGATCAAATGCCGCGATACGGACCGGTCCCCAGGAAACGGGTGCCGCCGGAAGTAACGAATGCGGAGAATTATTATTACATCAAGCAGATGGCTGCGAAGACTCCCATGATCGTCAAATTGACGGATGGGGAGGAGATTCGGGGCGTTATAGAATGGTATGATAAGAACTGCATTAAGGTTCATCGCAGCGACGGGCCTAATCTTCTAATCTTGAAGCATGTGATTAAATACATGTATAAGCAGAATGAAGATCAGGAGCCTGATGAAGTGGATCTGGAGCAGTGAGTTGAATATGGGATCAAGGTAAAACATCCGGACTTGAAATTTAAAATACAGTCCGCAGCCTTCTTTTCTTAACCGGCCCCAGGCGGGCCATGACGCTCTTGTCCAAATCTCAAAACACCCTGCCTCGACTCGGCATAACGACGGGAGATCCCGCGGGAATCGGCCCCGAAATATCCCTGCGCGCAGTCCAGGAAAAATCGTTCCGGAATGAAAGCCGCCTGATCCTTTTTGGAAGCTGGGAAATAATGCGGTCGCGCGCGGCCGAGCTGGGACTGGCGTTTGAATTCGACAGAATCCCGATCGAGATTTTTGCCGGAAGCGGAGAGCTGCCGGACCACGCCATTGTGGATGTCCCGGCCGGGAACATTCGCGCGGGCATCGGATCGAAGGCGGGCGGCGCGGCGGCGGCTCGGAACATTCTGGAATGTGCAGACGCCTGCATACGCGGGCGCCTGGATGCAATGGTTACCGCGCCGCTGAACAAAAAGTTTCTGCAAGAAGCCGGTTATGCCTATCCGGGGCACACGGAGTTTCTGGCTCATCTTTCCGGCGCTTCAGAAGTGGCAATGGCCTTTCTTACCGATAGGCTGAAAATAGTGCTGGCCACGATACATATCTCTTTGAGAGCCGTTGTCGAATCGCTGACGCAGGACCTGATTTATCGGAAGCTGCGCATCATCCTGACGGAATTTCCGCGGCTGGGATTGCCGTGCTCCCGCGTGGCCGTCGCCGGCCTCAATCCTCATGCCGGAGAAGCCGGCCTCATGGGGACCGAGGAATCAGAAATTCTGGAGCCTGCAATTGCCCGGGCCCGCCGGGATTTCCCCGAGTCCGCGATCTCCGGGCCGCTGCCGGCCGATACTCTGTTCTACCGCGCGTACAGCGGCGAGTTCGACGTAGTGCTTGCCATGTACCACGATCAGGGATTGGCCCCGATCAAGCTCGTGGGATTCGGCGAATCGGTTAACGTAACGTTGGGCCTGCCCTTTGTCCGCACTTCCGTGGACCACGGCACCGCTTACGATATTGCAGGAAAAGGAATCGCCCGCCACGACAGCATGAATGCCGCTATTCGATGGGCCCTGCGTCTGATCGAGGGAAGGAAGCGATACGGCGGCTTGCCGTGAAGAATCAATCGGTCCGAACGCCGCCGGGCGTTACTCCAGAAGCTGGACCAGCGTCCGCACTCCGAAGCCGGTCGCCCCTTTGCAGGCGAACGGCCGCCCGTCGGTGTCCAAATCCATCCCGGCGATATCCAGGTGAACCCAGGGCGTTTCCTCGACAAATTCCTGCAGGAATTTGGCTGCGGTTATTGCGCCCGCCCAGCGGTCTCCCACGTTTTTGACATCGGCGATCTCGCTGAGTATGGCTTTGCCATACTCTTCATCCAAGGGGAGCTGCCAGAGGCCTTCCCCCGTGATCCTGCAGCTGCTTCGCAGTCGATTGATGGTTGTTTGATCGGTCCCCATCATGCCTGCGTTTATATGGCCCAATGCAACAATACAGGATCCGGTCAATGTGGCAATGTCCAGGATCCTGGCCGCCCCAAGAGTCCGGGCGTATGACAGGGCGTCGGCGAGAATCAGCCTGCCTTCGGCGTCCGTATTTATAATCTCCACCGTTTTGCCCAGGTAAGACTTAACGACATCGCCGGGTTTTGCCGCCCGTCCGCTGGGCAGGTTCTCCACGAGGGGAATCAGACCGATGACGGGGCGTGGAACGCGCATCTGGGCCAACGCCGTCATGGCTCCGAGCACAGCGGCGCCGCCGGCCATGTCGGCTTTCATTTCCTCCATTTTGTCCGATGGCTTGATGGAGATGCCCCCGCTGTCGAAGGTCACCCCTTTCCCCACCAGGGCCGTGGCCCGCCTTATTCCCTTTTTCGAGTCCTTCGGCGTTTCCAGTATGATCAGCTTGGGCGCTTCCTCGCTCCCGCGGCTGACCGCCAGCAGGGCATTCATGCCGAGCTTTTCCATGTCGTCGCGTTCCAGGACGCGCATGCTTAAGCCGGAGCTTGCAGCGGCAGCCGCCGCGCGTTCGACAAACCGGGATGGAGTCAGAATATTGGAAGGCTCGTTGACCAGAGTTCGGGCAAAATTGGTGGCCTCGCCGACGAGGATACCGCGCCGAAGGCCCTCGCGGGCGTTTCTTGGCGGCGTCCCCCTTTCGAAAAGCAGCCAGAGGGTATGCACTTCGCCGTATTCTTTTTCGCGGGTCTTGTAGATGCCGGAATCGTAATTGGCATAGAGCGCGCCTTCGGCCGCGAGACGCGCCTCCAGGAGTGCGGAATAATGCCCGCGGCAAACGAAAGCCATAGTGCGCGCGGCGGCGGCGATTGCAATACGCAAGGCGGTGCCCGCTATATCCCTGGCTTTTGCGGGCTCAAACCGGGATTTTTTCCCCGCTCCGACCAGAAGCAGGTAGCGCGATTTCAATCCACCGGGCTTGTAAATTCTGCACGTCTGGTGGAGCCCGGCTTTGAACTCGCCCGATGAAAAGACGGTGCGGACTGCTCCTCGCGTCATTCTGTCCAGGGATTCCAGGGAACCGGAATCCGATAGATCTTCATCAAAAACGGGATACGCCAGCAAATCGCAGGCAGTCTCCCCGTAATCCCCAGATTGAAATTCTATACGCATAAGTTTCCTCCGGCCATTGCGGTCGACGCAGGAATGGCTGCGGATTATAGCCCGCCGAAAGAAGAGCGCGCCCCGCTTATCGCCGGTGTTTCATGGCAACCCTGGCTTCCCGGTCCGCTTCCTTGCGGCGCTCCGTTTCCCTCTTGTCGATCAGTTTTTTGCCGCGCGCCACACCCAGCTCGATTTTTATCATCCCGCGCTTGAAATATACGCGCAAAGGGATCAACGTCAGCCCTTTTTCCTGAGTCTTCCCGATAAGCTTTCGTATTTCCTTCCGGTGCAGCAGGAGCTTGCGGGTGCGCGTCGGCTCGTGGTTTTCCCGGTTGCCGTGGGAATAGGGGCTGATGTGGCAATTGAAAAGAAACGCTTCTCCTCTTTGTATTAGAGCGTAACTGTCCTTCAGGTTCAGGCGGCCTTCGCGGATGGCCTTCACCTCCGTGCCCAGCAGAGAAATGCCGGCTTCCAGCTTTTCCAGGATGAAGTAGTCATGATACGCTTTTTTGTTTGTGGCGACGACTTTTTCGCCGCCTGTTTTCTCCGCCATGGCTCAACCGCCCGAAAAAGGCGCATCCCAATTCCTACAGACAGCAGAGGGATGCCCCAGTTAAAGATTCAAGATTATACTATATACAGCGCCCGCGGCGCGGACGGATCCTCATGAATAATCCGGCCTGTTCATGAAGCTTCTACTGCGGCGGCGGATGCGGGTTCCTCGGCGCACGGTCCGAATCGGCGCAATAATGAAGCCGGCTTGCAACGTCCGAAGGCAAGACTCGTCAAGGCGGGGGGCATTGGAGGGCCAGAGGCGGTACACGGCACAATGGCGCATTGTAAGGGAAATAATTTCCCGATGGATGGGTGCGTAAAAATATTATGGTTTTTTGCCGAATGCGGCAGATTTCAGGGCTTTTCGGCCAATTCGCTGGCCCGCCGCAGCGTGTCTATGGCGGAATCCAAGTCTCCCGCTTCTTTATAGAGGTAGGCCTTGAACCTAAAAATATCGGCTAAGCTTGTGTTGCTGAATGCCACAGCCGACACGCTTTCATCCAGAATTTTTTGCGCCAGGGAGATTTGTTTCGCTTCCGAAAGCTTGTAGCTTATTGTCAAAAGGCTTTGAGCGATTGCGCTTTCGTATCTTCCGTTCAAGCCAAGATCAAGCACTTTCCTCCATTCCGATTCAATTCTTTCGAAATTATCGCCCTCGATGAGAAGGAGGATCAGGTCGTGCTGCATGGATGCAACCTTGAGCTTTTTGAGAGTTTCGGAACCGGATGGCGCTTCTTCAGCGGTTGAAGATTGAAGGGCAAGTAGACCGTTGGTTTGGAAGAACCCGACGACAGCGGCCATGATCAGCGGGAGAAGGAACGCCCTAAAATTTCTTTTTGAACTAATTTTCTTTTGACCGAACATGTGAGTTCCTCGCGGCCTTTTTTCCGGCTGTTCAGCGGCCGTTCAGGTATCGCTTAAACGGATTCTCCGGCTTGGCTTGCAGTGCCCCCTCCTGGATATAAATATTGAAAGGATTCGAGGAAAAATCGCGCGAAGCTATTTGGGCGCCCGAACGGTCGATCTCTTCCAATATTTTTGCCTCCTCGAAACGGCGCTGCAAGTGAAAAGCCGATATTGCGACGGCCAGAAAGAAGGCTGCCGCGGCGGCGGAAATCCAGGGCTTGGATGCAAAAACGTGAAGCCGGCTGATACCCGCCCAGGCTGGAATGCGGGAATGCCGCCCGATTTCCCGGCCGGCGCCGATCCTCCGCAAAAGCTCCGATTTCAGATGATCCGGCGGGGGCGAATCGGGAAAATGCCTCCGGAGCATTTCCCGGTCGGCTTTCATGCGCTCGTAAACGGCGTTGCATTTCGGGCAGACTGCAATATGATCCCGGACTTTCCGGGATGCATCTTCGGACAATTCGCCGTCGAGATATTGCGAGAGCAGAATCTCCTTAATGCAACTTCCTACGCTCATTCCGAACCCTCGATTACAGGTTTGAATACTTCCTCATCTTTTCCGACAGGAGGAGCCGCCCCCGATAAACGTCCGTCTTGACTGCCGACAGGCTCCGGCCCGATATCCGGGAGATCTCCTGGTAGCTCAGTCCCTGCAGTGTCGCCAAAACCAGCGCCTCCTTGTATCTTATCGGCAGCCTGTCGAAAACTGCTTTTACCTTGGCCCCCAACTCAGCGGAAAGCAACCTGGTTTCAGGATCGCCCGCGGGATCCGCGCTCCTCAGGATTTGAAGGATTCCCTTGTGCAAATCGTCCAGGGAGCTTGGCTTGAATTTTGCTTTCCGTTGCCTCTTATAAATCTCGTTCCTTGCTATCTTGTACAGCCACTGCTCGAAATGATCCTGTTCCCGCAGCCGGCTTAAATTCCGGAAAGCCAGCAGAAAAGTATCCTGCGTGATGTCTTCGGCGTCTTCCCGGGATCCGACCATGCGGGAAGCAAAGCCGTATATCCGGGCTCCGTAATAGTCATAGACGTCCGCAAAAGCTTCCGGATCCCCCGATTTTGCCTTGCCTAACTGGTTTTCCAGGGAATTCGATGGATCCGCCCCGGATTGCGGGTGCGGGATTGAAATTGGCCGTTTCTGCGCTTTTTGCATTCCGTGAATACTCGAGTGAGCAACCGTCAAGGTCTATTGTGCACGCAACGTTCGGCATTGACAACTCCGACCTGAATTCAATGGGCCGCTTCTCCCAATCCCACAGGTGTTTCGATGTTCCGGAAACGCAAAAGTCACAATTTTTTTATCATGGGGACCGCCGGGGGGGGCGGAATGCGGAAATGTCGGCGGGGGTATAAAAAAGGGCGGCGCTTTTAAAGCGCCGCCCTGATTGGCTAAAATATTGAATTCCCTCTTAGGGAAGCAGCATTAAATAGTCGTAAAGCGCGTCGACTTGATACTGCTCCAGATCCTCATTATCCCGTTCAATCAGATTGATCATGGGATATCCCTGCGCCTGAAGCTCGAAACCGGCGTCAGTGAGGTAGTTCACGCCTTCGGCATTCGGGAAATTAGTGTTGAAAACGATGTATCCCTCGAAGTCTCCGTCGATATGTTCATCAAAGGCGTTTTCTGCAAAAGGAAGCAATTGCGATACCAGCACCGCCCACGTTCCCTTTGGAGGCAACATGCCGTCGGCATTCAGACCCAAACCAGGTTTTTTCTCAAAGTTGGTTGTAAAGCTATAGGGTCCCGAGCCGTCCATCGGGTACATATGAACGGATATGGCGCCAAATTGGCCAATGGACATGGGCAATCCTGCGGTTCCGCTGCCGTTGATAATCGCAATACCGGTATCCATTGTCATTACTTCGGTTACCGGATCTGAAACGACAGCGTTAAATACCGCAAGAAGCTTACCCGCGGTTACTCCCGTAATTCCAAAAGGCACAACCGAAGTAAGGTTGCGCACGCCGTATCTCAGCGGGAAGTCGCTTGGATACGATAACAACGGCGGAGCCAGCGTGGCGGTTACGGTGGCGTTGGACGGGGTGTAATCCGGCGTGCTTACCAGAGCAAACTTCAGGCCGACGTCGACGAATTCCAGTAGACTTTCATTCTGAAGATCGATTTCGACATATGCGCTGTTAGGAACAGGGCCGGGGCCTCCCATAGCCGTTAGCACGGTGGGACTGTACACTGCATCTATGCCGACAAATGCACATCCAGCAGGAATGCTGGTAACCGTAAGGAGAATCCTGGTTCTTAAAGGATAAGCCTTAGTCTCAAAGGCGTTGGTGAAAAGTTCGCTGATTGTCACCGTAGCCACGTCGTTCAGAGGATCGCCATTAGCCAGGAACTGAATCGAAGGCGAGGCAGGGGATGAAATAGCCAAAGGTTCGGCCAGCTCCGCAACTTCCAGATCCTGGCCGTTGGTCACCACGGCTTCACCAGTCGCGTTTGAAAAATCCACTTCTACCACTGCTCTCGCGACCATCCCGAGAGAGGAAGCGTCGACTCTCACTCCCGCGATCGAAATAGTGTCACCGGGAACGAAGGTAACAGCGCTAAGGAAACGGATTTGTATTGTGTTTTTATCAAATGGAGTTAAACCGACTTGAAAATTTGCCACCCCTCCGATATTAACCGGCGCTCCATAACCGGTTATCGTACCCGCGGCACTGGCATCACCTTTTACAGTGACCACAATATCATCAAGGGCGGATATTGGAAGGTCGTAAGTCAGGAAAATGCTTTCCTGGGCGGGAATTTCCCCATTCGGCAGAGGGCCTGTCGCCGAGAGCGTGATTGTTGATGTTTCTCCTGTCTGCGAATTGACAGCTATAATTCTGTGGCCCGCGCTGCTGATAAAGTTGACGTTGGCGAAACTGGAAGCCGCGGCTAGCGTCATCAGCCCGAGCGCCAGAATCAGTATTTTCGCTAATTTCATCGATGTAATTCTCCTATAGGATACAAATTGTTGTGTTCTGCACTCGTGAAAATTAGTTTAATCGGATTCTTGGAACGAAAAACTTAAAGAAAAGCTTCACATTCCTCGAATAAAAATCTGGACAGCGGATCCTTTTTTGACTGTCGAGATTCTCGTTTCGGGATAACTCCCGAAAATTTCCTCTATTCTTTGCGGCAGCGAGTCCAAACTCCTGCGCGTAAATGTAATGATCCATTTGCCGCAGCAAGGTCACAAAAAATCGAAGGGCCTTGCTTCCTATTGCCACCCTGCGATTCGGGCCGGCATCCGGCTCCCGATTGCAGCGAAAGGAATTCGCTCATATGCCGATAAAAATAGAAGCGCGGTTAATGTATCGTAATTCTGGAGTCTTGAAAAGAATTTTCTTTACATTTTCAACGAGTTGCGAATAATTTGATGTATTTGGATTTCCAAATCGGCTCCGGCGAGGGATGCTTTATTGAATCAATCGGAGAATTTTAAGCGCAAGCTCGCGAGAAAGATGGATAAAAAGCGAAGGCAAATATCCAAAGCCGGGATTAACCACTCCTCTCTCTGGATCGGCTTTGCTTTATTTCTTTTGATCCCTCTGGGTATGTTCTCTTCTCGAAGCCAGGGGATGTTTGCGGAAGAAGAAAGAGCAACTGCGGGGGACATGAGCCGAAGTCTTGTTCCAGCCAACCCCATTTATCTCCCGATTGCACGATCCATCCATTCCCTCAATGCCGCTTTCTCTCCGGCTAAGAAAGCCCCGCCTTATGTAAACACAGCATCCCAGTCCGATTTTTCCTGGAGCGGCTGGTCGGAATCTCAATGGTGGGTTATGGATAGCCCCGATCTGCAAAACGAATCCGGCACGGCGCAGAACAAGTATGCCTGGGCTTCAGGCGGAAGGTTTCTGCCCCATGATCTGCGTCCAAGATTGCGGCAATGGAATATCGACGAGCGCGTTGTTATAAGCAACCTGGTGGCTATCGGGGTGGCGGATCTTTTGAGCGACCTGCAGGGGCAAAACGGCCAAGTTCCTTCCGAATCGAATGCCTCCGACGAAAATCCTTTCGATAAAGCACTAAAAGAGGTTTTAAGAGAGGGCGGGGAGCTTTCAAGCGAGGCCGAGTCTGAAGAAAGCAGCGAAAACGCGGAATCCGATCCCGTGAAAGAGCAAGCGGGCCCCAAAAACGAAGCGGGTTCCGGGGGTGCGCCCGCATACGGCAAGCTTCTGTTCATCGGCCGCTTCGACAGCCGGCCCCTTGCAACCGCAGTAGGAATAGCCTCGTCCGATGCGCTCGGTCAAGCGATGAGCGGCACGGTCTCTATCGATTTGGCGGGGATCGGCAAGCAGGCCCTGAACATGGATGTGATTCTGCGAAGTCTCGACAATCAGGAATCGGCCGCTTTTGGCAGGCTGAATAACGACGACCTGCCCGATATGGTGGTGACCGGGAAGAAGGAAAACAAAGCAATCGTTTATCTTGGAGAGGGGCAGGGGCAATACAGGATATCCGGAGAAATCTTCAGCGGCTTGGGACCGGCGGCTGCGGCGATCGCGGATTTCAGCGGCGACGGTTCATCGGACATAGCCGTAGCCAACCGGGTCGATAACACCATTGTGGTAGACGGCAAGGGATTGAAAAAATTTATATTCCTTCCAACTTCCCGCGTTTATGCGGATTTCTCTTCCATGTTGCCTTGCGATTTCAACGGAGACGGCCTCCAGGATCTTCTGCTGTCGGATTATCAAAAATTTACCTTCCAGGTATACGCAAATCAGGGGAAAGGCCTTTTCGCTCCTTCCGATGTCTTTGCCCTGGAATCACTCCCTTATCTGCAGTCAAGGGTCGACCTCAACGGAGACGGGGCGGAGGATCTGGTAAATATTCAATACATCGATGACAATATTTCAGTCGTCATGTTGAATGGCAAGGACGGCGCTGTCGCCAATCTCGGCAACATGATCCTCGATCCGTCCCTTTATTTCGTTGTGGGCGACTTCAATATGGACGGCGTCGTTGACATTGCAATGGCGCACTGCAAGTAGCCCAGCTCTTTAAAAACCAATAGTTTAGCAAGAATTATTCCCGGTCTATCGGGGGCGATCCCGCAAGGAGCGCAGGAAAGCATCGAAATCGGGCTTATCCGCGGGCGCCGCATCATGGGCGCGGCGGGCATACGCCAAGCCGGCGCTGTAATCCCCTATGCTGAAATAAAGGGACGAAAGCCTGCTGAGCAGCAAGAAATCTTCGGGCGCCCTTTGGAGCGTTTTCAAATTTTCCTTTATCGCCTCTTCCGGGCGGCCGAGAAGAGACAGCAGCAATCCCACAGTTTTTCTGGCTTCAATGTTGCTCCGGTCGAGGCCCGCCGCCTGCGAATAGCTTTTAAGAGCGCCTTTCAAATCGTTCAACCGGTATTGCATCTCACCCATATAGACGTAAGTGGGCCCGTAATTTGGATACATTTTCAGCGATTTTTCATACAGTTCCCCGGCTTTTTCATAATCGCCGAGAAGAAAATGGCATCGGCCCAAATTGTTATGGGCTTGCGGATTATTGGGCGCCAGCCGGGCAGCCTGTTGGAAAGATACCATGGCTTTTTGAATCTGAGCGTTTTTAACTGCAGGATTTTGCTCCCGTTCGCCTGTTTGCATGTAAAAGGATCCGAGCGTGTTGTGGGCTGAGAAATCAAGCGGGCTCAGATCTACGGCGCGCTCGAGCGAGCGCAGCGCCTCTTGCAGACGGACTGCGGCCGCATCGGCCGAGCGGTATTGGGCGAGGCCCATGGAAATGAAATACGGGACCGCGCGGGGCGCCAGCTGCGCCGCGCGGCCATAAACCTGCGCGGCGGCCGGGAAATTTTTCCCCCTCTCGTAAGCGCGCGCAATGTGGCAGGCGATATCAGCCCATGCAGGCCGCAGCGTGAAATAGAAAACAGCGCAAAAAGCGCCGGCCGCAATTAATAACGCGGGCCACGAGCGAGCTTTTCGGTCCGATGAGGCCGCGAAAGGTTTTTGGGAATCGGCTATCGCCAGGGTCCAAGCGGCCGCAGCCAAAAACAGCAGCAATCCCAGCAGGAAAAGCGTCATCCGCGCTTCCGCATGGATGGACATGTCAATCGGCGACGTTATGGAAGAATCTTTGGCAGCCCAAAAGACTGCAGCTAGAAAACCCATAGCGAGCCACACGAGAGCCGGTATGGCTACGGAAATCTTTGCGGCCTTGGCGAAAAAGTTTTTAGGCGGCCGCAAAGGCGGTTTTTCCGCATAGATCAAAGCGAGGCCGGCGGCGATCGTCAGCAGCAAAAGCATCAGATTGCCGGGCAATGGAAATCCGGACCTTTCTCCGCCGGATTTAACGAACCAGTTTGTAAAAAACAATGCCGTCGCGCTGCGCTCGGCAGTGGTATTGACGATAAAGCACCAGGCCTCCACGAGCGCAGCAAGGGACGCTATCGCTGCAAAAGGGAAAAGCGCGCTTCGAGACCAAGGCAAAGGTTTGGCTGCGCGGGATCTTACCGGTTTTTTTTCCTCTTCCTTGATGTCATGTGAGGCCAAGGCGGATAAAACGCCGAGCAGCAGGAAGAAGTATGTGCGGCTAGGGGCGACGGCAATGCCGACGGCGGTCTCCGCGAAATGGGCCGTCAGCGCTCCGAATATGCAAATCGCCAGAACTTGCTTGGAATTATCGCCGGCAGGATCCGATTGGGAACGGGCATATCCGCTCCAGGCGACATAAGCAAACACCCCCAAAAGCAGGCCCCCTTGAACGCCGATGCCGGATATATAAGGCAATCCGGCCAGCCAAGGCAGGAGTATGCCGGCTCCGGCTCCGGAAACGAGAAGGGCCCAAAAAAGGCGCTTCCGGCGCAGTCCGCTTAAAAGGCCGAGATATCGGAGTGAATGGAAAACGGCGGCACCGATAACAAAAAGGTATAAAGCGGCGCCGGCGAATCCCGCGGAAATCAGGTTGTCGAATACTTCGTTGTGCATCCGGTCCGCGTTGCCGGAATGAATGCCAACCAGCCCGGGGAGCGCATGGAGATTTACGGGAAACCAGATGCATTCCGGGCCGTACCCCACAGCGGGCCGCAGGAAATAAAAAGCATCCCGCGAGCCCGTCGGAAGGGCGGCGGGCGCGCCGGAGTGCATGGCGTTATAACCGGTCTGCCAGAGAAACCGCCGGGCGTCGATGCTACCCCCCGAAAGCTGCGTCAACCGGCCGCCCACAGGGAAATCGCCTGCTGCGCCGATGAAGCGCGAGGGGCCCGCAGCAATTCCGATTAGAACAACCAAGGTCTGGACGAACCAAGCCAGCCAAAGCCATTTTCCGCCCCATGAGGTGCGCCAGAGAACAACGTAAACAGCAGCGATAAACAATGCGGCTGCCCCCAGGAACGCAAGCCAAACGCCCGCCGGAAATTTCGCTGCCGTGCGGGCCGTCAGGACCAGCAGCGCCGGCGCGATAAAGCCCAATCCGGCGGCCGCCGCCGGAAAATACCAGCCATCTTTTCCGGACTTTCGTTTCCAAACCAAAAAAACGAAAATACATAGGTATCCGGCTATCAAGAGGCCCATTAAAGGTCCGCGGCTTTGAGTGCATAAAAGCGCAAATAACTGCATCGCCAAGGCGATGCTGCAAAGAGAAGCAAGCGCGCGCCCGGCCCGCTTGTCGCCGCCCGCGCGCAGCGTCCGAAGGCCGTCGAAGAGCCGGCTGAAGGTCAGCGGAGCCGCCATTATCAGGTAGGCCCCCATGAAAATCGGATTCCCCATGCTTCCGGATGAGCGTTCATAATGCACCTCCGTCCAGGGGATGGGATCCCACCCGAAAAATTGCATTATGGGGTATGCGGATACCGGAATGCTTGCCAGGATGAAAGCATACTGAAGCCTTTTCAGTTGAGCCGGAGTCCTCAATTCAGCCGCGACCGCCAAAAACAAAATGACGTAGCTGTAGAAAGCAACCGTTCCCTGCCCGCGCCTATAGGATCCCAACCAGCTCTCAGCCGGCATGATGGAAAAGATCGAGCTCAACGTATAGGCGGCGGCGAGGGCGAGCACGGGGATAACAAGGGCGCGCCTGAGAAAATTTTGCCCCGGCGCGGTCTTATCGGCTTGATCGGGCGCCGATAGCCGTTGGTGAACCAGTTTCAGCAGCCAAGCCGCGCCGCAAATAACGGCGAGAAATTGCAGCACAAACATTTTGTCGGGTTCGAACATTCGGGCGGAGGAGATATTGAAAAACAAGGGTACGGCAACCGCGGCCGCGAGCCAGCTCGACTCCATCAATGCGGTGCCATAAATTTGTATTTTGGAAGACATTGTACTAAGCCGCCTTGCTACGAATCCTCATGAGGAATCCGGGTTAAAAATCCGGAAGTGATTCCTATAAAGAGCGTCAAAACCGCGAATAATCCGAATCCGGACGCCGGCACCGATAATGACGAAGGCAAATAGATCGCCCACACATGATTCAGCCGCGAGAGAGCGAACAGCGCATATGCGGCGATCGCGAGCTCCCGGCCGCCGCGCCCCCATAACCATGCCATCGCGGGCAGGGCCAGAAGGTGGTTGTACCGCTGCATATTAGGGAACAACAGGAGCGTAAACAAGATCAGCGAATACAACTCTGCTTCCGGATTCCGGTTCCGAGATCGGATCCATGAATATAATAACCAAATTCCCAGCAAAATTACGGCGGCGGCAGACGCCAGGCGGACGGATTTGTCGGAAAAGCTCCAGGGCGGATTCCATACGATTCTATGCTTCTCATGGACATCGAGTCCCGAAAACTCAAAGCTCCGGGATTTGGCGATCCGGCCTAAATAGGATCCCAGCGCTTGATCGTCGATTCCCGCTCCCCTGCGGCCGTAATGCTGCGCCCGGTCAATCAGATAGCGGCGCCAATAGGAATCATTGACCTCCGGCTTCAGCCATGCAATTGCCAGGAAAGCCGCAAAACAGATCACGGGCGCGATAACAAGAGCGCGCGGGCGTTTCAAAAAGGGCGGGCAGCCGAGCCAAAGAACGGGAAAGATTTTCGCCGCCACAGACGCGATCCACAAAGGAATCCACAAAGCCTCCGAGTGGGATGACGGGTTTCTCAGAGCTTCTCCCATAATCAACGCGCAAAGCAAAATAACCACCGCATTCTGGCCTAAGGTGAGGTTTAAAAACATCGGGCCGAAGGTGATGGTTACGGGCAAAGCGGCCGCAATGATTTTCCAATCTCTGTAGCCCGCGATCTTTACGAGCAGGACATGGCAACAAATGGCTGTTAAAGCCAGGATAAACAACCACAAAACAGCGGCATACGGAAACGGCAGAACCGTCAAGGGCTGCAAAAGCCAAGCCCACAAAGGCGCGCTGTTAAAGCGCGGAACTTGTGCGGGCAAATCTCGGGTTTCGGACAAAGAAGCGAGCAATTCGGGCGAGAAGGGGTACGGAGATATATCCAGAAGAACAGACGAAGCCGCCGCATAATAGGACGAGAAATCCATGGAATTGAAATTGCCAATGCGGGCGGCGGCGGTGCCAAAATGGACTGCGGCCGCCGAAAAAAGGACAAACGCCCAAAACGCTTTTCGGAGCTGCTTTGCCTCTTTCATATCATCCGATCTGTCTTTGAATTCGGAATCCCATAAAAATCTGCATCCCTCCTCATAACTCCGCTGTTGGGAGAGGCGCAAAAAATCCCGCGAGCCCGCATCGCACCGCTGCGGGACCTGATGGAAACGCGCTCGGGATTCTTTATCAGGGAATTCTTTGCATTATGCAAAGAAAAAACCCGCCGCGATTAAATAATAGATTTTGCGGGGAGGTTGTGCCGCAGAAATAAAGCAACCAAATAACGGCGCAAAAGCGGCTCTATGACAGTCTATGATTAGCCCGGACCCTTTGCAAATGCTTCAGGTCAAGCCCCCAGGCAATCTCGAGGTCTTGTTCTAAAAGATGAGGGCCGGTAGATTTAATCACCGGCCCTCGTTATTATTTTAATCCGCCAGCGCGTCGGCTTCGACTATTTGATGATATAGCCGGCGACGGCAAAGTCTGCGTTGTAATTAATTACCGCCCAGGCGGTATTTGTATCTAGATCGATGCCGTAGGTTCCCAGTGGATAGCCGGTTTTCCAGGGACCCAGTACCAATCTCTTGGCGCCGCCGAAATTCATGTCCACGGCGTTCACCCATCTGCCTGACGAATCCCGGGTCGCAATACCGGAATGTTTGGCGACTCCTCTTGGCAAATCGCCCTGATAAGTCATAGAAAGGGTATAAGTATCGGTCATGCCGCCGCTTCCTATTTCCTCCATTCCCCAAAGGCTGAGGATATCGCTGAGCAGCCCAAGATGAAGACCTGCGCTCCATCCGGTATTGACCGCCTTGGCGAAGCTGCGGCTGTTGGCGTCTCTGTCGGAGCTGTTATTGAGGCCGCTGAGAATCTCCATGGTGGTGCCGTTGTACGAATCCGTAATGCCTGCATACAAGGCATCCTGCATCACCAAAAATTCTTTGCCGTTGAGGCTGTATCCCCAGGTTTCCTTTTTCACAAAGTTTAACGCAGGAGTGATCTTGGATTCAAAAGCGGGATTCCCTGAATTCGGATATTTTTTGTCGGATAGGTAATTGTCGTCTTCGTCGGCGTAGTAATCCACCGTTACCCGCGGTCCATCGATGGTGTAAATGTAGTAGCCGATGTTATACAGTTCCTGCGAAAGCGACAATTCGCGATCCTTCTGTCCCTGCCAATCTTCGTCTTCCAAATCAAGCGGAGTGTAAAACTTTGAGCTGGCGGGTTGAGTGATGACAGCGCTGACCTTGGAGGCGCCGTCCGGGCTTGTCAGGACCGATCGATGATGCATATGGTCGTGAGCGCCGATGTACCACTTGACATCGTTCGCGTGCAGGCTGTCATAAAAAGCCTGCTGGTCGTCCAGTTTGTCGCCGGGCAATCCTCCAAAAGGCGTATCGACATGATTCTGGCCCATCAACGGCTGGTGGGACAAAACAAAGGCATGCTCCGTTCCCCTCGTGGTTTTATCCAGCCGGCTGTCAATCCATTCCTGCTGTTCGCCGATCGGATAGCCGTAATAAACATGGTTGATTTCTTCGAACGCATTTGCCGTCGCCCAGGGATCGACAATTAGGAAACGCGCGTTGCCGCCCGCCGGGCCGTAGTCGAAGGAGTAGCTTATGCCGTCCAGTTCCGGGGCTACATCAGTAGGGCTGCTGAAATTCGTTGCTCCAAACGTGTTGCTAAGCCCGCGTGTTTGCGGAAAGTGGGATAGCATTTGCGGAATCATGTAGGCGTCCTCGGGATCGAGATCTATAAAGCCCCACGCTTCAAAAAAGGAACCATAGGTCTCGTGGTTGCCGCGCATGGGGAAGAAACCGATTCCGGCATTGTACAATGTCTGGGCTTCCTGCTCCCAAGAGGCGAACGCAGGATCTCCCGCCCAGTTTGTCATATCACCCATCTGAATGACAAACTTGACGCCGTGTTCGATAAACTTCTGGTTGATCTGTCGCGCCACGGACAAACTGACAAAATTCGGGTTTGTCCCTTCCGGATCATCTACGAATAAATCGGGATTCCCTGGAACACCAGGAATTCCCAAGGTCCACTGCGTGTCCCCCAGGACCCCGAAAGACCAGGCATCGCTGCTGAACCGATGCTCTTGAGGAAAGGCGGCGATTCCGAAGGCCAACACCAAAATTAAGGCGGCCAACAGTGGCCGGGTTGCCTTTTTCATCTTGATCATAATATCAGCCATCGCAATTTTTCTCCTTTTGCTTTATTCCCCTTCGGCTATCGCCGCGGGGGAAAATTTGTTGAACGCGTACATTCCATGTCCTATTAATGGCAGAGCTGTTTTGTCAATAATAGCCAATGAAAGCATTGGCAAGCCGCCAAGCAGGCGATGCGCTTTTTAAGCTTGAGCCGCATTTATCGTGCCCTTTAGCTACGGGAAAATAAAATAACCACATTTTTTAGATACTTTTTGCAAGTATCTTAGAACATAGTGTCTTGGAATTAAAGGAAAATTGCATTGAACTCTGCGAATATCGCTAAATTATTAGGAAAATATAAATTAGGTGATTGCGATTGTTTAATCGCTCCTGTCAAATGGCGCGGCTTTTTATAGATGATTTTTATTCCGGGAAGAGAATTATAAAAGGGGCCCGGAGGATCCGCCGGATTTTCGCTGAAGATAGCGTTCCACATACTCGCGGGCGGCGGCTTCCCAGGACCGCATCCAGGGGACGCCGTCCTGTTTAAGGCGCGTGTCGGCAAGGGCGGAATTGGCGGGGCGGGGCGCCGGCCTGGGGAATTCGGAAGTGGGTACCGGCGCGACCGGCACGCCTCTGATTCCCGCCCAGTCCAAAGCTTTGGCAGCCAGTTCAAACCAGCTGCATACGCCGGTGTTTGTGACATGATAGGTGCCCCGGCAGCCGGCGGTGATCATTCTCAGCGTCTGCTCCGCAACGTCCTTTGTATAGGTGGGACTGCCGCGTTGATCGTGGACGACTCTCAGACTTTTTCCTTGTCTTGCGGCGCCGACAATAGTGCGGATAAAGTTGGGTCCGTTGGGCCCGAAAAGCCAGGAGACGCGAAGGATCATGTGATTGGGGTTGTTTTGACGGACGAGAGTCTCTCCCAAAAGCTTGGATTTGCCGTAAACGCTCTGAGGATTTGGAAGATCTTGCTCCACATAGGCCGTTTTTTTGGACCCGTCGAAAACGTAATCGGTGCTGTAATGAACAAACAGCGATCCGGCTGCGGCCGCGGCCCGGGACAAATTCCCTGCGCCGTAGCCGTTTATCAGGAACGCTTCCTCTCGGCGGGTCTCGCAATCGTCCACGGCCGTGAACGCCGCGGCGTTTACGACCACATCCGGCCGGTGCTTTTCGATCGCCGCGAAGCATTGCTCCGGCTGCGCAATATCCAATTCCGGAAGGTCCAATCCGACAGTCTCGTGCACGGGACCGAAAACAGCCATCAGGTCCGTTCCCAGCATCCCGCGGCATCCGACAATAAGAACTTTCATCCGTTTGCTGCTGCCTCGCTGCGAATCCTCATGAATAAACCCGGTTAAATGCGTCGCCTAAAACTCTCGGCGGTTCGAGCGTTTTTAATCAGCGTTCGGAGAGAGTCTTTCCTCGCCTGCGATACATCCGGTCGTAATAGGTGAGGTAAGAACCGTTGCGAACATTGGCAACCCAGGCGGAATTGCGCAGATACCACTCGATTGTTTCCCGCAGGCCGGAATCGAACTCAATACGGGGGCGCCAGCCGAGCTGGGTTTCCAGTTTGGAGCTGTCTATCGCGTATCGGCGATCATGCCCCGGACGGTCTTCCACGAAAGTAATAAGGGATTCCTCTTTGCCCAACGCTTTGAGGATCCGGCGCGCAATATCCAGATTCGGAACCTCCTGCCGCGCCCCCACGTTGTATACTTCGCCGTTTTTCCCGTGATGGAGCACCGCGTCCACAGCCGCGCAATGGTCGCGGACATAAATCCAGTCCCGTATGTTCATCCCGTCTCCGTATAGGGGCAGCGGGAGGTTTTCGAGCGCGTTGCTGATGAGCAGGGGAATCAGTTTTTCCGGGAATTGATAGGGGCCGTAATTGTTGGAGCAGCGCGTGACGATTCCGGGGAAGCCGTGGGTGCGGCAATAGCTGCGGACCAACAGGTCCGCGGACGCTTTGCTTGCGGCATAAGGGCTGTTGGGGGCGATCGGGCTGAGTTCGGTGAATGCGCCGGAGGGGCCCAGGCTGCCATAAACCTCGTCTGTGGAAATCTGAATAAACCGGGCAACCCGGTTCTTGCGGCAGGATTCCATTAAGCCGAGGGTTCCGACGACGTTTGTGCGGATAAATTCCGAAGATTGGAGGATGCTGCGGTCTACGTGAGATTCTGCGGCGAAGTGGACGACGGCGTCCACCCCCTTTTTGAGGATCTCCTCCACAACCTTTTCATCCGCGATGTCCCCATGAACGAAATTGTGGCGCGATTCGTGTTCGAGGCCGGCCAGGTTTTCCAGGTTGCCGGCATAGGTCAGTTTGTCCAGATTCCAAATGCGATAGTCCGGATAGCGTTCCAGGATATACCGGACGAAGTTGGCCCCGATGAAACCGGCGCCCCCCGTAATGAGCAGTTTCTGCATCGAGTTTTTTCCCGCTGTATGCGAAGCTCGTTCTAACCGGAAGTCTCGCGCAGCATCGACGCTCCGGTTTTTTCCTGTTGCTCGATTTCTTTTCGGAAAACGAGGTTGGATGCGTTTAGAAGGGATTCGAATGTTCCCGCGTCCGTCCACCATCCGTCCAGGATGTCGTAATGCATTTTGCCCTGCGCTATGTAAGCGTTGTTGACGTCGGTGATCTCGAGCTCCCCGCGCCTTGACGGTTTCAGGGTTTTGATGATGTCAAAGACCCCCTGGTCGTACATGTAAATCCCCGTGACGGCGTATTTGGACGCCGGCTTTGCAGGCTTTTCGTGGATGCGCACGATCCGATCCCCCCGTATTTCGGGGACTCCGAACCTTTGGGGATCGGGAACTTCTTTCAGCAGCAGCCGCGCGCCGCTTTCCTGTTCATTAAAATTTTCAACGTAGGGCGCGATGGAGCGCTCGATGATGTTGTCTCCCAGTATGACGCAGATTGGCTGCTGGTCTGCGAAGAATTCCGCAAGGGACAAAGCCGCCGCAATCCCGCCCTCGCCTTCCTGGTATGTATAGTTGATATGGCGGAGTCCGAACTGCTTTCCGTTGCCGAGCAGGCGGAGAAAGTCGCCGGCGTTTTTCCCCCCCGTGACGATCAAAATGTCGCGGATGCCCGCCTCCACCATTTTTTCAATGGGGTAATAAATCATCGGCTTGTTATAAATGGGCAGCAGGTGCTTGTTGGTCACCTTCGTCAGGGGATGCAGTCTTGTCCCCAAGCCGCCCGCCAGCACGATGCCTTTCATAAACGTCCCCCCATGGATTCCATGCTCTTGAAACAATGGCGTACTATAGCATAAGAACGCTGATTCAAATCCGGATTATTCGTCCGGATTCACGGCGCAATGCCGTGGACATGCGCGGATCCGCAAATGCGGCAGAAGCTTCATGAATAGTCCGGGTTAGAACGACGGGACGCCTGTCACCCGCAGCGCTTGAGCTCGTGAAGTTTGGCGTATTTGAAAAAGACCGAAACAGCGCCCATCACGGCTACCGTCAGTCCCGGCACGCCGTCGAGAAATCCGCGTTTCAACAGATACCCTTTGATAAAAGCGGCCAGCGGATTGCCCAGGAGCTTGAGGGGCGTTGCGGATTTTCCGTTCTGCTGATGGTCGGAAGCGGCAAGGCTGGAGTAGATCTCAAGGCGTCTCAAATAATCGGATAGGCTTCGATAGGTAAAATGATAAATTTCCCCCTTGAGACGGCCCGGCTTGCCGCTCAGTTTTACCGATTCGTGAACGCTCCCTCCGGACCATCTCCCGCGCTTCCGGTCGAACAGGCGCAGCTGGTAGTCCGGATACCAGTCTCCGTGCCGTATCCATCGGCCCATAAAAAAGGCCACGCGCGGAATCCTATATCCCGGAGAGGAGAACCCATCGAATGCCAGCTCCTTGATTTCCGCGCGGAGCTCCGGACTGGATCTTTCATCCGCATCAAGCGAAAAAATCCAATCATTGCGCGCCTGTTCCACGGCGAAATTTTTCTGGTCAACATAGCCCGTCCAGTCCCGGCGGAAGATGTTGTCGGTGAACCGGCGGCAGATATCCAAAGTGGCGTCCCTGCTTCCGCTGTCGACCACTATAATTTCATCCGCCCAGGACAGCGACTCGAGAGCCGCGGCGATATTAAGCTCTTCGTTGAATGTGATCAGCGTTGCTGAAACGGGTTGCATGGAGAGCGATTCTATCACGAGCCGCCGCCCGGAATCGCCGGTTTTGTTCGCGGAGCCGGACCGATATAGCCTTCGCACGATCAGATTTCGGCCGCGTCAGCGCCAACGCAGAAAACGGCCTCGCAAAACCCGCGCATTGTTAAGGATTCATCGATAGGATCTCGGAAGACCGCTCTTTGATTTTGAAGTCGGTCGACGTTGTTATCGTGTTTTTGGAAATGCTATCCAGAACCCTTATTTCCAGCGAATAGTCTCCCGGCGAAAAATCCGTGAGCGGGATCTTCCCCAGCAAAATCACGCGCCTTCCGTAAAAGAATTTTTCGGAGTTTTGCGGCGCGGTTTGAATTTCTCTCACCACCTTGCCGTCCCGCTTGATTACGAACGCAATGTCCAGCGAAGGTTCCTGGCTGGCCTGGTCGATCTGCATGTTGTAGATCTGCATGTACGGAATGAGGTTGTCGCCCTGTCTATATTCGGCCGTGACGTTGGGAACAACCTTCATGTCCCCTATGATGAACTGCTGCAATCGATTGATATCCTTGGGGGCGCTGGATATCGAATTAGCCAAGATAATGGTGCTGGACTGCAACGAACCGTCATCCTCGTACCTCGGTATAATAAGGGGGATGCTCAGAGATCCCATCTCTTCGCTGTTTATGTCCTTCAGAACCAGATCGAGCTTGTATCGTTGTCCGGGCGGCAAGGCAACGATGTGCTGATATTCCGAGCGCCGGTTCTTCCCCATTTCGAAGGACTCGTCCGAAAAATCGGCCGCGATCTCAGCCTCCCACTCGGCCGCAATCCGGTTGGTGAGGCTCGTAATGATGCCGTACACATTAACCGCTGCGCGGTTGAAGCCCAGCTCCTTTTTAAACTCAAGATTCTCGTTGTTGAGTTCGATGGTGATGGGCACGAGAACCTGATTCGCGGATAGCTTCATATAGTCCGTGCGAAGATCGAAGGGCAAAGTATTATAGGTGATCTTGGTTGTAACCACGCTCTTGAGATCTTCGAACTTGATTTCGGGAGCCCTCTGGAGGCCGAAGTATTGTTCCATGCGGGAAAACGGCGAGTCCTTAGCCCGCAAAAACGAATGCTGAATACTGCCGGGAGTGTTCATAGCATTCGGATTCCAAATGCCCCGGTCGGCTTTGCTCACCAAGCCGTATTGCTCCGCAAGCGTCAGTCCCGCGTTGGGAACATTAAGCAGCGCGTCTTTCTCATCCGGACTCATTGCCATCCGGTATTCGTTGCTCATGGATCTGTCCACGAATTCGATCTCAATGTCGTCGCCCAGCCCGTCTATATGTCGGTACCACCATTTTTCAAAAGCGTATACCGTGGTCGTGCCGCCGCCTTCATAAGTGGGCCGGTCGTAAGTGCCGCCGGTTGGATGAGTTTCCAGTTGATCCGGCTGGCCGTACATGATGTATATCCGCCCGCGGTCGGTCTTCCATCCGGGTATGCCGGAGTGGTAGTGCTGGTTTGCATATGCAATGCGCCGGTAGTGTTCTTCTCTGAAGGAATTATAGGAAGACCGGGGATCGGGATTTCTGCGCCGCCAGAAGTCCTCTATGAAAATTTCGCGTTCCTCGTCGTTGTTCAGGGATTTGAAAGCATCCTTTTCTTCGTCGGTAATGATGTACGCGACGTCCTCTTCAATCCATTTTTTATAGTATTGCGCTTGATCCCCGCCGCGCTCCGCGGCCGCGCCGAACGAGGTTAAAGCGTTCAGGCTAAACCCAAGCGATACCAGGATTAATAGAGTCTTAAAGCAGTGCATGATGCCCCTCCCAAAAGGCCTTAACGTGGACAAATTATAATTTTTTTTCTTTTTTTAGTCAACGGAAGGGCTGGGCGACTCCTGATCGTCGGTTATGCTCCTAGGTTCCCTCGCCGCGAATCCCCATGATTTATCCGGGCTAAAGCCCGGCCCCTTCCTGTTTTTATGAGAATATAAACGCAAAAAGCGTCGTGCGGTTCCATAAAATAGCCGGTAAAAATCCGGCTGCGCAGGCGGGTTTCAGTCAAATCTTCATTGAAAATCGATCCTTGGGATGCCAGTATTTTCGACTGCAGATTGTAAAGCCTTAACAGGGATTGTATATTTGCGGACTTTAATTTGATTTTTGATTAATGGATGGCTGAAAGACAAACCATGGCCGACACCTCTAGAAAGCGGATCATTGTCTCCGGGATTCAACCATCGGGGAACCTCCATCTCGGCAACTATTTTGGGGCGGTGCAGCAATTCATTCAATTAATCGAAGACGGGCACCGGTGCTACTATTTTCTGGCGAACTACCATGCCCTCACATCGCTGCGCGATCCTAAGCTGCTGCGGAGCCTTACGCACAGCACCGCCGCCGATTATCTCGCTCTTGGCTTGGATCCCGAGCGCTGCAGCATCTATGTGCAGAGCGATATGCCCGAAGTATGCGAGCTTCAGTGGATTCTGACAACGGTGACGCCCATGGGCTTGCTCGAACGCTGTCATGCGTACAAGGATAAGATTCAGCAGGGCATTTCGGCGGATCACGGGCTTTTCGCCTATCCCGTGCTGCAAGCAGCCGACATTCTGATTGTAAATGCCGATCGGGTTCCGGTGGGGCAGGATCAGCGCCAGCATATCGAGGTGACCCGGGACATCGCCGGCTATTTCAACAACACCTACGGGGATTTGTTCATGCTTCCCGAGGCGTACATTCCGGAAAGCGTCGCCGTCGTCCCCGGGCGCGACGGGAAAAAGATGTCCAAATCCTACGGCAATACGATCGAGCTGTTCGCCCCGGAGGGCGAGGTGCGGCAGCAGATCTTTTCGATTGTCACCGATTCCGCCACCCTTGCGGAGCCCAAGGATCCCGAGCGCAGCACGCTCTACGCCATTCTCAAATTGTTTTGCGATTCCGAAGCCCAGGCTTATTGGGCCGATCGCTTTCGCAGCGGCGGATTGGGCTACCGCGAGGTGAAACAGGCGATATTCGATCTTTATATGAAGAAGTTTGAGGCGATGCGCACGCGCCGCAAAGAACTTGAACGCGAGCCGGAATATGTGGACGCGGTATTGAAGCGGGGGGTCGAGCAGGCTCGGCAAACGGCGATTCCTCTGCTTCGCAGGGTGCGCGACGCGGTGGGAGTCCGGAATAATTGACGCAAAGCATGCCGTTTGGCGGTTGTTTGCGCGGAGGCGCTTCAGTCGCTGATTTTAAACTCTTTTTCGCACTCTTTTTCGACTTCCGGGATAGTCTTGGGAATCCGGGGACCCAGGACTCGGGATCCTGTTGAAGTGACAAGGACGTCATCCTCGATTCGGATGCCGCCGAATCTGCGGAAGGCGTCGACTTTATCGTAATTGATAAATTCGCTGTGCTTCCTCTCCTGTTCCCAGCGGTCGATTAAAGCGGGAATGAAGTAAACCCCGGGCTCCACGGTCAGAACGAATCCAGGTTCCAGCGGGCGGCTGAGACGCAAGGCATTCAGGCCGAACTGTCCGCTCCGCTTTTCCTTATGCGTATAGCCAACAATATCGCCCAAGTCTTCCATGTCGTGGACGTCCAGACCGAGCATATGGCCGATCCCGTGGGGGAAAAAGAGCGCATGGGCGCCGGCTTCGACCGCGTCGGACGGATTCCCATTCATCATCCCCATGGAACGCAGCCCTTCGGCCAGAATCCTGCATGCCGCCATGTGGACTTCCCGGTAGGAGATTCCGGCTTTGATCATGCCGATGGTTCCAAGCTGCATGCGCAGCACGATCTGATAGACCTCCGCCTGAACGGTGGTGAAACGGCCGCTGACCGGGCTGGTTCGGGTGATGTCGGATGCGTAGTACATGGGCGATTCCGCCCCCGCGTCGCAAAGCAGAAGCTGGTCCTCCTCCAGGAGACCGTCGTAGGAATTATTGTGAAGAATCTCGCCGTGTACGGTCACGATAGGAGCGAAAGCCTGCTGGCAGTCGCGCGCCAAGGCGATTCCCTGGAGGATGCCGGACAGTTCGCGCTCGCGCCTGCCGGGCCGCGCCGCAGCCATGCATGCTCGATGCATGCGGTCGGTGATGTCCAGCGCCTCTTCCATTTCAGCTATTTCCGCTTCGGATTTTACGCTTCTCTGTTTTGCGACCAGCTCCATCAGTTGCTGCGACACCTTGGCGACGGCTTCGCCGGGTTCCATATTCAGCAGCTGCGCCGTCCGGTACAACGAGGAATACTGATACGGCGGAAGATAATGGATCGGCATCCCCTCGAGACGCGCTTTTTCCAAATGTTTCTCCAGATGCTCCAAATCCTCGGCGAGATCCATGCCGGCTTGAATCGCCAGTTCCGTCCCGGACTTCCGCGAGCCTGTCCAAACGATGTCGTCGATGCTTTCAGGCTTGTAAAAAAGGATATCGTGATCCGATTCCGGGAAAGACAGCATCGCCAATTCGGGCAGAGCCAGCCCCGTGTAATAAAGAAAATGGGAATTCTGCCGGAAGGGATAGGTATTGCCCGCGTAATTGCGCGGCTGAAGCACGTGTCCAAGCCACAGGATGATTCCGCCGCCGACCTGTTCGCGGATCCAATTCCGCCGCCGCCGATATATCTCCGGCCAGTTTTCTTTGCCAGAACTTGTTGTCACGATCGCTCCTTGTCATGAAAGTCTGCGCTCATTATAGCCCAAAAAGCGTTTGGTGGGCCGATCTCACAGAGGGCGGACGGATTCCGCGAAAACTTCATGAAACCGAGCTCCATTAAAACCGGCTGTTCATTCCAGCCCCCGGAAACCTTTCTTATTCGCTTGAATATAAGGCAAACCTCGATATTCTCTTTTATTTACTGGAGGGGATGCGCAGATGCCTGTTTATGATCCTCATGCCGTGGAAGCCGAATGGCAGCGCTACTGGGAACAGAAGAAAACCTTTCAAGTTTCCGAGACGAGCGCCAAGCCCAAGCTTTACGTCCTTGACATGTTTCCTTACGCCTCCGATGAAGGGTTGCATGTAGGTCATTCCGAAGGCTACATCGCTACGGACATGTTCTGCCGCTTCCAGCGCATGAAGGGCTATAACGTTTTGCATCCGATGGGCTACGATGCCTTCGGGCTGCCGGCCGAACAACATGCCGTTGAAACGGGAACCGCGCCCGGGATTGCAGTCGACCGCAGCATAAATAATATGCGGCGCCAGGCCAAAAGGCTGGGGTTCAGCTGCGACTGGGACAGGGAACTTGTTACGACCGATCCCCGGTATGTGCGCTGGACGCAGTGGATCTTCCTCGTCCTCTTCGATACGTGGTTCGACCGGGATTATGAGTGGGTCGACAATAAAGGGAAAAAGCGCATCGGTAAGGGCCGCCCCATCGCCGAACTCCCGATCCCGGAAGCCGTAAAAATCCAAGGGGAAGAGTCCGTCCGCCGGTATCGGGATTCGGCCCGCCTTGCATATTACGCCGAGGGGCCGGCGAACTGGTGCGCCGCGCTGGGAACCGCGCTGGCCGACGAAGAGGTTATAGACGGGCGCTCGGAATACGGCAATTATCCCGTCAAGCGGATTGTCATGCGCCGGTGGATGCTCCGCATCACGGCTTATGCGGAACGGCTCGTTGAAGACCTCGATGAAGTGCAATGGCCCGACGGCGTCAAGGAAACGCAGAAGAACTGGATTGGCCGCAGCGAGGGCGCGGAGGTGGACGTCTTCGTCGGAGCGCCGTCCGCTTACGGCGACTGGATCTCCGCCAGAAGGAAATCGGGATTCCCCGAAAACGAGGGTCCGGAGGTTGTAAGAATATACACTCCGCGTCCCGACGCTCTGTTCGGCGCCACCTTCCTGGCGCTTTCTCCCGAACACCCCCTCGCCGACGCCCTGACGGCCGAGGAGCATAAAAAACAGGTTGAAGAGTATCGGAGCCGTGTGTCCGGAAACGGCGAAGAAGAGCGGGCCGCCGGAGACGATGAGATAACGGGCGTATTTACAGGCAGGTATGGAGTCAATCCGATTAATGGAGAAAAGATCCCTGTATGGATCGCCGATTACGTACTGCCCGAAAGCAACACCGGAGCGACTCTTGCGATACCGGGGCACGACCAGCGGGATCTGCAGTTCGCACAGCGCTTTGAGCTTCCGGTGAAGGCGGTAGTCGCTCCCCCCGAAGCATGGCTGGCTTCCAGCCTGCCCGAAGCGAGGCTCGGCGTAATAGCTTTGGAAAAATATGCGGAACGCGCCGGAGACTTGGCGGAGGCCTTTGAGGAAGAAGGAACCGCAATGGAGTCCGAGAATGAAGAAGTCAATTTGAACGGCCTCCCCAGCCCGCAGGCGAAAAGAAAAATGACGGAATGGCTCGCCGGGCAAGGCATCGGACGAGCTGCCGTCAGGTACAGGCTGCGCGACTGGCTTTTCGGCCGGCACCGCTACTGGGGGGAGCCGATCCCGATACTGCATGAGCTTGACTCGAACGGGAAGCCGAGCGGTCTGACCCAGGCCGTTCCGGAAGAAGAACTGCCGGTAATGCTTCCGGATATTGAGGACTGCGCGCCTGCTGGACGGCTCGGGAATCCGCTGGAGAAAGCGGACCGCTGGACAAGGGTGCAGCGCGGCGGCCGCGAATATGCGCGCGAGACAACCACCATGCCGCAATGGGCCGGTTCCTGCTGGTATTACCTTCGTTTTTGCGATCCGGAGAATAACCGCGAGCCGTGGGATGCGGCGAAGGAGCGTTACTGGATGCCGGTGGATCTCTACGTCGGCGGAGCGGAGCATGCCGTGCTGCACCTGCTTTATTCTCGGTTCTGGCACAAGGTGCTTTTCGACCGCGGATACGTTTCCACTATCGAGCCTTTTCAAAGGCTCGTCAATCCGGGGACGATCCTTGCGGCCTCCTACCGGACGTCCGGCGGCAAAACCGTGCCCTACAGTCAGATCAGGTTCGGCGAAGGAAAGGCGCACGACGCCGGAACCGGAGAGGAACTCGGCGAAGAAACAGAAAAGATGTCCAAATCGCGCGGGAACGCAATTTCCGTGGACGTTCCGATCCAGAGATACGGCAGCGACGCCGTGCGGCTTTATGAGATGTATATGGGCCCGCTGGAAAGTGCAAAACCGTGGAGCATGCAGGGCTTGGAAGAGATCAGCCGGTTTCTCGATCGTTCATGGCGCATGATTGTGGACGAATCGGCGGATCCAACGAAGGCGAATCCCAGGCTTGCATCAAAGGAAGAGATCCCCGGCGAGGAGCAGCTCAGGCTGCTGCACAGGACAATAAGCTCTGTTACGAAAGCCATGGGAGAACTCCGCTTTGACGATGCAATTCGAAGCCTGATGGAATTCGCGGATTATTTCATGGCCCAGGATCTCCGGCATCCGGCCTGCATGGAGAGTTTTGTTCTCATGCTGTCGCCGATGGCGCCTCATATCGCGGAAGAGTTATGGAAAGCGCTGGGCCACGCCGAGTCGCTCGCCTATGAACCCTGGCCGGTCTTCGATCCGCAGTATGCGCGGGAAGAGGAAAGCTGAGCGAAATAATCAAGCCGATTTTTCAAGGAGCAAGGACATGATTTCAGTGGCCTTGCCGTTCAGATAAATATCCGTAATTGTGCGGGTATAAGTTGAAGGTTCGATATTTATTTCGATTATTTTTACATTGTTGTTCTTTGCCTCGTACGGAATGCGCGAGGCCGGCATGATCTCCCCCGTTGTGCCGATAAGAATAAACAGCTCCGCCCTTGAGGCTTCCCCGAAGGAGTTTGTATTCGCGGGCTCCGGAATGGGTTCCCCGAAAAAAACGAAGTCCGGCTTTAGTACGGAGCCGCAGTCGGGGCATTTTGGGGGCAAGCTTCCCAGATCCACGCTCCGGACCGGGAAAATCCTCGAGCATCTTGGGCAAATCAGGTTTCTGGAATTTCCGTGAAATTCATACACCTGCCTGCTTCCGGCTTCATAGTGGAGATTGTCGATATTTTGGGTGATGATCGAATGCAGGCGCCCTTTCTTCTCCATTTCCGCAAGAGCATAGTGAGCCGCGTTGGGTCTGGCTTTCCCGAAAAAGTCGTAGAATATTTCCTTGATCAGCGCCCACGATTTTTCCGGATAGCGATGGAAATAATGGATGTCCAGAAAAACAGGATCGAATTTGCTCCAGAGGCCGTCTTTCCCCCGAAAGGGAGGGATGCCGCTCTCAACGGATACGCCGGCTCCCGTAAAGGCGACCGTGCGCGAGGAATGCCTGATGTATTCCGCGGCCTCTTCCAATTTGGGCGTCAAGTCGTCCATGTCTAATGCGGATTAATCCTCGTGAGTAATACGGGTTAAAGCTTCCTCTATATTCCCTTTGCCGAAAAAAAGCCTTACCCCTCTTTCGCGGAGCCTTTCTATTCCCTTTTTGCCGACCACCGCGGCGATGACGACCGGGCAGTCGTTAATGACAGCATAAACATCCAGGGTTTTTAAGTGCTGCATCGTTGTCTCGTAGGGATTGGTCCTTTTTTCGACAAGATCGAACCGTGCGCCGTCCGTTGTGGTGTAAATATAAAAGTATTTGGCCATGCCCAGCATTTTGGGGAACACGGTTTTTCCGTCGTTGGTGGCGACGGCGACCAGGAGGGTGCTTCCGGAGCTATTCATCTGGCATGCCCCATCATCCGATATTTTTTAACAAGGAAGCGCCGGCGTTGGCATCCGGTGAGCTTCAAGCTCTTATTAGCAAAGCCGCGAGCCCTGAGAATGCTTCTTGTTTTCGTGCTTTCCCGGCGTCAGCCGCCCGCGGGCTCTTTTCGGCCGGCCATCGGCCAAATAGGGGTATTTCGCGGCGACAAACAATTATATAAGATGCTTCAGTTTTTTTGCGATGAATTGCATTTCCGCGGGATTAAAAAAGCGGCCGGTCCCTCCGCCGCAGTCGGGATACAGGATCACTTGAATAACCGCGCTTAATATGTCTAAACTGATTGCTCTGTTTTTGTGTTTTTGCGGGCGGACCCGCAGAGGCCGGGATACAGCAAGGAGTCGGTATATTGAAAAATGAAGAGCAATCGTCGGCTGCGATCTGGATCAGGCGTTTTTTGAATTATGCCTTTCTGCTCATTGCCGTCGCCGTCGCAATCTGGTTTTTTCTCGAAAGCGGAAAAGAAGCAGCCGCGCCTCAGGGAGCGCAAACGCGGCCGGATACGGCGGCCGCGGAAGAACCGCTTGTGCGCCTTCACAAAGTCCGCGAAAAGGATTTTTCCCGCACCCGCGAATATGTCGGCCGCGTGGAACCCATCGATTCCGTGGATCTGGTCGCCAGGGTATCGGGATACCTGGAGTCCATCCATTTCGCCGAAGGCTCTTACGTAAAGGCCGGAGACTTGATGTTCGCCATTGAAAAAGACAGATACCAGGCCGAGGTTGAATCCCGCAGAGGAAGCATTTCGCAGATCGAAGCCAACTTGGTCGAGGCTGAAAAGTTCCTCGCGCGTTTGAAATCAGCCAGCCGCGAAAGCGTTCCCGAAAAGGATATCGAAGCCGCCCAAAGAGATGTCGATTACTATCGCGCGCAGCTGGTTTCAGCGAAGGCCAATCTGAGACTGGGCGAAATTGATCTCGGCTACGCGGCCGTGCGCGCCCCCATGTCCGGCAGGGTGACGAAGAAGAACTACTCGGTCGGCGATTACGTAGGGCCGAATTCCGGCACCATAGCCTCCATCGTGCAGTACGATCCTATTCGGGTGGTATGCTCCATGAGCGAGGTCGAATATCTCGAGCTGATGGAGGAAACGGGTTCGTCGCCGCAGAAAATATTCCAGCCGTCATTGCGTCTGCCCAACGGCAGCCTTTACCGGGAAAAGGGACGCTGGGATTTTGCCGACACCGGCATAGACGCTTCCACGGGGACCATCTCTCTCCGTTCGAGATACTCCAATCCCAAGGGGCTGCTGATCCCGGGAGGCTATGTGACCGTGGTTCTGTCATCCGTAAGGGAGAAAATACTTCCTTTGATCCCCCAGGCGGCGGTGGCCGAAGACAAAGAAGGCAGCTATGTCTATGTGGTGGGGAAAGATAATGTTGCGGAAAAGCGGTTCATCAAAAAAGGATCCCCTTCCGGCACGGACTGGATTGTTGAAGAGGGGGTCGAGGCCGGGGAAACGGTCATTGTAGAGGGCATTCAGAAAGTGCATCCCGGCCGGCGCGTGAAACCCTCCGACGGCAACACGGAAACACCGCCGATGATCGGAGCCCAATAGATGTTTTCCGCGCATTTCATTCGGCGTCCGCGCCTGGCCATGGTGGTATCCGTCATTATTCTTCTGGCGGGCACCATCGCCGTTTTCAATCTTCCTATTCTCCAATACCCGGATGTTACGCCCCCGACGGTTCGGGTAAGCGCCGCCTATCCCGGAGCCAGCGCCCAGGTGGTCTCCGATGCCGTAGCCGCACCCATTGAAGAGGTGGTCAACGGCGTCGAAGGCATGATTTACATGTCTTCATCTTCGAGCGACGGCAGCTACAGTTTGTCCGTTACCTTTGATGTCGGAGTCGACATCGATATTGCCCAGGTCAAGGTGCAGAATCGGGTGCAGCGGGCTTACAACAAGCTGCCGGCCGAGGTAAGGCAGCAGGCGGTCAATGTCTCGTCCCGATCCGGAGACATGCTGGGCATGTATTCGTTTTATTCCCCCAACGGCACGCTGAGCCAGCTTGAAATCGGAACGTACCTGGACGACAAGGTTAAGGACGTCGTCGCCCGCGTTGAAGGAATCAGCGATGTCGGCATCATGGGGCCCGACAAGTACAGTATGCGGATCTGGCTGGACCCGGCCAAGCTGGCCGCATACGGCATCAGCGCGGAGACGGTTACCTCCGCCATCGCCAGCCAAAACATCCAGGCGGCGGCCGGCTCGATCGGGACCGAACCCACATTCGACTTCCAGCAGCTTCAATTCAGCGTACGGGCGACGGGCCGCATGCAGGAAGTCGAGGAATTTGAAAACATCATCATTCGCACAAACGATGACGGCGGAATCCTGGCCTTAAAGGACGTCGCCCGGATCGAACTGGGGGCGGAGAGGTATTCCGCCGGCGCTTCTTTCAACGGCCAGCCGGCCATCGGATTCCGGCTGACGCAGCTGCCAGAGGCCAACGCGCTCGAAACAATCGAAAGAGTGAATGCGGAGCTGAAAAGGCTTTCCCAGTATTTTCCGGAAGACCTGAATTACATGGCCGGCTATGACCCCACTATGTTCATTCGCACCGCGCTTTCAGAAATCGTCTTTACTCTGCTGCTGACTTTCGGCTTGGTCGTCCTGGTTGTTTTCATATTTCTGCAGGACTGGAGAGCCACATTGATTCCGGCCTGCGCCATCCCGGTGTCGTTGATCGGGACATTCGCCGTCCTGCTGGTGCTGGGATACAGCATCAACACCCTTACGCTCTTCGCCCTGGTGCTGGCCATCGGCGTCGTGGTCGACGATGCGATTGTGGTGGTGGAAAACGTGCAGCGAATTATCGAGACCGAGCATCTTCCTCCCAGGGAAGCAACCTGGAAGGCAATGAAGCAGGTCTCCAGCGCCGTTATTGCCACCACTTTGGTTCTGCTTGCGATTTTCATCCCGATTGGGTTCATCACGGGGATTATCGGCAGGATCTACCAGCAATTCGCCGTGACGATCTCAACCGCCGTGTCAATCTCCACCCTGAATGCCCTTACTCTAAGCCCCGCTCTCTGCTCCATCCTGTTGCGGCCGCACAGAAAAAAGAAATTCTCCTTTTTCGGATGGTTCAACTGGGGCCTGGACAGAGTGCGGAATCTCTACGTTTTCTGCGCCACATGGCTGGTTCGCCACAAGCCGGTTTCGATCGGCATCTTGCTTATTGTGGCTTCGGCCGCGTGGTTGATGTTTTCCCGCCACCCGAGCAGTTTTCTTCCCGGCGAAGACCAGGGAGTGATTTTTGTTGATGTTCAACTACCGGAAAACGCCACCCAGGTGCGGACAAGCGAGGTGATGCGCGAGTTCTATCAAAAGGCGCACACCATCCCGGGTATTGAACGGATGATGACGGTAGCGGGTTTCAGCCAGCTGGGCGGCGGCGGCGACAACAGCGGGATGGCTTTTGTAATGCTGGAGCCCTGGGACAAGCGAGAAACTCCGGAGCTTCAAATCGATTCCATTCTCGCAAATCTGAACAAGGTCGCGGCCACAATCCCCGGAGCGCAGATCCGGCCTTTCAATCAGCCTCCAATCCGCGGGCTCGGTTCGACAAGCGGCATGGATTTCCGCCTGCAGGCCGCCATGGGGCAGTCGCCGCAAGAGCTTAATGAAGCGCTGAACCTGCTGATCGCCGAGGCCAACCGGGATCCGCGCATTGCAAGGGCCTTCAGCACCTATCGCGCCAATACGCCCCAGCTTTACCTGGATGTCGACCGTGAAAAAGCCGAAATGCTGGATATCCCGATCAGCAGGGTGTTTTCCACTTTACAGACGATCCTGGGATCCCGTTATATCAACGATTTCAACCTGCACAGCAGAGTTTACCAGGTGAAAGTTCAGGGGGACTATCCGCATCGGAGCGAGCTTGAAGATAT
>CAZDMR010000001.1:87394-232008 GCA_964506795.1 uncultured Acidobacteriota bacterium | reverse complement strand
AATAATGGGAGAAATGGCCGATAAAACTGGAATTCAATTTCGGCTGTTAAACGCAAGCCGAGGACCCGCTGTTCAGGCGCCCAGGTGTCAATCCGATAAATTCAAATATAGCAATGAGTTAAAAAAAATTATTGAAGCTCAGCCGCGCTTAACTCTTATTCAATCTGAAGTAGCGGGTATATTGATCCAATCAGGGAGTGTCAACGGCGTCTATCTGCGTGACGGAAGCAAAATACATGCGGCGGCGGTGATCATAACCGCTGGGACGTTTTTAAATGGCTTGGTTCACATAGGAGACAGAAACTGGCCTGCCGGACGAATGGGAGACCCTTCTTCCGTCGGGCTGGCGGAAAGCCTGAAAGCGCTGGGATTTCGAATTGCTAGACTTAAGACAGGGACGCCGGCTCGGCTTGACCGGAAAACTATAGATTTCAAATGTTTTGAAGAGCAGAAGGGAGATGCCGAACCTGAATTCTTCTCACTGCGAACACGCGGTTATTCGCTGCCGCAGATATCCTGCTATCTGGCCTATACAAACGAGCGGGTTCACGCCATCATTCGTTCAAACATAAAGAAATCATCGCTTTATGGAGGTTATATATCGGGAATAGGGCCCCGTTATTGTCCTAGCGTTGAAGATAAGGTAGTTAAGTTTGCCGACAGGGAGCGCCATCAGCTTTTTTTAGAGCCTGAAGGGCTGGACAGCGAAGAGATTTACGTCAATGGGTTATCTAATAGCATGCCGCTGCCCGTTCAGAAAGAAATTGTGAGCTCAATTCCCGGACTTGAGCGCGCGCGTATGATCAGGCCGGCTTACGCGATCGAGTATGATTATATAGATCCCACGGAGTTGGACGCGACGCTTGAGACAAAACGGATTCCGGGCCTTTTTCTTGCGGGGCAGGTCAACGGAACTACGGGTTATGAAGAAGCGGCAGCGCAGGGAATTGTCGCGGGCATTAATGCGGCGCTTAAATGTCAAGGCAAGGAAACCGCAGTATTTCCAAGGGAAGAAAGCTATATAGGAATTTTGATCGATGACCTTGTGACGCGGGGGGTAGATGAACCCTATCGCATGTTCACATCGAGATCCGAATTCCGGCTGCTTTTGCGGATCGATAATGCTGATCGCAGGCTCCGGCCTCTTGGATACCGGCTTGGGCTTATATCGGAAACGGAGTATAAGCGGTTTCGGCAAAAATACGAGGATGTAGACCGCCTGCGGGAATTTTTGCGGACACATCGATGGAATCCTGAAAAGACAGCATGCCCGGTTTTATCGGCGAAGCTTGATATATCGACGGTGAAGGGGAATACGATTGAGGAAATCCTGCGGCGGCCTGGAATTGCGCTTGAAGATTTTGAGCCGCTGTTGCGAGCTCACAATGAATGGCCGGAGAATTCTGAAATCAGGAAATGCGCGGGAGTGGAAGTGCGCTATGAAGGATATATCCGGCAGCAAGTGCGGGATGCGGAAAAAATGCGGCGCTTAAGCATGCGCCGGATCCCGGCCGATTTTAACTACTCAAATATCGATGGACTCAGCCGGGAGATCCGGGAAAAATTAAACAGAGTGCGTCCTCGCGATCTAGCGATGGCCGGGAGAATACCCGGAGTAACCCCGGCGGCGGTGAATATCCTGAATATTCAACTTGAAATGCGGCAGAGAGCGCAACCTCGCGGCACCGAGAGATTAAAATCACCGGCATAAAAAACAGAATATGGAATCCCTTGAGGGGCTTCAGAGGTTATTGCAGGAACGGGGCTTGAGCGAAAAATCGCCGCAGTTCCAAAAGCTGTTTCTTTACCTTGCACTGCTTAATAAATGGAACGCACGCATAAATCTAACCGCCGGTGATAAGTGGAAAGATCTGGAACCATTATTCTTGGAAGCGATTTGGGCTTCGGAAAATTATCCGAAAGAGGCGGTCTCTCATTTGGATATAGGCAGCGGGGCGGGATTCCCTGCCATAATACTGAAAATTCTAATCCCCGGCATGGAGCTGGAAATGGTAGAAAGCCATGCCAAAAAAGGTATATTCCTGGAAACTGTAATAGACGAACTGCAAATAAGAGAGTCCAAAATATATACTATGCGCCTTGAAACATTCCTTGACAACGAGCCCCGCAGAGCTTGGGATTGCATCACATGGAAAGGCTTAAAGTTGCGGACAAATGATTTAAGGAAACTTCTGGCGCATGCGCATGCACGGACCCAGTTTTGGATGTTTCATGGAAGAAAAGCCGCCCTACAGGATCCAGGAATCATGGAGGATGCGTTTAAGCTTTTTAAGTCGGAAAAATGCCCCGGCCGAAAGCAATCGTTTTTGTCCATTTATCTTCCTCGCGTAGTTTCACGTGAAACAAATCGACTTTTTTAGGGAATTTGTGTTACTCTCGCCTTCGCGTAATATTCCATGGCAAAAGTGATCGCAGTTACTAATCAAAAAGGGGGCGTTGGCAAAACCACCACTGCAATTAATCTCGGGGCAGCTCTGGCAATTGCAGATATGCGGGTATTGGTCGTCGATACCGATGCTCAGGCAAACTGCAGCAGCGGATTGGGCATTGTCAAAGGCTCTTTGAAAAAAAGCATATACGACGCCTTGATCCAGGCGGAATCTCTGGATTCAATCCTTTGCGATACTGAAATTGACAACCTTAAGCTCGTTCCTGCAGAAAAGAGCCTGACCGGGGCAGTGGTGGAAATGCTGGAGCTTCCCGATCGTGAATTTCTGCTAAAAAAACTCTTAGAGCCTGTGCTGGAGAGATATGACTTCATCCTAATCGACAGCCCGCCTTCCTTGAACATATTAACATTAAACGGGTTGGTCGCCGCCGATTCAGTGCTGGTCCCCATTCAGTGCGAATATTTCGCCCTTGAAGGATTGACCGACTTATTCGATACTCTCGCCAGAGTTCGGAGATCTTTGAATCCTGCCCTTTCAATACAAGGAATCCTTCTGACTATGTTTGATGAAAGAACAAATCTCAGTCAGCAGGTTCGCGATGACTTGAAGGAACACTTTTCCGACAAGGTACTGCAAACAGTGATCCCTAGAAACGTTCGGCTTGCGGAAGCTCCCAGTTTCGGCAAGCCCGCTATTCTCTATGATATAAGGTCTAAAGGCGCAGAGAGTTATATCCGGTTAGCCAAGGAAATCCTAAGCTATGAAAAAAAAGGCATTGGGTAGAGGTCTTGAAGCTCTTATTCCCGAAACAAAACAGTCCGACGCTCCCCTCACGGAGATCGATATCGACCGCATTGTTCCAAATCCCAATCAGCCTAGGTTTAACTTGGATAGCGAACGCATGGATGAACTGGTTGTATCGATTCGCAAGAACGGCGTATTGCAGCCGATACTTGTTCGTCCTTTCGGCAAGGGATACCAGCTTATTGCAGGCGAGCGGCGGTTATCTGCGGCCCAAGAGGCAGGCTTGCTCAAGATACCCGCGGTGGTTCGCGATGTACCCGATGATCGGCTGCTTGAACTTGCCCTCATTGAAAACATCCAGCGAGAACCGCTGAATCCTATTGAAGAGGCTCAAGCTTATCAACATTTAATGGAGGCAACGAACTCTACCCAGGAACATATTGCGGAGCGGCTTGGAAAAGACCGCAGCACAATAGCGAATTCCATCAGGCTTCTAAAGTTGCCTGAGGATATTGGGCTCTTGGTATCCAAGGGAACACTTTCTCCAGGGCATGCCCGCGCGCTGCTTGCTTCAAATGCAAACGCTTCCGAAATGGCCGAAGTAGCAAAAACAATCATAGAGAAAGGCTGGTCGGTGCGCGAGACGGAACGATGGGCGAAAAATCGAGCTAAGCCCCACTTCCCCAAAAAAATGCCGGATCCAAATTTATCGGCTGCCGAAGATCGATTGCGATTGAGCTTGGGAACAAAGGTTGAAATAAAGAACAAATCGAAAAATGGAGGCGAAATAAGAATCCATTATTTTAGCCAGGAAGAATTGATGCGGCTTTATGCAATATTAACCGAGAAGGCCAACTCAGCGGAGCCAAGCCATGCGATTGAAGGGAAAAGCAGGAGATGATGCCGTAAGCTTTTTAGGAGAGGGCATTGAAATAACAGGAGATATCTCCTTTTCTGAAAGGCTGCATATTCGGGGCGTCGTCAAAGGCAAGATAAAATCTGAAGCAATTCTTGAAATAGGTCGTGGCGGTAGAGTAGATGCAGAGGTTGATATCAGCAGGATTACCATCAATGGGGAATTCAGGGGTATCATTCGTGCTTCCGATCGCGTCGAAATACACAAGGACGGCAAAGTCTTCGGCGAAATTTATTCTCCATGTCTCATCATAGAGGCCGGAGCCGTTTTTGAAGGACGCTGTAATATGAGCGATGCCCAAAAGCCAAAAGCCGGAGGAAATAAATCTGACTTCAAAGCCGTCGCCGATGACAATGCTGCAAATCCTTCCTCAGAATCATAATAAGAATCGATTGGCAAAGTGCGAGCAGCTTTAGTAAAATAAATAGGTTGCGGAGGTTGGAAGCTGTAAAAGGATACGCGGCAATATTCGGTACTTTGAGTTCGGTTTCAATTCCTCAGTTCAGCCCCTGGTCATATCGGCAAGAAGGCTATTAAAAACTTAAGGTTAAGTCCGGAAAGTATCAGAGAAGGCTTTGTAAATCAGATCTTTATATAGATATCTTCAATGATTTCAAGAATTTAGCGTCATCCGGCGTAATGTGCAGGCGAACGGGTTCAGTCGCCGTTGATGTTTCCTGCTCTCCTTTTCCCTTGCGACTGAACCCAATCTTAGCTTCAATGATAAGAAACACTTCGTATCCGGCGTCGCGAATTTCTTGAATCGACTCATTTATCTTGGGCGATTGGGCAAGCGTATCGTTGATGGATTCACCAAGATGTTTCATTAGGCGATTGATTTCGGCTTCTGTCATGGTTTCTCCATTGCTTAAATTTTATTCTACGCCGATGGAGAGACAGATGCAATTCAGAGTCAAACGGATTTTGGCATTAGCCAAGGCCGTTTTTAGGACTTCAGATGCGGTTGAGATCCGCCTCCGAGATCGAATCCGGCGAGGGATCGAATCTTTTGCGCTAAAACATGAAACCTTTCATCCCGAGCGCTCGTAATATTTGTCATCGCCGCGTTTGGAGGTGTGGATGAAAAAGCGGAAGAAAATTTGGGCGTTGAGCATTGCAATCGCCCTTCTGGCGCTCATCGTGATCGCCAGCATCAATTCCAGCCGAAGAAACACCGTTGCGGTGCAAACAGCGGTTGTTGAGCGCAGAGAAACGCTGGAATCCAAGGTCACGGCCAGCGGAGAACTGCGCGCTAAGCAGTTCGTGGACCTGCAGCCCGAGATTTCCGGAATTATAACCGAGCTTTATGTTCACGAAGGCGATTCAGTTAAGAAGGGCGAGGTTCTGCTGCGGATCGACCCCATTCAGACCGACGCGGAAATGGCTTCCGCTCGCGCGCAATATGATGCCGCCTCGGCCGAAGCGCGCGGCCAGGAATTTGAGATCGCGAACGCGGAGATCAACCTTTTGCGGGATGAAACTTCCTTGAGATCCGCCCAGGCGGAGCTTGATCGGGCGGAAAATAACTTTGAAAAAACGCAGCGCACCTTTAAACGCAATCAGGAGCTTTATGAAGACGGGCTGATTTCGCGCGAGGACTACGAAAAGTACCAAAACGAATTCATAGCGGCGCAGTCCAGCGTGGAAGTCCAAAAAGCTAATGTGGCATCGATGGAGAAGGCGATTGAAATCTCCCAAAATAACATAGCGCGCATGAAAACATCTGTGGAAGCCTCCCAGGCGCGCCTGAAACAAGCGGCGGCGAATCTGACCAAAGCGAGCGACCAGTCTAAAAAATCCAAAATCGAATCGCCGCTCGACGGCGTCATTACCAGTCTGGATAAAGAACAGGGAGAGCGCGCGGTACCGGGAATGATGAGCAATCCGGAAGCAACCATCATGACGATCGCCGACTTGAGCGTTATTCAAGCCGAGATTAAGGTGGATGAAACGGATGTGGTCAATGTTTCCCTGGGGGATAAAACAGAGGTGCAAGTCGATGCTCTGCCGGACGTAATTTTCGAAGGCGAAGTCACCGAAATCGGCAACAGCCCGATCCAATCGTCATCGGCCGCTCAGGAAGCAAAAGATTTCAAGGTGATTGTCACGCTAAAGAATGCCTCTCCCAAACTCCGCCCCGGAATGTCCTGCACGAGCGAAATTACCACCGACGTCAAAACCAACGCGCTTGTAATTCCGATCCAGGCTCTTACGGTTCGCGATGTTGAAGTCGACGAGGATGGGCAATACATCAAGCCGGACGCGGACAACAAGAAAGAGGGAACGGTTGCCCGAGCCGATTCGAATCAGGAAGAGGTCCGGAAAAAGGAGCTTGAAGGGGTCTTTGTCGTCGATAAAGAGATGACCGCCCGTTTCCGGCCGGTGGACACGGGGATCACCGGAGAATCCGAAATCGAAGTGTTGGGGAATTTGAAAGAGGGCGAGGAAATAATAGCGGGGAGTTTCCAGACCTTGCGCACCATCAAAGATGGCGCGGCTGTGAAAATAGAAAAAAGAATAAAAGCTCAATCCGTTAATCGATGAAAAACCTAGGAATTATATTATGAGCGGAACTAATGGAAACGGCGCGGACGCCGGCAATATTCTGATTAAGATCGAAGATCTCTGGAAAACCTACCAAATGGGGACCGAAGAGATCCATGCATTAAGAGGGGTCAGTTTCATCATTGAGCGGGGTTCCTATGTTGCGATCATGGGACCCTCGGGATCGGGCAAATCCACGATGATGAACCTGATCGGATGTCTCGATACCCCTTCAAAAGGGAATTATTTTTTGAACGACCGCCTGGTATCCGAAATGGATGACGACGAGCTGGCGCATATTCGAAACAAGGAAATTGGTTTCGTCTTTCAGACATTTAATTTGCTGGCGCGGGCGTCCGCCTTGCACAACGTGGAACTGCCGCTCATTTATAATGGGACTCCGTCGCGTGAAAGAAAGGAGCGCGCCATGAAAGCGCTCCAATCGGTTGAGCTTGGGGAACGCGTATACCACCGGCCGAACGAACTTTCCGGCGGCCAGCGTCAGCGAGTCGCCATCGCCCGCGCCCTGGTCAATAATCCATCGATCATACTTGCCGACGAACCGACGGGGAATCTGGATTCGTCCACAAGCGGCGAGATCATGCTGATATTCGATTCCCTCTACCGCCAGGGGAATACGGTTATCCTGGTGACTCATGAAGCCGAAATCGCCCAGCATGCGCACCGCGTTATTCGGCTGCTGGACGGCAAGATCGCCAGCGACGAAAAAGTTAAATCATAAAAAGCGGAATACAGGGACGCTTTCAGACTTGCACGGATAGCGTAAGCCGCACCAAATTAACGTCATTTCACTTGTTCGGCTTCTCTTTTTCCAATGCCCGCATAAGCGGCTTGCGCCGTCTTGTCTAATAAAGAAAACAAGCCACCTTTTCGCCCGGTTGAATCTCCTTCAAAACAGGGGCCTCCTGTCGGCATCGTTCAAAAGCTTGAGGGCAATGAGGGTGGAATGGACAGCCGGGAATGGTTTCCCCAAAATAGGGAGAATTCTCCGGCGCGGAACGGATTTGGATTCGTTTGTAAGAATCGAAGGCCCGCATGGTGTCGAGTAGTATTCGGCTGTAGGGGTGTTTGGGTTTATCAAAAAAGGCGGAGGCGGAGGTCTCTTCCACGATGCGTCCGCGGTAAAGGACCGATATGCGGGAGCAAAGATAATGAACGGTGTAGAGAGAATGCGATATTAAAACCAGCGTAAGCGCATACCGGGCTTTTAAATCGGACAGCAAATTGAGGATTTGGGCTTGGACTGAGGCATCCAGGGAGGATACCGGTTCATCGGCAATGAGCAGGCGCGGCTTAAGAGCCAGGCCGCGGGCAATGCCGGCCCGCTGCAGCTGTCCTCCGCTGAGCTCCCCCCGCTTGCGCTTCAACAGCGCTTCGCTCAACGATACGGCGCTCAAGAGCTCGCGCACGTATGCATGGCGGCTTTGGCGCGTGCCGATTTTATTGATTTCCAGAGGCTCCAGCAGGATTTCCTCGAGAGTCATTGCCGGATTCACGGAAGCATGGGAATCCTGGAACACCATCTGGAATTCCCTTCTCATTTTGCGCAAAGAAGCCGGAGAAAGCGCAAGCAGATCCGATCCGTCAAAACGCACGGAGCCGGAAGAGGGTTCAAGCAGCCGAAGGCTGCATCGGGCCAATGTGGTTTTTCCGGAGCCGGATTCCCCGACAATTCCGCGTATTTCTCCGCGCTGCACATCCATATCCACGTTTTCGAGCGCCTTAAAGGTTTTTCCGAAAGCTCTGGTGGAATAGAAGCTTTTGGAGAGTCCCCGGACGCTTAAAAGGGAAGAGGCTGCCGCCGAATGGTCCCGTTGTTCATTCATTTGTCGCGCTCCCCTCCCCGTATCCGCGACCGTGCCGGCGGCTTATTCGGATGCAGGCTGCTCGATGCGTTCGGGATAAGGCGGTTTCCTCCAAGGCCGCTTGCCGGCATTGCGGTTCCGAGTAGGCGCAACGCGGCGCGAAGGGGCATCCTGGAAGAATTTCGCCGGATACGGGCATGGATCCCGAAATGGATCTCAAAGGATGCGTTTCATGGTGATGCTGCAGGTCGGGTCGGCTTGCAAGCAAGCCTTGCGTATAGGGATGTGCGGGAGATGCAAGGATCTCTTCCTTTAATCCCGATTCGAGGATCATGCCCTGATACATGACTGAGATTCGGTCGGCAATCTGAGGAATCAGCAGCAGGTCGTGGCTGATCAATAACAAAGCGACATTGTGTCGTTGTTTCAAAAGCTGCAGAAGATCAATCAAGCGCGCCTGGGAGACTGCATCCAGTGCACTTATGGGTTCGTCGGCGATCAACAGACTGGGATTATTGCAGATTGCGAGCGCAAGCCCCACGCGCTGGCAGGCGCCCCCCGACAGTTCAAACGGAAAGAGCTTTTCTTGTCCTTCGGGAATTCCCACTTCGCGAAGAAGCTCCAGCGCTCTAATCCGGGCATTCTTCCTCGAGAGTTTGCGGTGTGCCTGCAGCGTCTCTATCAGATGAGCCTCAACGGAAAGGATCGGATTCAGGGCGGCGCACGCGTTCTGAAATGCTATCCCGATTTTGCGGCTGCGGATGCTTTTCCATTGCCTGCTTTTGAGATGCCGGAGGCTGCGCCCGTCAAAAAGAATCTCCCCCGATTCCAGATGCGCCTGGTGTCCGAGGAGCCCCAGAAGGGAAAGCGCGCAGGTGGATTTTCCACTCCCTGTCTCGCCCACAAGCGCCAGGGTTTCTCCGGCTGATATTTGAAAAGAGATGTTTCGAACAGCGTGAATAATCTGCGAGGACAGATGATAGGAAACGGAGAGATTTTTTACTTCGAGAAGGGGGCCGGAAGCCAAATTCTTTCCACTCCGAAAACAACGGATATTGCGATTCGCCAGCGCGTATTCTTTAAAAGGAGCAAAGAATGATGACTTGTCAAGCGGCTGCTTGCCTGTCGGCCGGGGAATAGATTTATCGAGACAGCCGCTCTTAGAAAAGCTGATTGCCCATAAAGCGGGCTTGCCCTTTGAGTTCCTCCTCAATTCGCAGAAGCTGATTATATTTGCAGATTCGGTCCGTGCGGCTGGCCGATCCGGTTTTAATCTGGCCCGCATTGACTGCAACGGCAAGGTCCGCGATGAAACTATCCTCGGTTTCGCCTGAACGGTGGGAAATGACGGTTGTGTACCCCTCCACCTTGGCCAATTCGATGGTTTCCATGGTTTCAGTCAAGGTCCCTACCTGGTTCAGCTTAATCAGAATGCTGTTCGCCACTCCGTCCGCCATACCGTCCTGCAGCCGCTTCGAATTCGTGACGAAAACATCATCTCCGACCAGCTGGATTTGATCTCCCAGCGCCGCGGTCAGGGCGATCCATCCCTGCCAGTCGTCTTCGCCCATCCCGTCTTCTATTGAGACGATAGGATATTGCTCGATCCATTTTTCATACATTTGAATCAACTGGTCCGAGTCCAGTCCGGCACCGGTGGATTTTTTAAAGAGGTACTTGTCTTCTTCGTAAAACTCGCTGGCGGCGACGTCCAATGCAAGAGATATCTGGGTTCTTGGAGTGTACCCCGCTTTCTGAATGGCCTCGATGATCAGGTCCATTGCTTCTTCGTTGGATTTGAGAGTCGGGGCGAACCCGCCTTCGTCTCCTACGCTGGTGGAGTATCCCTTTTTTTTCAGCACGGATTTCAACGAATGGAATGTTTCAACTCCCATACGCAGGCTCTGCGAAAAGGAGTCCGAGCCCGCCGGCACGATCATAAACTCCTGAATGTCCAAATTATTGTCCGCATGAGCGCCCCCGTTCAGAATATTCATCATGGGAACGGGCAGAATGTGGGCGTTGGTTCCTCCGAGGTATCGGAACAGCGGCAGCTGCAATGCGGCCGCGGCCGCTCTGGCTGCGGCCATGGACACCGACAGGATTGCGTTGGCGCCCAGATTGCTCTTAGATGCGGACCCGTCCATGTTAATCAGGATTTGATCCAGGGATCTCTGGTTGAAAACGGATTCTCCCACGAGCGCAGGGGCAATAATGGAATTCACGTTTTCAATTGCGCGCAATACTCCTTTGCCGAAAAATCTCTGCTTATCGCCGTCGCGGAGTTCCAAAGCTTCGTGAGTTCCGGTAGAGGCGCCCGACGGGACCGCTGCTCTGCCGCGGATATCGTTTTCCAAAACAACTTCCGCTTCGATAGTCGGATTGCCTCTGGAATCGAGAATTTCCCTCGCTGCTACAGAACGAATGATGCCCGTCATTTCCGCTCCTTTAGCAAGATCTGATGTCGGAAAACTAAAAACCATGTATAACACAGGCCGCAACAAGGAACAAGAATGCTTCTGTTCGGAAAACAAAGAATAAACTGCGGATTTTAAAAAATGTCCAGGGTTCAACCCGCAGCGACCGCCGCCGGGGCGCAATGCGGTGTTTACGGGGGGAATCGGGTAAAATTGACAGCTTCCGCAGCCTATGTTAGTTTCTCCTTTCAGATGGCGGAGGCTCCATGAAATTTTCGACCAGGAAAATGGGAGATATCGTAATCCTTGATGTTGAAGGAGAAATCCTTCTGGGAGAAGGGGATGTTGAAATAAAAAAGTCGGTGGATAGTCTTCTGGAAAGCGGTTATAAAAAAATCATCCTGAATCTGGCCAAGGTCCCTTATTTGGACAGCGCGGGACTCGGGGAAATCATCCGCTGTTTTACAACTGTGCGCAAAAAGGGGGGAGGGTTCAAATTGCTGTCGCCCAACGCGCGGATTATCGACCTGCTCACGATTACCAAGCTTCTGGATGTTTTCGATTGCTATGAAAATGAATCGTCGGCGATCCAAAGCTTCGTAAATATTCCGGGCTGACGTTTTCTTTTTCGCATCCGTATCAGTCTGCTGAAATTGATGGTTAAACGGTTCATTTGTTATTTGACGGCTGTGGCGATGGGGGCTGCGTATCTTTTTCAGCCCGCATCCTCCTCTGCCCGGCAGAACGTAAGCATCACGTCGGAGCACATTCAGATATTCGTGCCCGTGGAAAGGGAGCTGCTGGGGAGGGACTTAATCGGGAATATCGAACAGTGCTATGGATATATGAACAGAGCCATCGACGGGAGCCTGCCCGACAAAGTCTTTATCACCGTGGATTGGGAAGCGTCCGACAGCACCTGCAGTCGGGAGCGGGCCAGCATCCTGCTGGGAATGAATCAACCGGTTGCGGACATAAAAGAATTTTTTCTTTACAGCGCCGCCAGAGAGATCGCCCATTTAGGGCTCTTGGAACTTTCTCAAGGAGCCCAGAGACAGGACACGGAATTCTTGTTCAAGGGGATGATCGAAATCCTCGTGCATGAATATTTCAGAAGTTCACGCCGCTTGGAAGCCGCCTGGGTTTTCTCCAAATTTCTTGATGAAATGAAAATGCTCGGCTTCGCCACACAGCGCTCCTGGTCTGATTTTTCGGAAAACAATCAATGCCTTCGCAACGCGGCGCCCGGATTCACGTTCCTGACGACTTTCCGCGATCTTCAAGGCCGGAGACAACCCATGAAGCTTTTCAAGGCTCTGAGGAAGAAGAGTCTTATGGACAGCCTCGCGGAGGCTTTCAAGTCCCCTCCTTCGGAGCTTGAAAAGATTTGGCTTAAGAGAGTGCGCGAATACCCGCCGGTTGATGAAATAACCACGGTGGCCGAAGAAGCTCCGCGATTGACCAGGACTGAAATAGCTCCGAACCCCGTTGCGCCGGGCGCGGATATTCGATTTCGATTCTTCATTGAGGATAGAGCGGGAAATCTCCTCGCGGCCGGCGTTTTTTTGCGGGATGAACGTACCGGGCGCCTTTTGCAGGTTCAGGCCGCATCCGAAGGCGCAAATGCCTTTTTTTCGGCCTTCATCCCCGTGGAGCCCGATTGCCCGCCCGGCCAATACAAATACCAAGTGACTGCGATTGATGAAGTCGGGAATTTGCGTCGGTGGGACGGAAAATACAAAGTTGATGCCGGCGGACCTGGGGACCAACAGCAAAATGCAAATGTTATTTATTGACAGGCCCTAAGCGGTGCGCTGTCTGAATTCTCCCTTCAGGGCTGTCCCTCTTTCAAATTGCTTTCCACCCGCTCGATCGCTTCCTTAATTGATTTGGAAGACCGGATTTTGTCTCCCTTTTTGTAGGATTTCAAAGCAAGATTCCATTTCTTCTGCATTTCATAAACAAGGCCCATGCGCTCGTACACTTCGGCGCTCTGGGGCATCAACTCGGCGGCCTGAATCAGCTCCCTCTCCGCTTCCGGATACTTCTTGGAAAAAAGGTAGGCTTCCGCGAGATTGTAATAAGTGTATCCATTCTTCGGATCGTACTGGCTTGCTTTTTGAAAAGCGTTTACGGCGGCCCCATATTGTTTCTGCGACAAGGCGTCCACTCCGAGTTTAAAATGGATTTTACCGAGCGTTTCGGCGGTGGCGCTCTGTCCGGGGTTCATGGAAAGAGCTTTCTCGAGGGCTTGTATCGCTTCGTCCGTGCGGTTCAGCTTGAAATAAGCGACGCCGAGCATAGAGTAATCCGCCCAGTTGGATGAGTCCGTCCGCAGCGCGTTTGTGAGGTCGCCCGCAGCCTCGTTGTATTGGTTCATTCGGTAATAGGCGGAACCGCGGAGGCGGTACAATTTCGCTCTTTCTTTTTCCGGCTCCCTTTCTTTAGCGGCAAGGGGTTCTGCCTGGTTGAGGGCCGTCACGGAATCCGCGTACCTCTGCATATTGAAATAGGCCTGCCCGAGTCCATAGTAGGTGGAAAAAGCGGTCGACTGAAGCTCCGCCGCACGCCTCAGAGAAGATTCGGCCAATGCATTGTTGTTGATATTGAGATAACACAATCCCAGCAGGCGGTGGCCGAATTCCCAATTGGGGTTCTTGTCGAGATCCGGTTTTAATTCCTGAATCGCGTCGGTGTAGCGCTTCTGGTTGTAATAGGCGACGGCTTGTTTATAATCCGCGCTCGCGCTTGGAGCCGGCAGTAGCGTTGCCAAAGCCAGAATCAGCAAGACTGCGGGGAACCGCTTTTTCATGGGCACCTCTCATTCCCGAGTTAAAAACAAAGTTAGCGTTATTGGCCGCCCAAGTCAATGCAGGCCGCCGCTCCGGCATTTAGCTCGGGGAAAGGATGGAATTTCGCTCGTTTTTGATGTTTTAGAGTCAATAAAGGTTTCGGATTTTGTAGCGCTTGAGTTTTTCGCTCAGGGTCGTCGCATTTACCGATAGCAGCCGCGCGGCTTTCTTTTGGTTCCCGTTGGTCTTTTCCAGGGCCGCAAGAATAATCGCCTTCTCATACTCCTCTACTATTTGCTTCAGTGAACCGTTCTCCGGGGAAAAAGCGGGATTCTGTGCGGCGCTCGGCTGGGCGATGCTTTTGGGCAGGATATCCGCCGAAATGGTACTCTCGGACGAGAGCACCACGGCGCGCTCGATGACGTTTTCAAGCTCGCGGACGTTGCCGGGCCACTCGTAGTCCATTAATGCTTTCATGGCGGATGGCTTCAGTGAAAGGCCGATTCTCTGGTTCTCTTCTCCGTATTTTTTGATGAAGTGCTCTGCAAGCAGCGGAATATCGTCGGTGCGCTCGCGGAGCGGAGGGATGCGGATCACGATAACGTTCAGACGGTAGAACAGATCATCCCGGAACGTCCCTTTCTGCACCGCGGCCTGAAGATCCGTGTTGGTCGCCGCGATAATGCGTACATCCACCTTGATGTTTTCCAAGCCGCCGAGCCGGCGAAACTCTCTTTCCTGGATCACGCGCAGCAGCTTGGATTGAATTTCCATCGAGATCGTGGCCACTTCGTCCAGAAAGAGAGTGCCGCCGTCGGCAATTTCCAGCAATCCCTTTTTTGCATGGGTCGCTCCGGTATAGGCTCCGCGGACGTGGCCGAAGAGCTCGCTTTCCAGCAACTCCGAGGGTATGTTGCCGCAGTTGATGGCGACGAACGGTGCTTCCGCCCTGCTGCCGGTGGCGTGGATCGCTTTGGCCACCAGTTCTTTGCCTGTTCCGCTTTCGCCTTCAATGAGAACCGTGCTTCGCCGCGGAGCGACCTGCGCAATCATTTCAAACACCTGCTGCATAGCGCGGCTCTTGCCCACAATATTCTGAAAGCTGTATTGCTTGAGAAGCGATTTCTTTAAACGCCGGTTTTCTTCCAGAAGGCGGCGGTGTTCGATCGCATTTTTCACGGCCACGAGCAGTTCATCGTTTTTAAAAGGCTTCGCGATAAAATAATGGGCGCCGAGCTTGGTGGCCGTTACGGCCTTATCGATGGATGCGAAGGCGGTCAGAACTATGGCCGCGGGGCTGTTGTCCAATTTTTTGAGCTGTTCAAGGACGGAAAGGCCGTCCATATCGGGCATCAGCAGGTCGAGCAGCAGAACGTCGTAATCCTTGTCCAGGATCATTTCGAGGGCTTCGGATCCATTTTTGGCCAGGTCGACCGCGTAGGATTCCGCAGACAGCAAGTCCGAGAGCACATCTCTCATGATCTGTTCATCGTCGGCTACCAGTATGCGACCGCTTATATTCATTCCTAGTTAAGCCTGGTCGGGAGTTTAAGTCTGAAATGCGTCCCTTTTCCGAGACTGCTGTCCACCAATATTCTGCCGCCGTGTTCCTGGATGATCCCGTAAGTGACCGAAAGCCCTAGGCCGGTTCCCTGCCCGACGGTTTTCGTGGTGAAGAATGGATCAAAAATCTTTTTCATGTTTTCCTCGGAAATCCCCGCCCCCGTGTCGGAAATATCCACGACAACCATGGACTCGTTCATCCCCGTCTCGACTACGAGTTCCCCTCCGGACTGCATCGCGTCCCGCGCGTTCAGAAACAAGTTTATGAATACCTGCTGCAGTTTCCCCTTATTCCCGTATACGGGGGGCAGGGCGTCTTCAAGCCTGGATTCCACGCGGATATAATTGGATTGCAGCTGATGGGTGATCAATACCAGGCTGTCCTTAATCAACTGGTTGATGTCGAGGGCTTGGAATTCGCTGCCGCTGAGCCGGGAAAAATTCAACAGCGCGTTTACAATTTCTGCGGCGCGGAATGTCTGAGTTTCAATCTTCTTTAATATGCGCTTGTGCTTTTCCGAGGGAGGAGTCTCTTTCAAAAGCATTTGCGTGTAGCTGGAAATGCCCGCAATGGGGGTGTTGACTTCGTGCGCGACACCGGCCGCGAGGAGGCCGATGGATGAAAGCTTTTCAGCCTGCAACAACTGGTTCTCCAGCTCGATTTTCTCCGTAATATCGTCCAGGGCAATGAGAGAGCCCGACTCGGATGCCTTGGCGCTCCTTAACGGGATCAGTTTCAGATTCACAATCAGGCGCCTTCCCCCCTTGTTATCCAGAGAAAGCTTATAGATGCTCGCGGGGGATTCCGGCTCCCAGGTTGAAATACCGGCGGCTCCCCGGATGGCTTCAAGGACATCCGCCGGGAATACCATTTCTATCGGCTTACCAATGATTTGCCCGCGTGTCGCTGCGAAAAGGGCTTCAAAAGCGCGGTTGCAGGATGTGATCACTCCTTTCGGATTTAGAGCCAGGACCGCGATATTAATGCTGTCGATAATGTTCTCCGTATAAGCCCTCAAGCGTCCCATTTCCTGAGCTTTAGTCTCGATGGACCGGTAGAGATTTGCATTTTCCAAAGCCATCGCCGCATAACCGGCCAGAGCCGAGATAAGATCCAGGTCCTCGGTGGAAAAATGATTCCCCTTCGGGAGCTTTCCGAGCGCGATCATTCCCACGGATCTGCCTTGAAGCTTGAGATCCTGCAGGTAGTGCAATCCCAGCTTCCTGAGCTCAGGGCCCGTTCGATATAGATAATTGGCTCCCTTTGCGGCATAGACCGTGCCTTTTCCGTCGCCGCTGTCGGCCATCTCATCGCTGGTGTAACTTCGATCGCCGGGATGATTTTTCAGATTCAGGGCATATGCCAAGCGGAAGAACCCATCATGCGCCCTATCGGAGAGAAAAACGGCGGCGCTGTCAATCCCAAAGGTTTTGGATATGCGCTCAAGAATCCCATGCGCGAGCGGCTCCAGGCTTATTTCCGAGCCCAAAGCGCGGGCGAAATCCAATAGAGTGTTCCGGTCCTCGAAATGATCCCTGTAAAACAGACGATCCAGTCTGGATTGCACCGCGTTGCGAAGGGGCGCAAAAAGGAGCGCAATGGTCAGGACAATAAAGCAAATTGCCACGTAATTCGCTTGGGGAGCCAGCCACTGCAATGTCCTGCCCAGGAGGAGCACGAAAAAAAGATAAAAGGCCAAAAGCAGCGAGCTGGCGATGAAATACGCGGCGCTCCGCCTGGCGATGGTATCCACATCCAGAAGCCTGTAACGAACAAGTGCATAGCTCATCGAAAGTGGTATAAATGCGAGAAAGAGTATCGATGCATTCATGACAAAGCTGGGCCGCGCTCCAAACAGCGCCGGGACGGCGTAAATCAACACGAACGGCAAAACGCCCGCCAGCGTTCCGTAGCCGATCCATTTCATCTGCTGGCGCACAATAAAATCCCGCGTTTCGAGATGTTTTTTAATAAGGAGCGCTCCGCCGGCAAGGAACCCGACAAAGAAAAATGCAAGCTGAACGCGATCCAGAATTTCGCTCGACCGGGCGGTTCGGGGCAATCCGGCAGACGCCAAGCGTCCGGTTGCCCAAAGCAGCTGCAATGCGCCCAAAACAATTACCGGAATATAGAGCAGGAACGCGCGGCCTTTGCCGAAAGCGGCGTCTATGGGAAAACGCATGCAGAAATGCACAAAAAGCGCGGGCAGGAGAATAAAAGCGGATATCGACAAGGCATAAATTAACCAATCGATAGCGCCCAGTTTAGGTGTCCAACTGAAGAAAAACACCACGAATGCCGCGAGACAGATGAGATAGAAGTGAAATCCTTGCGCCGACGAATTGATGCGGATCAGAACAAAAACTCCGATGCCGAGATGGAGAAAGGCCAGCAGCGTCTTAAGGCCGTCCGTGGCGGTGAAAAGCTCCTTTGAACCAAGCGGGATTGCGGTCTCGCAAATGCCGGACGGAGTTTGCAGCCGGTAGGTGACTATAGCGCCGGATTTCATCCGGTAAATAAAGTCGGAATATTGGCCCAGGTTCGCTATTGGTTGTTCGTTAATGCCTAGGAGACGGTCTCCCCGTCGAATGCCATTCGAGGCGCCCGGGCCCGCGGGATCCACAGCTTCTGCCCTGAGTCCTGATTCGGTTTCGGACCAAAATATGCCATCCGTGGGATCATTCCAGGCAATACGATCTCGCAGATTCAACAAGCCCAAAGCTATCAGCAGAAAGCTTAGGATGATCGCGGCAATAATCTTAAACGGCACCGGGAATCTATTCATTGAAACGCTTTCGTCTGATAAATAATTCAGCATGCAGGGTTAAAGCAATTTATGCGCCACAATTGGCCTTAGAAAATGAAAAGTAATTTATTGAAAATAAATAGTTTATATTTTAAATGCCTTTCCTGGCTCCTGCCATAGGATTTTGTTCAACTGATTGGACCGCTGTATTCAATATTTTGTACATTTATCCGTTTTGCTTCAAGAAGAAAGACCATAATGTTGAAGTAAGCACCAGGTAGCTGCACGGGATAAAGGCTAATAAAAGTGGCGGTCTAATTGAAGCTCAAGCTGAAGCCGAAGCGCAAAGAGCGCGGGTTCCGGTTTAATACAATTTCTCCGCCCGGCGTGGGGAGGCTTTCCATGCCCTGGTTCAGGATATTCCGGAGATCTACCAGAATTTCCCACCGGCCCACGCTTCCCAGGAATTCCGAGAGCGGAACAATCTGGCGGATCTCCAGGTTTGTCGATCTTGTTCCGATATCGATCCTGTCGGAAAACCAGTCCACTGGAGCCAGAGGACTGCCGAAATTCCACCGGATAGTCGCCAGCACACTAGTTTTTGTTACGGGCACTGAAATGTCGAATTGACCCGTTAATGAATGCTGCGCATCCCTTTGCATGAAATTAATGAGATCCCCATCGGGATGATCGTTCGACAGCGGGGCGTTTACGGTCGATATATCGAGAGCGTTTCCAAAGACGTAGGCTATCGAGCCGCTCAACTGGTCCCAGATTTTCTTCCCGGCCGTAATTCGAACTCCGCGCTGCCTGGAGTGGTCTTCATTCATCGAAATCAAGTAAGACTTTCTTTCAAGCGGGGTGATGGTCGTAATCATCACGGGGAGTCCTGGCCCCCGCATATAATCCTGAAAAACCGCTACCTCGATGGCTGCGTCGCAAGAGAGCGTCCTTTGAACCGCCAGTTCAGAATGGCGGACTTGGGACATGTTTACTTTCTCGCCCACCATTGTTATGAGCGTTGGCTCCGCGAGATCGAGAACCTCTCCGTCCGGGAGCACGACGGTATTTTCATCGCTCAAACGGCGGGACGTAAAGGATGTCCGCACCATCCAATGATCCAAAGGGACAAGCGACACCTCGAGGGACGGATAAAACAGGCTTTTGGCTTTTCCGTAATGGAGACGCGAATAATCAAATCCGTATTTGACGGATAGAAGATCAAAGAATCGGCTGTTGCATTCTATCCCGAAAGCCAGCGTCTGTACCGCGGATTCAGGCATGCCCGGTTCGTCGGTCACCAGTTCCGAAGGGATGGAATCGGATCCGAGGTATCTTGCATTCATGCGTCCATAGCCTACCGAAATTCTGTAGTCGCGGTCGCTATTGGGCCTGTAGTTAAAGGTGTCGCGTATTCTCCAGAACGAACCGTAGCCGAAATCGAGCTGCCCCGAAAGAAGCATTCGAGCATGACTGCTTATAGGCTCGCTGTAGGCGAATGTGGACGACACACCGTTCTGGCTTGTTTGGGGCCACGCCACATGGCTTTCGTTGCCGAGCGAAGTTCGCGAAGCGATGTTCATGGCTCCGCTGCGATAGAACGGCGATTTTTCCTCCTTGTGCCCGGACGCTGCTCCAGCGGGTAAATTCCGAAATATGAGGCGGCGGTCCGATACGCTGCGCATCACCGTACTCATATCCCAGTTTCGAAAATCTTCGTCTTTCGAAACGTAGTCCATGAATTTTTGCAAGGCAATATCCAGAGACACTGTTCGTCCTGGATCAATGCTGAATTTCGACGTTGTGATGGGCTTATACCCTTGCCGTGAAACCTGAAGATAATAGGTCCCCGGCTCCAGATTCATGGATCTGAAAAACCCCTTCTCGTTGCTTTGGGCAAATGAAATGATATTGCCGTGTTGCGCTTCCCGGAGGATTTTTACGATCGCGTTGCGGAGAGGGTTCCCGGCGGTGGTGGTTATATTTCCGGTAATGCGGCTGTTATCTGCCCCGTTTGCAGCTGCCGCCCAAAACATAAAAAATAAAAAGTACGATAGGGTTAATGCTCTTCGAGAGGAAGGTTTCATTCCCCAGTACTCCTCGGCGCCATAATGCATTCCACGCGATTCCGTTATTTAGGCAATAAATAGCACAGTAAAAATTTTAAGTCAAATGGAGCCGCCGTGTTGCCGGCCTGCAAAAACGGTCCCGGTTTTCTCTTTAAGCCGCCATGGCAGCCCGTGGCGGGAGTGCAGGCTGGCTTGTTCCGGGCGCCGCCGGGCGTCGGACGCAAATGCTCGCGGCCTACCGCTGAGAATCCGGCCCTATATCCGCGCATAGGACGGCGGCCCTGTAATTTTTTGTATCCTTCGGGAGTTTCTGGATTTTAATATCCGGGAGCTCCAGGATGCTTCCGGGCGAAATACTGCGGTCGGCGGCGCACGTCCTGGTTTCCAGCACCTCGCCGTATTGGTTGAGATATTCGAAGAGGAACTGAATTTTGTTGTAGGAAACCCTTCCGTTGTTTCTGAGCTTTATTGCATGGCGCGCGGTCCGGAATTCTTTTGATGGATCTGATGGATCAGATTCTTTTTCCAACATCATTGTTTGCAGAAAAATGTCCAGATCGCACGGAGCCAGGGCTCTTGTCGGCGTAGGTTTATATTCCCGGACCACTCCCGTCGACCTCGCGGCCTGCTTCTTCTCCATTCGGCGGCCCTGAATAATCAGATAGGCCAATGCCAGCGCAAGAATGAGTGTAATTGTCCAGAACACCGATTTTCTGATCATAGGGCCCACTCCCCCCCGGTTAAAACTTTTATTATGCGTCGACGATAAGCTTTTACCATTTCCCGGCGGAAGCTCCAAGACAAAGCAACCTTCAGATGCCGTCGAGCGCTGCGATTTCAGTCCCGGCTGAATCCAGTTTTCGGGCTTGGAGCCGTCGGTCGGGTCCAGTATATTTGAAACTGCAGATTGGTTTGGCCAAAAATTCGCGGTGGATTCCCGCGCTCGGCCGCCAAAGCTGCCGCAAGACGCGGGTCTAGTTGAAAGTATTGAGTCTGGGGGCTCTTATGGCGATTTTGCTAAGGGAATCGGATGTGGAAAAGCTGGCTACAATGAAAATGGCAATCGAGGCTGTTGAACAGGCTTTTGGTTTTCAGGCCGAGCGGAGGGCGGATGTTGCGGCCAGGCGCGGCTGCAGGCTGAACCTGAACGGGGGGATGCTTTACGCGATGAACGCGTCGCTGCCGGTCTTGGGTTATGCGGGGCTTAAGAGCTATACAAACGCAGCCGAGGTCAGTCATTCCGCGGTGCTGCTCTACAAAGACGACGGCCGGTTGGCCGCAATCATCGAAGCGGAGGCTCTTGGCCGGATGCGCACGGGAGCCGCTTCGGCGGTGGCAACCAAATATATGGCGCGGGAGGATAGCTCCCGGCTGGGGATTTTCGGCACGGGATTCCATGCGCGTTTTCAAATACAGGCCATTCGCGAGGTCCGTCCCATAAAGACCGTTTTTGCCTATTCAAGGGATGCGGCAAAACGGGAAAAATTCTGCAAAGAAATGACCGAAATTTCGGGCATCGACATCAGTCCGGCGGCTGCGCCTGAAGAGGCGGTCAAGGGAATGGATATCGTGGTAACAGCGACCACTTCGAAAGAGCCGGTCTTTAAAGCGGAATGGCTTTCCAAGGGGACCCATATAAATGCGATTGGGGCGAATTCAAAATCAAAGCAGGAATTGGACGCAGAAACAGTCGGGAAATGCGCCTGCGTAATTGTGGACTGCCATGAGCAGGCGATGCTGGAATCCGGCGATCTTGCTGAGGCGGCCGAAAAAGAGGCGTTTTTTTGGGAAGATGCCAGAGAACTGGGGCTGGTTGTCATAGGGGAATTCCCGGGGCGGGAAGACGACGACGAAATCACGCTGTTTGAATCGCACGGAATAGCCCTGGAGGACGTTGCACTTGCGGCCCGGATTTACGATGAGGCGGTGCAGTCCGGGATGGGAGAAGATCTGCCTTTGTGAATTAATGCCGCTTTCATGCTTCGAGCAAGCTGTAAGCTTCCTCAAAATTCAACATGCTCTGATTAAAACTTCCGGGGAGAAAGACGCGGCACCTTCTAATTCTCGGACAGCCTCCCACCGGATCGCATGAAAAAAACCTATAAAATCCGGTTATCTTGCCGATCTCATATGGCGGTTTACATGCAAAGCATTTTGATTTATATTTATGCGTTTAATTATCAGAGGTTGTTTCTATGAATAAAAGGGACCTCAAAAAGTTTAAGGCTGCTCTTGAAAAAAAGCGCGATTCCATAATAAACGCGACGGGGAAGAAAGCGCATTGGGAGAATATGGAGGATACGCGACATGGGGATTTTGTTGATCAGGCGAGCGACGACAATGAAGTCCATGTTAATCTCCGGCGGCTCCAAATAGATGCCAAGCTTCTTCGTGCCATCGAAGCGGCGATCGAAAGAATCGAGAACGGCACTTACGGCATCTGCACGAACTGTGAAGGAGAGATCAGCCTTGCGCGCCTTAAAGCGGTACCCTGGACGTCCGTTTGCCTTGCATGCAAGGAAAAGAAGACAGCCTGATCGATTTCCTTCCGTACAACCTTCTTATTCGACAACACGCGCTGCAGCCGCCGGCTGATCGCGGCTTTTATCCACCCGAAGGCTTTCGGCGGCGCACTGCATCTTCTGCGTTGGCTCCTTGACACAGCCGCCACATTGCCTGTGTCGCACCGCCCAGCATCGGCCCCTGCGGCACCCGGAATACGCGGCGTATTCTAGTTCTCGGAGTGGCGATTAGAGCAAATTTCCTGCAACTATGATATTGTGAAGCGGCAATTTCCGCAGGGAGGAATCATTGCCCAGGATATACACGCGGACGGGAGACGACGGAACCACCGGCCTGATCGGCGGGAAAAGAGTGTCCAAAGATGCGGGCAGCATTGAGGCCTGCGGATCCCTGGATGAACTGAACGCGCTTATCGGCATGGTCCGCAGCCGCATCATTCCGGATAAAGTGGACAAGGTTCTGCTTGCGGTCCAGGAGAATTTGTTTACGATAGGAGCGGAACTGGCGACTCCCGAAGATGCGCCCGAAAAGAAGCGGGAGATCCGGGATGCGGACGTTCTTGCCTTGGAGAAGGAAATCGACTCGTTCGAAGAGGTCTTGCCTCCCTTGAAGCGTTTCATCCTGCCCGGCGGAGAAGCTGCCGGCGCTGAGCTTCATCTTGTGCGCGCGGTGACGCGGAGAGCCGAGCGCCGATGCGTGTCACTCTCCCGGCTCCAAAAAATAAATCCTCAGATTCTTCGCTATCTTAATCGTCTTTCCGATCTCTTTTTTGTACTTGCCCGCTATATCAACCGGCAGCAATCAATTCCGGAATCTCACCCCGGCGAATGAAAATCAAGCGAACCAGCAGGGGCGGAAAGGATTCGGTGGAGTCCTCCGGCGCGCATCGTCGCGGAACCGTCTCCAAGCGCCCAAAAGGGGAAGTTCTCAGCCGGATTATTCATGAGACTTCTGCTGTGGCGGCGGACCCCCGCTGCAATGCAAATAAATGATTTTGATAAATGGATCAGAATAACTTATGCTGGGGCAAGAATTCTGAACTGCATTTCTCGGAGGGCCTGGCGCTGAGGCGGTGTAGAACGGGATGAAGGCAAGGCTGGCGACCGGCGGCGCCGGAGACATAGTTGAAGGCACGCCGATGGGGCAAAATGCCGCAGACATATCCGGATCCGCTGCCGCGGGAGAAAAGCATGCGAGAAATGCGGGCTAACACCGGGCGTCCCTGAAGCTCAGGGGAATGGCAACGGATGCCCCCGGATCAGGGGATAAAGCAGAGACTGCGCGTTTTTGGAGGATTTATGCAAATCGAGACGCTCAAGGTATTTTGTGACCTGGTCGAAAGCAGGAGTTTCTCAAACGCCGCCTTAAGCAACTCCATTACCCAATCGGCCGTCAGCCAGCAGGTGAAAAATCTGGAATCTCGTTTCGAGAATCAGCTTTTGCGCAGGGAGGGAAAGCTTATAACGACCACGCCGGCCGGCCGCATTTTGTATGAACGCTCGCGCGCCATTCTGGATAGTTTTGAACACATGCAACTGGAAATGAAATCGATCGGCCAGGATATGGCCGGCAGCGTCCGTGTCGCGGCCATTTACACCGTGGGTATTTATGAGATGTCCGTGGTGGTAAAGACTTTTCTTAAAATCTACCCCAAGGTAAATCTTCACGTTGAGTACCTCCAGGGGGCGCGCGTTTACGAAGATTGCCTGAAAGGCGCCTTTGACCTGGGAATCGTGACCTACCCGGAACCGCGCAGGGGGCTCCGCATTATTCCTCTCCCGTCGGACAAGCTTGCTCTGATCTGCGCTCCGGACCACCCTCTGGCCCGCCGGCATCATATAGACATTCGAAAGCTCAACGATTTGAATTATGTAGCGTTCGAAAAAGGAATGGCAAGCCAGCGCGCCCTGGACCGCATTTTTCAGGAACACAACATAAAGGTGAATGTCGTAATGGAGTTCAACAATATTGAAACCATAAAGCGCAGCGTCGAAATAGGCGCAGGCGTTGCGATAGTGCCGATCCTAAGCGTTCAAAAGGAAGTGCAAAACGGCAGTTTGGTCCAGATTAATTTCACGGATAAGAATTTTTACCGGTCTCTCGGCATCCTCGTTCGCAGCAAACAGCCCATGAACCCGGCGGCGCTCAAATTTATAGAACTTATGCAAAACCCGCAGAAGAGCTCCTGACCTTTTGCGGAATTCCCGTGCGCGCAGCGGTTTCCTTCCCGGGAATACGGCGGGCGGCATTACCGTTCGCGGCTTGGGATCTGAATCGAAAATCTCAGTCTCCCGTGCCGGACCGGAGGCATCAGGCTTTCAGATAAAGCCGGGACCCCTTCTCAATAAATTCCTTCGATTTCTGTTCCATGCCCTTCTTCAGGGCGCGTTCGTACCCGATTCCATGACTCTCGGCATAGTCCCGGACTTCCTTGGAAATTTTCATGGAACAGAACCGAGGCCCGCACATACTGCAGAAATGAGCTACCTTGGCAGTCTCCTGAGGAAGTGTTTCGTCATGGAAATCGCGCGCGGTATCGGGATCGAGGGACAAATTGAATTGATCTTCCCAGCGGAACTCAAAACGGGCTTTGGAAAGAGCGTCGTCGAGATCCCGTGCGGCGGGGTGGAGTTTGGCGATATCGGCCGCGTGGGCGGCAATTTTGTAAGCAATAACACCGTCTTTGACGTCCTTTTTGTTGGGCAAGCCCAAATGCTCCTTGGGTGTTACATAGCAAAGCATGGCTGTGCCGTGCCATCCGATAAGGGCAGCCCCGATCGCGCTGGTGATGTGGTCATAGCCCGGAGCGATGTCGGTAACCAGCGGCCCCAAGGTGTAAAAAGGCGCTTCATGGCATACCGAGATCTCGCGATCCACGTTTTCTTTGATCTGGTGCATCGGCACGTGCCCGGGCCCCTCGATCATCACTTGGCAATCGTGGGCCCAGGCTTTGTCTGTAAGTTCGCCCAGCGTGTCCAGTTCGGCGAATTGGGCTTCATCATTGGCGTCCGCCAGGGATCCGGGCCGCAAACCGTCTCCCAGAGAGAATGCGATGTCGTACGCTTTCATGATTTCGCAGATCTCTTCGAAATTCGTATACAAAAAATTCTCCATGTGGTGCGCAAGACACCACTTGGCAAGAATGGAGCCGCCGCGGCTGACGATGCCCGTGAGGCGGTTTACCGTAAGCGGAATATAGCGGAGCAGCACTCCGGCGTGTATCGTGAAGTAATCCACTCCCTGTTCGGCTTGTTCAATGAGCGTATCGCGGTAAATGTCCCATGTCAGGTCTTCTGCTCTGCCCTCCACTTTTTCCAGCGCTTGATATATGGGAACGGTGCCGACGGGAACCGGAGAATTGCGAATGATCCATTCCCGGGTTTCATGGATGTTTTTACCCGTCGATAAATCCATGACTGTATCGGCCCCCCACCGGATGGCCCATGTCATTTTATCGACTTCTTCCTCGATGGAAGAAGTGACGTCCGAATTGCCGATATTGGCGTTGATTTTCACTAAAAAATTGCGCCCGATTGCCATCGGTTCTATTTCCGGATGATTTATGTTGCCCGGAATTATGGCCCGCCCGCGTGCGACTTCGTCGCGGACAAAATCCGGCCGCAGGTTTTCCCGCAACGCGACAAATTCCATTTCAGGAGTAATGAGTCCCTTTTTGGCATAATGCATTTGCGTGACGGTACCCCGGCCGCGAAGGACTTTCCTCGGGGCCGGAAGCGGCGTATTAGGATCGCTGTGGCCCGGAACCGGCCGATAGCTTGGGCGCAGCTCTTCATAATCGCCTCGTGAAAGAATCCATGGTTTGCGCATCTCCGGCAGGCCGCGGTTCAGGTCGATGGTTGCGTCGGAGTCGGTATAGGGGCCTGAAGTGTCGTAGACGCGTACCGGCCGGTTTTGTTCGGTTTCCCCGTCCAGTGCCGCTGTGCCGTGAAGCTGGATTTCGCGCATGGGCACCCGAATTCCGTTTGGCCCCTGGATATAGACCTTTTTCGTGCCCGGCGGCTGCCCGTTATTTACAGCGCCGCGCGTCGGAGCCTTATTGCCCAATCTCTGCATCTTGCGACCTCCCTTCGGGCATCCTGCCCGTTTAATTTTCCCATATACCCGGCCATCCCTTCAAAGCCGAATATCAAAGCTCCGGCCGCCGATTTCTTGCGGAGACTTTTTCTTGGCCGAATTTTTGCGGCAGGCTTCCTGAAATGCGAGACTTGTTATATTTTTACCACGGGCTGTTACGAGCGGCTCTGAGATTCCTCCACACGAATCATTCGAGTGGGCTCGGCGACTACGCCCAATTTATCGATTTCCTCAAGCGCTTTCCGCATGGCCCCTTCCCGTGCTTCGTGAGTCATCATCACCACAGGAACAGCTTTGGCGTATTGATGCAATTTTTGTATCACGCTGGCGATGCTGATCTGATGCTTGCCTAGGATGCCTGCTATCTGGGCAAGAACCGCGGGCTGGTCGAGAGCGGACACGTTAAGGTAATAGGAAGATAGGACCTCCTCAAACGGTTTCAGCTTCAAAGGCTTGCGTCCCAGCACCGGAAGGTCTTGAGGAACCGCCGCCTGTCCCGCAGCCAAGCGCCGGGCGATTTCGACAATATCGGCCCAAACCGATGAGGCCGTTGGCATCTGACCGGCGCCGCGGCCGTAAAACATCAAGTCGTTCACCACATCCCCGCTTAGGAAGACGGCGTTGAAAACACCTGAGACCGCGGCCATGGGGGACGTGTCCCGGATCATCGTCGGATGCACTCGCAGTTCCAGTGTGCCGCCGTCGGCTTTGGCGATGGCTAAAAGCTTGATGCGAAAGCCCATCTCTTTGGCGAGGAAAATGTCCTGCGGCGTTATTTTTGAAATCCCCTCGACATAAATGTCGTCCAATTTTACAGTAGTCCGGAAGGCAAGGGTGGCCAGGATCTGAAGCTTGTGGGCGGAATCAATGCCTTCCACATCGTAAGTGGGATCCGCTTCCGCATATCCCTGTGCCTGCGCATCCGATAGAATAGCTCTGAAATCCTCTCCTTCATCCGTCATTCTGGAGAGTATATAGTTGGAAGTGCCGTTCACAATTCCATACAAAGAAGTAACCCGATTTGCAACCAAACCTTCCTTGACGGAACGAATCAGCGGAATTCCGCCCGCAACGGCCGCTTCAAAGGCCAGCATGCGGCCGTGCTTGCGCGCTTCGGCGTATAGCTCCTCGCCGTGCGTTGCGAGAAGGGCCTTGTTGGCGGTGACGACGTGTTTGCCGTTAGCCAGGGCGCGGAGAATGAAGCTTCGCGCCGGTTCCAGTCCTCCGATAAGCTCCACTACGATGTCGACGGCGGGATCTTCCAGCACGCGCGCGGCATCCGGCGTTAGAGGAAGGTCTTTTAACGCTAAGCCTTGCCTGGGATTTTCAATATCCAGATCCGCAACAGCGCGCAGCTCCATCCGCGCTCCGGCTTTTTCTTCCAGTTCTTCCCGGTGAGACTGCAAAACTTTCACCGCTCCGCTTCCAATGGTTCCTAATCCCAATAGTCCGATGCCGATCGCTTTCATATTCACCTCAATATCCAAAGATTATAGACTATTCCCAAGATAAAGCGGAGACCTCCCTGTCCGCCTGCAATCCCGATGAAACGCTCGATGCTTTGATGAAGCAAAAAACAGCCGAGATGCAAATCCGACGTGAAGATGCCGAAAGCGGAGACTACTTTTTCCTCAAAATGCCTCGAAGTATATTGTCCATCGTAGCGCCGCTGTCTGACGGTTCCTGAACCGCCTCTGATTCAGATCCGGGCAGGCTCCTGCCGGCGCCTCTCACGTCCGGCAAGAATTTTGGATCCGAAACGGTGCCGCGGACGAGAAAAGGCACTGTCATAGCGCCTCCCCGGAGCAGGCGCGAGAGTCCGGCGCCGAGAGCGCCGGACGGTTTCAGAGCGGCGCGCATTGAAAAATCGAGGGACTGATCTGCGTCGATTCTTCCTGCGCCGGATAATTCGCCCAACGCCGGCGCGATCAACAGAAGATCCTGTACCTCTGTACCTTCGGGCGTGAGAGTCATTCGCGAAAAGAATTTTTCAATCTCGGTTGTGTTGCTTGATTGGATGCCGGCCAGGGACGAGAGAACGGCCATTTTCCCTCCAAGGTCAAATTGCTCCAATCGTGTCCCGGTAATTTCCACCGTCCCGGCAACAACGATCTTATCCGCGGGCCCCTCGGCCGAGAGGGCTGCGTTGAGGGATCCTCCCTGGAGGGAGGCGCCTCTGGGAAGAAAGACGCGGAAAGCCGGAAGCAGGGGCGTCAGATCCTGCACCGGCATATCGGATCCCTGCACCTTCATTTTCAGTGCAAGCTTATCCCCTCTTGCAGCGTAAGTTCCATTCAGATGCGCAACGGCCTTGCCGCATTCAAGTTTCCCTTCGCTGAGAATTCCGTTTCGATTCGCAAGATCGTATTGAAGAGTATACTGCAAAGAGACCGGCGAACGGGCGGGGCTCCCGCCCGAGACCAGCTGGAACTTCTCGATAACAGCGCTTCCTCTGCTTTCGGCGCGCTTCCCATCCGATGCCGCGGTTCCGTCGAAATCGAGAATTCCGGACACTCCGGAGTCCGGTCCGGCAAATCCGGAGGCGGCAAAGTCAAAGCGGCGGACTTCAAAGCCGGCCGTCATGGGAGTCCGTATCGCGTCGATGGGATTCAAAGGCCCTGCTTTGCCCTCCAGCTTCAAAGCGCCTCCCCCGGGCAGCGATGCGCTTAATGAAAAAGGAAAGGACGAATCATAGGAAAGATCGCGGGCCAGGATATTGACATCATCATAGACGACGGGATTTCCGCGACCCCCGGTAATGATTATTCGACCGCCCGTGATTTTCAGCTCTTTAACGGAAATATCCGCCTGAGACGATTCGCCGCGGGATGTTTCATCCTCTGCGCCGGCTGTTTTTCCCAAGTCGGAAAAATTCCACATCCCGGAGGAGGACTGAATAAGCCGGATTTGGGGACGGTCCAGAGATAGGCTCGTGATGCGCACCTTCCTGGAAAAAACCAATGGGAGCAGTTCAACGCCCGCTTTGAGAGATTTCGAAGAAAGAAAAGGTGAAGAACTGAAAGCGGGATGATCTGCGATTGTGATCGTATCCGCCTGAATACCGCCCGACAGGATGGAAAGGTCCAGATCCCCGATGCGGACATCGCGGCCCAGCTGGGCGCTAAGCCGGGATTGGATTTCGGGGCGGAACTGATTGATGTCCAGAATAAAAGGGATTGCGATGATTGCGGCTATAAGGAGTACAGCCACAATAGCGGTCGCTTTTAATGCTCCGGATTTTTTGACGGCATCGGCGGCCATTTCCCGCCCTCCTTATTGAAGGTCTGCTTTCAGAAAAGACAAGCGTCTTTAATCTTTTGTGAAGCTTTGAAAGATCAGCGGAACTTGGCTTCGAGTTTTTGCATCTTGGCCAAACGCTTGAGGTGGCGCTCCTCGCCGGAAAATGTCGCTTCCAAAAACAGCCGAACCAGGTCTTGCGCCAGCCAAGGAGCGATGACCCGGGAACCAAGCACCAGCACATTCATATTGTCGTGCTCGACGCCCTGATGGGCGGAATAACAGTCATGACAGACTGACGCCCGGATGCCCGGGATCTTGTTCGCCGCTACGACCGACCCGACGCCGCTGCCGCAAATCAGGATTCCTCTGTCGGCTTCTTTATTGACGACAGCCATTCCCACGGCTTCGGCGTAATCCGGGTAATCGACCGGGGATTCGCTGCTGTGGGCGCCCACATCCAATATTTCGTGCCCTAAGGTTTTGACGTAGGCAAGAATGCTTTGTTTCATTTCATATCCGGCATGATCGGAACCCAGTACAACGCGCATAGCTGATTCTCCTTGTGATAAACACTAATTATAACTTCGGACAGCCGGAAAAAGCATCGGTATCCTCGGCGGCGCGGAGATTTGTAAAACGTCCGCGCTCCGGATCCGCGATATGAGTTTGACATCCGGGCCGGGGCAATCTAAATTTGCCTTTCAATTGCATACCCCTTCGAATCTGCGAATCCGAAGGCTGCCTTGCGGCAATAATTTCATCGTTTCCCATGGAGCTTTTTATGAACAAGGATTCTTCGGGATTGTCCTCCACTTCGCCTCTAGACCGGATTTGCATCAACGCCCTGCGGTTTCTTTCCGTGGATGCGATTCAGCAGGCCAGGAGCGGCCATCCCGGACTGCCTTTGGGAGCCGCTCCCATGGCCTATGTTCTTTGGACGCGGTTTTTGAAGCACAATCCCGCCAACCCTGAGTGGTGGGATCGCGACCGGTTTGTGCTTTCGGCAGGGCATGGATCCATGCTTTTGTACAGCCTGTTGTATCTGACCGGCTACGACCTTTCCCTGGATGAAATACGGCGGTTCCGTCAATGGGGAAGCCGGACGCCCGGGCATCCGGAATGCCGCCTGGTTCCCGGGGTTGAAGTAACGACCGGCCCGCTCGGCCAGGGATTCGCGAACGCGGTGGGGATGGCGATTGCGGAATCCTATCAGGCCGCGCGCTACAACCGTCCGGGTCGTGTGATGGTGAATCATCATACCTATATTCTGGCAGGGGACGGTGATCTGATGGAAGGGGTGGCTTATGAGGCTGCCTCGATGGCGGGGCACCTGAAGCTCGGCAAGTTAATATGTCTCTATGACGATAATCGGATCTCCCTTGCCGGGGCAACGGACCTTTCCTTCAGCGAGGACCGCATGGGGCGCTTTGAGGCCCTTGGATGGCATGCGATCGCCGTTCAGGATGGGAACGACGTGGACTCTCTTGCCGCAGCAATACAGGCTGCAAAAGACGAAAGTGGACACCCATCGATTATCATGGTCCGGACTCACATCGGTTTCGGCTCCCCAAACAAGCAGGATTCCCATGAGGCACACGGCGCGCCGCTCGGGGTCGAAGAGGTGCTGTTAACCAAGAAGAACCTGGGCTGGCCGGCGGATCCCCCTTTTTACGTCCCCGATGAGGCGCTAAACCATTTCCGCCAAGCGATACGGGCGGGCAGGAAATGGGAAGCGGAATGGAATGAGCAGGTTGCGGCCTACTCCGCCGAATTTCCGGATGCGGCGCGGGAATTTCTGCAATTGATGCGGGGCGAGCTTCCGGACGGCTGGGCTGCTGATTTGCCCTCATTTGCGGCCGATGAAAAAGGAATGGCAACGCGGGCTGCTTCGGCCAAAGCGATGGAAGCAATCAGTCCCAAGCTTGCTGCGTTGATTGGAGGTTCGGCCGACTTGAATCCTTCGACAAAGAGCGCTCTCAAGAATGCGGGCGATTTTCAAAACCCTGATTCCAAGCCCGCCGATGTGCAGGGAATGGTGGGGGGCGGATGGGGATACCATGGGCGGAATCTGCATTTCGGCGTCCGGGAGCACGCAATGGGAGCCATAGCCAACGGAATGGCCGCCCACGGCGGACTCATTCCCTATTGTGCTACATTTTTTGTTTTTTCCGACTATATGCGCGCGCCTATCCGTTTAGCGGCATTGATGGAGCTGGGAGTAATCTATGTCTTTACACATGACAGCATCGGAGTCGGCGAAGACGGACCCACACATCAGCCGGTCGAACATCTGGCTGCCCTTCGCGCCATCCCGGGCCTTATCGCAATCCGCCCGGCCGATGCCAACGAAACTGTGACGGCCTGGCGCTTTGCCGTGGAAAACCGCCGAGTTCCCGTGGCGCTTATCTTGAGCCGGCAGAGCGTCCCCACACTCGACCGGGCGCGCTATGCGTCGGCCGCCGGACTGACGCAGGGAGCCTACGTTCTGGCGGATACTCCGGGCGGGGATCTTCAATTGATTTTGATCGCCAGCGGATCGGAAGTTGCTCTGATCGTCGCGGCCCAGCGGAGGCTGTTGGAAAAAGGCATTTCGTCACGCGCGGTTTCAATGCCGAGCTGGGAGCTGTTTGACGCCCAGCCCCGGCAGTACAGGGATTCGGTTCTGCCTCCCTCCATCCGCGCCCGCTTGGCGGTCGAGGCGGGCGTTTGCCAGGGATGGCACAAGTATGTCGGCGATGAGGGAGACGTCATGGGCCTGGACCGCTTCGGAGCATCGGCGCCCTCTGAGATAGTGTTCGAAAAGTTCGGCTACACAATCGAAAATGTTGTTGAGCGCGCCCTGAGTGTGCTGGATCGAGCAAAGGGGAGAGAAGCAAAATCTTAATTCGGATTATGCCTTTGGTTTCATTATTTTCGATGCAGCTTTATGAGTAATCTGGGTTAAAGCAGCTCCCTTGTTGCGCTTTGGGGTTCGTTGGGGTCGAACCTGACGAGGGCTAGGTTGGGGCCGTCGTGGGCTGCGGAAATAGCCACGGTCTTGCCGATTCGCTCCTTCCACACCCCCGTAAGTCGCGCGGACTCATGAACATGGCCGTGTAGTGTCACCAGCGGCTGTCTGGACTCGATGAACCGTCTAACCGCGATGCTCCCGACATGAACGTCCAGGTTTACGTGGTCCACCTTCTTTCCATCCAGCGCGGCCCTATCCAGGCCGGTATTGTACGGGGGCGTATGAAACAAAAAAATCGCGCGCGACAAGTCGTCATCGGCTGCGAGCTTATAAAGATCGTAGTGAATGGTCTCGCGCCGGAGGCTCCGTTTTGAAACGGACACGGAAAACCAGCCGTCTTCCGGAGCGACGGAGAGCGGATCTAAATACGCCGAGACGTCGTACCGTTCCCAATCTTTCAGCATGAACGGAGTTGGAGGCACACAGGCGTAGCCGTAAATCGAATAATCCTTCCATGAAACGCGTCTGTTGTGTACGTAAGTCCAGATAGATTGTGCCTCGAACTCTTTCAGCCGCGCTTCTTCAATTTTCACATCGTCGTTGCCGAGAATCAGGAAGACAGAGGGATAGGCCGGCCCCATTTTCCTTTTAATTTTGGAAAATCCCGCGGCAAAAACTTCGTCCAGAAAATCTTCGTAGTTCTTAAGCGCCAGGGCCGCGCCCAGGCCGGAGGGAAAAAGATCTCCTCCCAGAAACACTGCGTCCGGGATTTCTCTTTCAATCGCGTCAAATAGCTTTTGACAGCGCGGATGACTCCCGTGAAGATCCGTAACAAAAAAGCAAACGGCCATATAGTCCTCGTATTTATCGTAACGCGGCCGGTGCCGGCGGCCAAGCTTTCGAATTCCCTGTAGATCGGCGGCGTGTTTTCAACCGCGCCCGATCATCTTGCGGCAATAAGTGTATTTTCCAGGGTTGATTCCATGGGTTGCCGTCCACAGTGGGCGAGCGCCTTTTCAATCTTTTTGAACCCATGCTCGGTGGGCGATCGAACGTAGAAAATTACCACGCGCCGGAAGTCTTTATGAATCGCTTTTCTTCTTGGCGAGCGGAATGGGGCGGGCAGGATCTGAAACCGCGCCTATTTTAACTGCGTAGCTGGTGCGGTTGCGGATATCTTGATCGGTTACGAGGTGGATGTTGATTAGTCCCGCCGTTTTATGGCCGGTTTTTAAATAGTTTCTGTGGCTCAAGCAAAGGCTCCAACCTTCCAGCCAGGTCAGCAGTTCTTTTTTCTGGCTCTTGGTGCCGTCGAAATGAATTAACAGGTCGATGTCGCTCTCCGGGCCCGCGGTTGCATTCTTGGTGCTCCCGAATAGGTACATCGCCTTGACTCCGAACTTTTCCGGATCCATCTGCTCCGCTATCTCCTCCACACTGTCAAGGCGCCAGCGCCAATGATCTTCGGATGCAGAGTCGGGCTCGCCGATTCTTTCGCTCCTGGGAAGCACTTCCGCGGGTTCCGCCGATCGCGGAGACAGGACGCCCATGGCTTCGTCGGACTCGCCGTTCATAAACACGTTGAAAACCATTCCGGGCGCGGTATTCGGCACGTCGATGACTCGAATCGTATCCGCGAGATAGGCAAACTGGGGCAGCAGATCGGGCAGCCAATTGCGGGAATCTGTGAAGAAGGACTCGTTAAAAAGGGTCCCGCGCTCATTGGGATAAAGAGGAAGATAGCGGATGGATGATTCGACGAGGTCTTGAAAGAAGTGCGTGCCGAAGGAGAGTTCCGGCGTATAGTCTTTGTGTTTCTGCGCGATCTCAACCAACATTGCCGTGTTGTTGATATCGGAATAAGACACGCTGACTCCCAACCTGATATCGCCGCGACTCCCCCAGCGTCCCGGTCCCATGAGTATGAAGCGGCGCTTCGGCAAAAGCTGGTTGAGCTTGGCGACTGCGCGTCCCACCGCTAGCAGATCCGCCCTTTGCGGCAAGTCCGAGTAATTCTGTGGATCGACGTAAACTATGTGCGTGATGCCCGCGACGGTTCCGTTGGTTACGTATCGGTTGGCGGAAAACAGAATCTGTTCATCGGGGACATCTCTCGGCATGGGCGCGGGTTTATAAAGGGCGCCGTAGCTCTGGGGCCGGCATTGAAGCAGATAGAAATCCTTCCCATCATGGGCAAATTCGATGTCAATCGGCATGCCGCGTTCAGATTGAAGCACTCTGAGTATGGTCGAAACCTGCTCAATGAAAGGCGTTTGTCCAAGAAGGCCTTCGAATGTGATTACCGCAACGTCTTTATCTTTGTCGATCCCGGAAGCCCACGGCTGTACCAGCCTGTCATGCTCCAGGATAGAGACCACTTGACTGATCATTGGGTAGTCGTTGCCGTATTCCTTAAGAAGGTCCTCGATCTCAATTGTTTCGAATGAGCCGGTTTCCAGGTTGATCGCATCGATCCGTTTGGGAGAGTAGCGCACCTTTTCTTCGACCATGACGTTCACGCGGAGAGAAGGCTGGCCCGGGGAGACGAGAACCGGGTAGTCATTTGACAGCCTGTCGACGGCGCGCGTCCCCAAACCCGGGACCAAGCGGAGAAGGCCGTCTTCCCGCCGTATGCGCCGAGACCACTGGAATTCGTTACGGCTGAAACCTACCCCTGCAAATGCAGGCATATAATATCTTCCTACTCTGGTTCCGACCACTTCCTCTATCAGGATCGCCATTCCTTCATGGAAATCGATCAGTTGGCGCTCCTTCCTGTAGCCGATCGGGTCTGGGCCGAAAGTAGAGGCATAGACCTCGGAAATCGCGTCTGTGAGGGCGGCCAGCCGTTGGCGTTTGCTTCCCTGGTTGGCGATAAAAAGGCTTTTGTATTTTCCGGCAAAAGAGGTTCCGCGGCTGTCCTCGAGAAGGCTTGAACTGCGCACGATGAGGGGTATTTCCGCGAAATCGTCAAGCGCAACGGAAAGCCCGCTGAGAATCTCCGGCGGAAAGGAAGCGCTCTTGAAAACCTGGACAATCGACGGGTATTCCTGACGGACTTGGCCGATATCTTTGTATTTGTGTTCAATGATCTCTTCCAGATCGTTGTAGTTGATGAAGCTGAGGAGGCCGTCCGATGTGATATGCCATGTTTTTGGGATTCGAATGCCTTGGAGGATCTTATGCTGGCCGGAGTATCTTTTGAGGATTTGCATGGCGATAAACAGGCCCGCACCCTTTCCGCCGAGTTTTCCATGGCTTTCCGCCGGGTAAATCGTATGCTCGAGCAAATCGCTGAAATCGCTCAGGTTGATCGATTTCGTGGCGACTTGAAGAAACTGGGGATCGTCGCTTAGGAGGCGCTGGACCAACGAAACTTGAAAGGCTCGCGCCCGCGACGGTGAAAGCTCGATCCCCTGAGGGGTAAGATGGCGAAACCGTTTTATTGCCGCGGCAATGTCGACCAGCGAGGAATTGGGATTTTCGAGGGTTTTTATCAAAAATCCCGAACGGTCTTCCTGAATCCATTTTTGGATGAAGGATAATATTTCCGGCTCCGGCAGATGCTCCCTTGCCATCTTAAAGATCTCATTGGTGGCGGAGAGAAGATCTTGAGTTGTCGAAATTCGCGAAGGTTGGTTTTCGTCCTGCTCTTCATCCTTGCCATTCGGGCTTGGGGGCGGACTGATGCGCTCCAGAATCCGATGGGCTTCCTCAAATCCGGCCCATGTGAGGTGGTTCAGCATCTTTCTCGAAATCCGCGTGAGCAGAAGCGGATCGGTTCGGTTCAGCAGTTCCAGAATAACGGCGGACTCTTCAGAGGATTCACCATGGAGTTTCTGCCTTTCGAACACGGACTTAAGATTGTAATGGAGAATCCGATGCTTCAACCGGTCCGCGATGGTATTGATCAGCTTTCGTTCTTCCTTCAGGAACGGCCCTTCGTCTGCAATCGGGCGTTTTTGGGTGTAGCAGACGCTGATCTGCCCTACCGTTTGGTCTTGGACGAAAATATCCGAATGCTGGATCCACTCGGTCTCCCGGAACCCCCTGGTTTGAAACTCCTTGTTCCCGTAAACGATCCGCGCTTCGCATACGTCGGGATATTGCCATCCGGCGGGAATCGTTTTTACAATCCGGCTGAAAAGCTCCTCCAGGGCGATGTTGGAATCGCTCAGAATCTCTTCAACTTCATATAGACAGTTGAGTTCCCGGGCCCTTTCCTTCAGATCGATGAGCAGCCTGTCTATCGGTTTCTCTTTCATGAGACCAAAACAGTAAGGTGCTGATGCTATTCTGTTTCACCGGGCGCGGTTTATGGCCGCAACCAAGATTTCCCAATTCCAGGGGGTCGGTGAGTTGCCTTCAGAGATCAACTCCCGGCAAAGACCAATCGTCCCTTTCTCAGAAGAATCGCTCCGCGGCTAGGATTCTCTGCGGCTTTCCTTTAGCACCACCCCCGGTCCTTGCAGGCGCGCGCAACACGATCTACGGCGAGCACATAAGCCGAATCTCTCATGGGAAGCTTGCGGCGCTTGGACACTTCCCTGACTGCGTAAAACGCCGAAGACATTTTTGAACTCAGCTTGTCGAGCACCTCTTTCTCTTCCCAGTAGTAATTCATATTTCCCTGGACTTGCTCGAAATAGCTGCATGTTACCCCTCCGGCATTGCAGAGAATATCGGGGATGAGAGAGATCCCACGTTGATCCAGTATCAGATCTCCCTCGGGCGTGGTCGGGCCGTTGGCTCCTTCCGCCACGAGCTTGACCCTGGGATTTATTTTTGGCGCGGTTTCTGCGGTGATCTGATTTTCCACGGCGGCAGGAATGAGAATGTCAACGTCTTGTTCCAGCCACGCTTCGCCAGGCAGGATTTCGTATCCGAGATCCTGGGCTTTCCTTCTATTAATTGTGCCCCATGGATCGGTGATTGAGTTGATCTCGTCAAATATGATCCCGGTCTTTTTCCTGCAGCAGAATGTCTTATTGTCGGCGGGATCCCAGCTTGAAATGCTGATCACTGTTCCTCCAATCTTGTGGTATAGATCAAGGGAGTATTGAGCAACATTGCCGAAGCCTTGAATGCTGGCCGTTGTGTTTTCGGGTTTCAGATTCATTTCGTTGAGAGCTTCGCGAACAGTGTGGATCACCATGTAGCCGGTCGCTTCTTTGCGGCCAAGAGAACCTCCGACGCTGACCGGTTTTCCCGTGATGAAGCCCGGGTACTTGGCCCCGTGGATCTTTTCGAATTCGTCCAGCATCCACAGCATGTCTTGGGCATTGGTCATCACATCCGGAGCGGGCACGTCCATGAATGGTCCCACATCCCGGGAGATTTGCCGGACCCAGCCCCGGCAAAGCTGTTCGATTTCGTGTGCGCTGAGGTTGTGCGGGTCGCAGATTATCCCGCCCTTGCTACCGCCGAGAGGTATGTCGACGACGGCGCATTTCCAAGTCATCCACATGGCAAGCGCGCGGATCGTGTCGATCGTCTCGAGCGGATGAAAACGAACGCCCCCCTTGCAAGGTCCGCGCGCATCATTGTGCTGCACCCTGAAGCCGCGGAAAATACGCATCCCGCCGTGATCCATCCGGACTGGGATGTTGAAATGATATTCCCTCACGGGATTGCGCATGAAATCACGAGTCGGTTCATCCAAACCAAGCAGTTCGGCGATTCTGTTGAACTGTTGTTGAGCTATTTCGAACGGATTGTAAGCTTTCTCAGATACAGCTGTACTTTTACTTCTCGCCGCTTTTGTCGCTTTTCTTACAGTCATCATTTTGCCCTTTGAAAATAAGTTCAATTTTTAAACGCATCTTTTTTAGCATAATTTAATTCATGGACATCCATTAATCATTATTTTTCTTGATTCGAGACCAGTAATTCCAGTTTGGGGCTTCATTGGGCCGAGGGATTAAAGCAAGCAGGATAGGCTTCCAAAGCGAGCAGTGAGGAATTGAAGTTGCAACGCAACAACCGGTAGGCATGAAATCGAAAGACGCTTGCAGCAATTGGGGAAATCAGTGGTTTCCACCGTGTTTCCAGAGAGGGTGTGCGGGGGCTGCAATGAGTCAGGCCGATTGCAATGGCGATGCGGCAAATGCAGTTCGGGCCGTTGGGACGCCCGTTACCCACCGTTGGCCGAGCTGATGGGCAAAATTGCGCAGATTTGAAATCAATCCGGCGGCAAGGCGGAATTTGCGCCCAAAAAGTGAGATGGTTTCAGGCCACGCTTTTGGATTGGCGCCGATGCGCAGCAGAATCGGGGCTAGCGTAGCATCGATCGCGCCGCGTTTATCTGAACGAATGAGCTTTCCTGATTTGTCCACTAAATCGAAATATTCGGCTGCGGTCATGGGCAGGATGCCGCGCCGATGAATTTCCGTTGCAATGGGACACAACCACCATGTGCAACCAGTTGCGCCGCCAGGGGAATCGTTTATCGAAGAAAAACGCTTGGGAAGAGAATCGGCCTTTTCATTAGTATTTCCGGGCGTACAGTTGTTGCTAGGGTGAAAGCTGGCTTGCATATTTTGAGTGTGATCGTCGGAAGCGGAGTTCGGGCGCGTTGTATGACTGCAATATTCGCGGATTCGCTGCTGGATGCTGGTAAAGTCACTTTCTTCGAGACTGCCGGACAAACGGGCGCGAATCGGATTCAAATCTACATATACCATGCAGGCCGCAACAGCGGCGTCGTCAAGCAGCGCCTGGCACTTAAACCGTGATTCCCAGAAGCGGCCTTTGACTTTTTCCTCTTTGTTTACAGCGCGGGCGATATATTCATTGAGCCTTCCCATAAACCAACTCAGGCTGCACAATCGTCGGCGCAGCTCTGCGATACGTTCGTGACAGGACGCCAACGCGCGGATCTGCTTCTCGGCAGCCTGCCCAGCGGACCCCTTAATGCCGCCATGCCGCGGGAAGAGAGCGAGCCAGCGCGTTGCCACTTCTTGATCCGACCAATCGGCGACAATGTCGGGGCGGGTGCGCAGGATGGTATGATAATGATTATCCATGACAGCGTAAGCGCAAACATCGATTGCGAAAATACCGGCGAGATGACGCAACCTATCAACCAGCCATGCCTTGCGGTGTGAAAAGTCACGGTTTGTGGCAGTATCGTATCCACAGAGGAAAGCCCTGCGCACGCACCGGCTGAAACAGTGATAAACTCCTTCTATCCCTTCCTGGACATATTTGCTTCTCGGCAAACCCATCGCTTGGTCCTTTCATAGTAATAATGGCGAACTCGTAAAATGAGCCAAAAAAAACATGAAAAAAATGGGTGTCCAATATCTCTTGTATTAGGGGGGCGCTTGGTTGAAACTGCGGGATGGAGAATTTAGCTTGATGAGGACGGCGGTCGAGAGAGAGGGAAATTTTCAGGCTGAATGCGGTATCCACCCGGATGGGTCCTCGTTAATCCCTTCGCAGGCGTTCTATGCCTTGCCGCAAAACGCCTGCGGGACCTGGTGGAGATATAAATGCCTATGGTTTTCAACTTTAAGGAGGAGTGTCCGTGAAAAATAAATACACTAGACGGGAAGCTCTGGAGCTGGGGCTCGGAGCGGTAGCCTTGGGGACATCAAGCGCGGCGATTTCCGCCGCTCAAACCACGAAAAAGCCTCTCCCGAAGCAGGTAAATCCCGAGCCTGCGTTGAGCGCGTTCAATAAATACGGAGAGGAGCTGGAAATATCGCTGATTATGAGAACGTCCCCTGTGGCCGTTAAAATGCTCGAGAAGGAAGAAGATATCCCTAAAGAAGCGTTCCGGCCCAAAAAAGACGGAGGCTATCATATAGCCCAGTGCCAGGCCTTTGGCATGTCGCGGCGGGAAAAGAAAACCGTAGCCATGTTGAAGGAGGATCACTGGTGTCCGACGGCTCTCATAGCCTACGGAATGGTGGAAAAGCCCGCTTCCATGGGGATGTATGGAGAATCGTTTCTAAGCTTTGATGTCGGGAAATATATCGGCGTGGTTACGGCTCCTTTAAAGACCGCCTCTTTTATGCCGGATGTCGTCCTGATATATGCAAATCCCGCGCAAATCAGGGGGATGCTGCTCACGATGATGTACAGCGGCGGCGGATCGCAAGTCGACACCCATTTGTCGCTGCCGTCCTGCGGGCATTGCGTTGTGGATCCCATTGTAACGGGGAAATACTGCATCGTGCTTCCCGATCCAGGGGAATATCAGAGAGCGCTTACGCTTGAAGAGGAGTTGATATTCGCGGTGCCTCAAGTAAAGATGGCGGCGCTTATGACAGGCCTGAAAAAAGGAATGTTTTCTTATCGCGATCAGTACATGTCCATGCTTCCGGATTTCGAACAGCCGCAATTTTATAAGGATATGTTTAAAAGCTGGGGGATTCATTCAGAATAGCAATTAGTAGGACGCAAGATAACGATCGAGTTCCCACGGATGCACCTGGCCGATATACTCCTGCCACTCCGTCCGTTCGGCTTGAATGATGTGCTCCGAGATGCGCGAACCCAGAGCGTTCTGTAGGAATTTGTCCTTCTGGAAAGCGCGTACCGCTTCGCTTAGATCGGTCGGCAGACTTTCGACGCGCAGGCGGCTGCGTTCTCTCTGGCTCATCCGGTAAATATCCTTGTTTACCGGCGGCCCCGGGTCCATTTGTTTGCGAATCCCTTCCAAGCCGGCGGCCAGTACGGCGGCCAGGCACAAATATGGATTACAGGACGGATCCGGCAAACGGTACTCGCAAAAGGTTCCCTCGCCCCTGCGGTTGGAAGGCCGAATCAGCGGATTGCGGTTAACCTCGGACCAGGCGACGTGAGTCGGCGCTTCAAAATTGGGAGCCAGGCGCTTATAAGAGTTCACCAACGGATTGGTGATAGCCGTCATCCCGCGAGCGTGCGCCAGCATGCCGGCGATATATTGAAGGCCCTGCCGAGTCAGTCGATATTTTGCTTTCGGATCGGAAAATGCATTAACCCCGTCCTTGAACAGAGCTTGGTAGAGATGCATGCCGGAACCGTTCTTGCCTACGAAAGGCTTGGGCATGAAGGTGGCGTGAAGATCGTTGTCCATCGCGATTTTCCGCACCAGGAAGCGGCAGGTGACGAGGTTGTCTCCCGCCGTAACCGCATCGACGGGTTTGAAATCTATTTCGTGCTGGCCGGGGGCGACTTCGTGATGGGCGCCTTCAACTTGAAAACCCATGCGTTCCAGCGTCGAGACCATATCACGGCGCGCCTCTTCGCCCCGGTCGATCGGCGCAAGGTCGAAGTATCCGCCGACGTCGTGAGTGATGTTGGTTGCCTTGCCGTCGGGCCCCCTTAAAAACAGAAAAAACTCCACTTCCGTCCCGACAATCAGCTGAAATCCCATCTCTTCGGCTTGGCGAACTATGTTTTTAAGGGCGGTTCGTGGACACCCGGAAAATGGCGATCCGTCAGGGAGGCGAACGTCGCAGATCATGCGCGCGACCTTCCCGCGCCGGTCCTCCCAAGGGAAGACCCTAAAGGTCTCCGGATCAGGCCACAGGATCATATCCGCTTCCTCCAGTCGGAATCCGCCGATGGCCGAACCGTCAAAAACCACCTGGCCCTCAAGCGCGCGTTCAAACTGGTGCTCCGGAATTTCCACATTTTTGATCGATCCCAATATGTCCGTAAACTGAAGTCGAAGGAATCGCACCCTTTCCTGCTTGGCGATTTCGAGAACCTGGTTAATAGGATTTGCCGAAGTCATGGACACCCACCTCATTGCTTGGAATAAAAGTATTTTTCAACCAACGCGCGCACGGAGCGCGCCGTGTTGTCCCAATCGGAAATAAAGGATTTGCGGGCCGCAGCTTCTTGTCTGCCGTAACCGATGCTTCCGGCAAGGCGAGCCAGCGCGGGGGCTTCGCGCGACACTTCCCGGGATGTCCATTCTTCCATAAGCTGGTATCGATTTTCGACAAGTCGCTCGAATTTGTGGGCTCGAAGGAGGATATCCGCTTCGGAATCATCCAGGATGCCCTCGTTGCGGAGAGCGAGAAGCGCGTCATTCAAACCCGCCGCACGAACGTTTGGATGCCGTCGACCATGTTGTGTTTGAAGAAACTGAACCAAAAACTCCAGGTCGGCGATTCCGCCTTTCCCGTATTTAAAATCAAGCGTGTGCCGCGTCTCCCGGTTTTTCTCTGTTTCGATTCTTCTTTTTAGATGGCGGATGGATTCTACCGCCTCGGAATTCCAGTCGTATTCATAGACAATTTCGGAAATCAGCGCATCCCATCGCTGCTGAAGGCCGCGAGTTTTTGTCAGCATTCTCGATCGCACAAGGGCCATGCGCTCCCAGGGCTGCATGCGCTTTCTGGAGTATTCCAGGAAACTCTCCCAAGAGCGCGCCAGTATACCGGAGGCTCCTTCGGGGCGCAGCCTTAAATCGACGGAATACACAACTCCTTCGGGCGTTACGCCCGCCAGAAGCTCCAGGATTTTTTCAACCCTTTCATCTTGTTCCTTTTGAATGCAGCTTCGTGCCTGCGGGCTAGTTCCTTCGGGCTCGGCATCATAAAGGAAAATAAGGTCCAAATCCGAGGCGTAATGCATCTGCTGCGAACCCAATTTCCCGAGCGCAATCAAACACATGGGATCTTTCCGATCTTCGGAGGGGTCTGTGTATGGAGTGCGTGTCCAATTCATGGCCGAGAGAAGGCATGCCGATGCAAGATCGCTCAATTCCCGGCTGATTTCCAGGGAATCCGCAAGCCCCGCCAGATCCCGATAGGCGATCCGGACCGTTTCCCGCTGCCGGTATTTCCGCAAGACGTTCTCCCGCGCTTCTCCCCGCGGCGATACCCCCATGCGTTCCCGCAGTTCGGCGTGCATCGAGTCTTCGTCTCTCCCCTCATGTAGAAATATTCCGCGCGCAAGGCTGTCGAAGTATTCAGGGTGGCGCGACAAAATCTGCCGGCATCGATTGCTGAGCGCGAGAAGATTGGTGAGACGCAACAAATGCGGGCGCCTCGAAGCCAGAGTCCTTAAAAAAGAGATTCGGTTTCCGGTGGCGGTGGCGAAATCCTCCAGATTATGCAATGCCCTGTCCGGATCAATAGTCTCTTTCAAGACCTCCAGCATGGGGAATGCAAATTCGAGGAATGAGCGCCGCTCCCCGGGCGGAAGCAATCGTCCTTCCGGCCCCAGGGCGAGCAGCCGGATGTTTTGCCAGGCTTTGTCGATATCGCGGAAACCGTATTGCGACAATAGTTCATGGACTCGCCTCCTGGGCGCGCGGTCGCTGAGAAGCTGCGCGAGCTCCTCTTCGCGCTCATGAAGCCGAAGGTAGCCGGGAGCCAGATACACGCGTTCGAGGATGCCCCGGACCCGAACGCGGTGACGATTAAGGTCGCGCAAGAAATCATCCCGCGCATTGCCGTCTTCGCTGCCGTATCCCAGAGCGGAGGCCAGAAGACTTAATTCCGCGGAAGAATCCGGCAGAACAGCCTGTGGAGTCAAGGCTTTCAGCTGCAGCCGGTGCTCGACAGTCCTCAAAAATATATAAGCGAGAGAAAGCGCGCTTTCCTCCCCCTCGAGCAAAACCTTCGTCCGCGCCAGGGCTTCGATCGCCTTCAAAGTGTTGGATTCGCAAACCTCCGGGTATTTCCATCCGATGGTAAGCTGCGAAAACTGGACATAAAACTCGATATCGCGAATGCCGCCGGGGCCCTGCTTCAGATGGATCTTCGGTTCAACAGAAAACTCTTTCTCGGCGCGATGCTTGATCCTTTTGACGTCCTCGAGCGCGGATTCGTCCAGCTGCCTCGAGAAAGTGAAGGCGGCAACGAAGTCTTGAATACGCCTGCCGACTTCCGGACTCCCCGCTATGAAGCGGGCTTTGATAAGCGCCTGCCGTTCCCACGGCTCCCCCCAAGATTCATAGTAGCTTACAAGGCTGTCGATGGTCGGCGCCAGCGGTCCCGTGGCGCCGTGGGGCCGAAGCCGCATGTCGATCCGGTAAAGAAATCCTTCGGGCCCGATCTTTGAGAGCACCCCGACAAGGCGTTCACCCAATTTTAGGAAAAAATCCTGTTCCCTTGCGTTTTCGGGATTGCGCCGGCAGAAAATCAGGTCGACGTCCGAGCTGTAATTGAGCTCCATTCCGCCGAGTTTGCCCATGGCGATCACGGCAAAACCGCTTTCCGGTATAAAGGACGCCGGCCGGGCGGATTCCTCTTCGGCAAGCTTTTTCCAAGTGTGCTGAAGCGCCGTCTGAATGACCCAGTCCGCTAGTTCGGACAATCGGTGCACGATGTCTTGAAAGGAAAGGCGGCTGGCTACATCCATAAAAGAAAGAAGCAGGTATTCCCGCCGCTTGAAAACCCGCAGGCTGTCAAAAAAATCCGACTGCCCCTCGATCGCGTCATTCCAGGCTTCGCAGCGCTGTCGAAAAGCAGCGGGCCCGCTTCGCATTTCTCCCTCATCCGACGACCGGTCTCGCAGCCAGCTCAAGTACTCCGGGTGCGCCCTCACCGTATCCAGCATTGGGGGCGAGACAATCAGCAGCTGGCCCAGATCGAGGAGAAAGGAATCAGGATAATCATCCAGGCGGGAAGGTACGCATTCGGACACGCCCTCAAGCGCCTGCCGCACCGGTTCGGGAGCCAATGATTTGCGGGCTATTTCAACGATTCGATGCATCACGGATCCTTAAATCTTTGAGCGGTTAAGCTCGATCGGAGGATTCGGCTCCATCGCCACTTAAAACCCGCTCAAGCCACTCCGTCCATAGAGGTATGTCCTTATTCGGTATTTGACTTCCCTTCGCGGTAGTTACGTAGAAGTTGTTTTCTGCTCGAGCGTTCCATGTAGCGACTTTGGCCGAATGGATATGAAGTCCGCATCGCGACAGGCTTCGCGTCATTATGTAAAGGAGGCCCTGCAGGTCGTGCGCGATGATATGAACGACCGTGTGTTCTTCCGAGAGATCGTTTCGCATATCGATGCCGTCGAGCTCAATGCTTTTGGGGGGATTTTTGCCGGCCTCCTCAAGAAAGCGCTCGACGGTTTTGGCTCCCGTGAGGGCGTCTTTTAAGCTTGTCCGGATTCGCCTGGCCCTGTTTTCGGAAATCTGGGCGCCGTTGGAACGAATCCAAAGGGTGTCCAAAACAACCGGAGGCTCTTTCTCCAGGGTAAATGCCTGGGCTCTGTGGATGTCCGCGTTGCATCCGTATAGAATGCCTGTAATTTTTGCCAATATGCCCGGCTTGGGGTCGTCATAAGCGCAGACGGTGAGCTCCGTGTAATCTTCTCCCGGCTGGTTGTAAACGTCCAGCACCACCCTTTCCGCCTCGAGCCTGTCCAAAAGCTGCAGATGAAAAGAGATTTCTTCCAAGGGAGTATTAAGCACGTATCCGGCGGGCATTGCGTCGCAGTGCTTTAAAACAGCGGCATCCGTTTTGGTTGTTTGAAGCGCGGCGAGCTTCTTACGTAAGCGCACCGCCTGATCTTCCTGCGCTCCCTCGCTCTGAGTTTCATCCGGGCGATCAAAGAATTCCTGAATTCTGCGGTACAGGTCTTCCATGTTCCTGACATCCATGGATGTCCAGTTTCCTTCCGAGACGGCGCAGGTGTCGACATAGGTAAGGACATAAAGATGGCGCAATGCTTCGGGGCCGCGAAGGCGTTCTGCGACCATCTGGATGACGGGAGCGGATTTCAGGTCGTGGAGCCTGGCCGTTCGCACAAGCAACAAATGCTGCCGCACCAAAATATCGAGGAGCTCGCTTTTCTCGGGAGCAAGGTTCAGCCTGGCCGCAACGGTCTTGGCCAGCTCCGCGCCGGTTTCGGAATGATCGCCGCCCGGCAGAAGCTTTCCCGCATCGTGAAGCAGCGCGGCCAGGCAGAGGATATCAAAATGGGCGCACTGGCCGATCAAATCCGTAAAACGGCGCCCGGCCGCGTCCGCTCCGCTGCGGAGCAGTTCGAGATGCTCGACCATTCGAACTGAATGCTCTCCTACCGTATAGCGATGAGCGGGATCCGGAGGAACAAAGCGCATGACGAGCGAAAAATCGGGGATAAACCTGTCCAGAAATCCGAGATCCGATAAGGTGCGCAGCGTGTGCGCCACATCCCGGCCTTCTCCCAATATGCGCTTAAAAGCCCACGCTTCTTCTTTGGAAGGTTCCCGAGTTGCATTCATTTGTTCGCGCAGCTCCGCCAGCCGCTCCAGATCCTTAAGGTTCACGGGGATCGAATATCTCTGGGACAATTGAAACATGCCGACGGCCGCATTCAAGGCGGTAGAATTTTCCGGCAGATGGAGGGATCCGTCCTTCAACAGCACTCCGTTAATTGAGAAGGGACCGCGGAGAAGGGTTACGACGGCGGTCTCGCGAAATCTGGCTAGGATTTCGGAATAAAACATATGCTTCGAAAGCCATTCCTGGGCGGAACAGTCGCCTAGCTCGCGGGCAATCCTGTCCTGGTAATTCGTGATCAGCACATCGGAAAGCCTGCCGGCGGTGAGATGCATCCAGGTTCGGGCGCGCAGAAACCAGTCCGCCGCCGCCCGTACTTCGGCAATCCGCCGGTTGGAAATTCCGGCCAGGGTTCGCATCGCTGTTTCAAGATCCATTTCCTCCCCGCTGAACATCAATTGGAATATCCAGCGGGCGCGGTGCAAGTCCCTGAGCGAGCCGGGGCCTTCCTTAAGGTTGGGTTCAACAAGATACAAGGTGCGCGCCGGCTTCTGTCGCCCGTTTGTTGCGGATTGCGTTTCAATCATTAAATCCAGCGGGGAAAGAACTTCCCGTACGCGGCGCTGCATTAATCGGGCAAGCGCCATGTCCCCGCAAACGTAGCGCAGATCCAGCAGGGCCGTTTTTGTCGCGACGTCCCAGGAGCTTGCTTCCGCCACCGGGCGGAAAGAATAACCTACATGGACGTCCCTGAGGGAAAGAAAGACGTCCATGACCAATTTAAAAGCCGTGTGAACCGCGGCTTCAACCCAGGGGTCTTCTTCCTCCGATGGAATAAATGCGATGTCGATGTCGGAAAAAGGATTCAGTTCCTTTCGTCCGTAGCCGCCGGTGGCTACGAGGGCAAGCGCGGAATTCGTATGGCGCGGGGCGCGGCGATCGGCCGATTCGCACGAGATTGCGTAGATCCGGCGGATGATTTCGTCGACAAGCGATGCATGCGCCTCGAGAAGGCCGCCCGATGGGGATGTCCAATCGACTTGACGAAACAGAGCGGTGCGTCCGTTGCGGAACTTGCGGCGGAGAAACTCAATTTCTTTTTGCATAGATCAAAAGAATAAGCGAGGAGAATCCCCGTGGCCATAAAAATCATGGGAGTTCGAGGCGCCTCGAACTCTCATGAAGCCGCAAAGGCGGATTATAGATCGAAATACAAGAAGAATTCGTAAGGAGTGGGCCGCAGGTTTACCTGTGTCCATTCCTTTTCCCGCTTGTATTGGATCCACGTTTCAATAACGTCAGGAGTGAAGACGTCCCCTTTGAGGAGGAAATCGTGATCTTGCTCCAGTGCATCCAGCGCCTCGCCCAGCGATCCCGGCGTATTTTTTATGGCCTTAGCCTCCTCCGGCGGAAGATCGTACAGATCTTTTTCCAGCGGCTCGCCCGGATCGATCTTGTTTTGAATCCCGTCGAGTCCCGCCATCAACTGCGCTGCAAAACACATATAGGGATTGGCGGAGGGGTCCGGACAGCGGAATTCGATTCGCTTGGATTTCTGGCTCTTGGAATACACCGGGATACGAACGGCGGCGGAACGATTTCTCTGGGAATACGCAAGATTCACCGGCGCTTCAAACCCGGGAACAAGCCTCCGGTAGGAGTTCGTAGTGGGCGCACAGAAACCCAGCAATGAAGCGGCGTGCTTAAGCAGGCCGCCGATGTAATACTGGGCCGTCTTGCTCAGCATGGCGTAACCCGATTCGTCGTAAAACTGGTTTCTGTCTCCCTTCCATAAACTCTGATGGCAGTGCATGCCCGAACCGTTGTCCCCAAACAAAGGCTTCGGCATGAATGTGACGGTTTTCCCGTACTTTTTTGCCATGTTCCGGATTACGTATTTGTAATACATCACGTTATCGGCCATTTTCGTCATCGGCGCAAAGCGCATGTCGATCTCCGCCTGTCCCGCCGTACCCACTTCGTGGTGGTGAACTTCAATCGGAACGCCGACTTCCTTCATTTTTAGAAGTATTTCCGAGCGGAAGTCCTGATAGACGTCTGTCGGGGGCACGGGGAAATACCCCTCCTTATGCCTGATTTTGTAACCCAGGTTTGGATTCTCAACGCGCCCCGTGTTCCAGACCCCCTCTACGGAATCGATGAAATAATAGCCCGCGTGTGCGTTCTGGTCGTAGCGCACATCATCGAAAATATAGAATTCCAGCTCCGGCCCCCAATAGCTCACATCGGCAATGCCGGTGCCTTTAAGATAGCGTTCCGCCTTCTGGGTGATATAGCGCGGATCGCGGCTGTAAGGTTCGCGCGTAAGCGGATCATAAACATTGCAGATCAGATCCATCGTGGGAACCTGCAGAAGGGGGTCCACATAGGCCGTTTCCGGATCGGCGATAAGCAGCATGTCGCTTTCATGAATATATTTGAAACCTCGGATGCTGGAACCGTCGAATCCCAGGCCGTCTTCGAACAACTCCTCCGTGAGATCCTCCACGGGAATCGAAAAATGCTGCCACACTCCAGGCATGTCAATGAACCTGAGGTCTATTATTTTAACCCCCGCCTTTTGTGCCAAATCAATTGCTTCTTTTGGATTTTTCACCATTGTCCCGCTCTCTCCTTTTTTCATCTCGAGTGCTATTGCAAATTAATACTTAAAGCGAATCCTCTCCCCTTTCTCCGGTGCGAATCCGCATGGAGTCTTCAAGAGGCAGAATGAAAACTTTTCCGTCTCCGATCTCGCCGGTGTAGGCGCCTTTTCGAATTGCTTGAACTGCTTCCTCGCACTGGTCGTCGGCGACAGCAACCTCGATCTTGCATTTCGCGAGAAGGTCGATGCTGTATTCGGAACCGCGATAGCGTTCCACCTGGCCTTTCTGCCTACCCGCTCCTCGAACATCGGTAACGGTCAGTCCGGCCACGCCTATTTCGGAAAGAGCCTCCTTAACGTCCTGGAGACGGTGAGGGCGGATTATTGATAGGATCATTTTCATTGTTTCGCTCCTCAACAAGTCAGGCAATTCCTTCGACGATCACTATAAGAAAATCGGCGTTGCGTGTCAACAACTGTTTTGCAATTTGTGCAAAAAGTGCAAAATAATACATGCATAATGCCAATCTTGTATTAGAATGTTATCTATTAGTTGCTAAAAAATGCAATATGCCATGATTAAATTGCAATTTATGCAAAAGAGAATAATCCAATACAACAAAGATTATCACGCTTTTTAAGCTTCAGGTTGCAGGACCGTTTTGCTTTTACCAACACAATCTCTGCAAAATCGAGAGCCCCGCTCGATCGGCTGAAAAAAACGGCAAAAACCGCTTTTGATTTCAAGCGGATAAGCCGATAAAGATAGGCTGAATAAGCGAGGATAAATGAATGCCCGAAAAAGCCTTGCTGGCCTATGAAGAAACCACCGATAAATATCCCGAAATCTTTGAATTAGTTCTCGACCGAATCCGCGATCCCGTTTTTGTCAAAAACGAGGAGCAAACACTCATCCATGCAAATAGCGCTTTCTGCATTCTGGTGGGAAAACCGCGCGACGAGCTTATCGGTAAAACAATTAGCGAGCTCCGCTCCGTAAATCCAAATGAGTTTATGTTCAAGCAGGAGGAACTCAATATGGAAGCGGGCAAAGAATGCACAACCGAGGAAGAAATAGAGGACGCTCAAGGACGAAAACGCGTGTTTGCCGTAACAAGAGACCGATTCACGGATAAAGCGGGCAAAAGATACGTCGTCGGATTTATGCGCGATATTTCGGAATATAAGCTCTTGAAAACCCAGTTTTTGCAGGCTCAGAAGATGGAGCCTATCGGCATTCTTGTAGGCGGGGTCATGCACGACCTCAACAATATGCTAAACATTGTTAACGGTTATTCGGAAATGCTTCTGGAGGATCTCGATGAGGACGATCCCAGGGGACAGGATCTCGAAAAAATCCGAGAGGCGGGGCTGCGCGCGGGTTCTTTGACATCTCAACTGCTTGCTTTTACCCGCAAGCAGATTAGTTCTCCACAGGATTTGAATCTTAATGAACTGGTTTATGATCTAAAAAAGATGCTTCGGAGGCTTATCAGCGAGGATGTGGAGCTCGTCTGCAATACGCAGGAAGGCATAGAATTGATTCGGGCCGATTCGTGCCAAATTCAGCAGCTCATAATGAACCTTGCCGCGAATGCCAGATATGCGATGCCGGCCGGGGGCAAGCTTACCATTGAAACGGCGCGCATTTCATTTGCCGGCGGCTCCGAAAGGCCTCATGAAGAAATGACGCCGGGGGCGTATGTCCTTTTGGCTGTCAGTGACGACGGGACGGGCATGGACGCGGTAACAAAAGCCCGTCTTTTCGATCCGGTTTTCGCTGCCGCCACCGCGCAGAGAGGAACGGGGTTGGGACTGTCTGCGGTTTACGAAATCGTCGAGCAAGCCGGCGGTTTCATTAAAGTTCACAGCGAACAGGGAAAGGGGACATCTTTCAGGATCTATTTCCCCTGCGGGGAAAAAACCGTGCTTCGCGCCGAAAAAACCAAAGGAAAGGCGTCCGGCGATGCGGACGGAGAAACCGTGCTTCTCGCAGAGGATGAGTCCATGGTTAGAAGCCTGCTTGCCCGAATGCTGATCAATCGTGGATATAAAGTGTTGGAAGCGGCCGATGGAAGAGAGGCGCTGCGCTTGTTTGAAGACCACGCCGGAAAGGTTTCCCTGGTAGTGGCGGATGTCGTAATGCCGGTCATGAGCGGCACAGAATTGGTTGAAAGGATATTCTCCGTGCGCCCGGGGCTCCCTGCGCTTTTTGTCTCCGGATATATGGATAACAGACCGCAGCTTGACGGATTATCAGACTCAAATGCGGCCTTTATTCAAAAACCCTTTACGGCCGACAGCTTTCTTTGCAAAGTCCGGGAAGTGATCGACGGCGCCTGAGTCCAAGGTCTCTTCGATTCATTTCATGAAGCCATGGAACTCAAAGCGCATTCCACGGAAGTATCGGTGGGGACCGATGCGGTCTCACTGAACTTTCTGAGCACTTTGCGCGATTGAGAAGAATGAACGACAAAACGGATTGTCAGGGGGAGCCGGCGAATATGATTCATCAGTTCAATGAATTTATCCGCGACCTCAGGTTTGGAAAGGAAATCTTCCCCGATCTTAATGACCAGCAGGTTGGAGCCTTCCTCCACCATTTTGTCAATCTCCCGGACAACTCCTGAATTCAACGATTCTACAAAAAGCCGGAATCTGGAGCTCTTTTGGGGCGGGCACTCCAATATTCGCGCGTCTCCGTTGGCGGTCAAGTAGAAGCGTTTTTGGGTCGCCGATTCCCTCTGATAGGCGGCGGACCGTTCAATTGAGTTTTGAACATCGGCGCGCGTGAAAGGTTTATATAAAAGCACCGGTATGCCGAGCTCCGAAGCCCGATGAATATCGGAAACAGCTGAACGCAGCACCATGCCGATGAATTTTCTCGCGGCGGTTTCGTCCTTCGTGCTCTTCAAGTAGGCCTGAAAAACATCAAATCCGCTCATGTCCGGCATTTCGAGGTCCAAAAATATATGATCGAAATTCCTGTGAGCCATCGCCGCAAGCGCTCCGCGGCCGCTGTCGGCTGTTATCAGGCGGGAAATCCCATTGAGGTAGTTTCCCATCAGTTCTCGGACGCTGGCCTTGTCGTCGACGACCAGGATGGCGGTGCCTGAGGAAGCACTGTCCGAAGGCGTCTCTTGAGCTTTTCCGTGCGAAACGTTGGGCGGCTTGGAAGGCACCTCGTCGCCGCTGTATAGATTGAGTATGGGATTGATTTTTTTCAGAAGGATTTCGCGCGTAAATGGCTTTGCGATATAGCCGTTAAGCCCGAGCTTCAGCAGTTTGACAACCGTATCCTTGGAGGTTTCGGTTGTTACCATGATAACCGGTATGGATTTAAGGTTTTCGTCCGTTTTAAGCTCAACCAGCGTATGATACCCATCCATTACCGGCATGTTGTAATCCAAGAGTATCAAATTCGGCGCATTTTCTCGGGCGATAGAAATTCCCTGCTCTCCGCCTTCGGCTTCCAGCATTTCGACAGAAAACTGGGAAAGATGTTTTGAGATTACACTCCTCACCGTTTTGCTGTCGTCGATAGTCAAAACTTTTGCGCGCATATACGCCATCCCGGGGACCCCGGCAAGGCTATCTCCCGCTGTCTGGGCCCTTTTATGGGGAAACCCGATTAGCTTATCGAAATTTTCCAACGATACGATAAGTATTTTATCTATTATTTTCGGCTAAATTTATACGGACATTGAGCTTACAACTTTTTAATTCGTAGGACCTTCGAAAATTCCCGGTTTGTTCCCTAGGGGTTCGGCGCAAAATAGGAACATAAAAATATGAAAAACCATACGCCGCTGCGATGCTCAGACGGGCTCCTGGGAGCCTGCTCCAAGCAGCAGAGAGGCGCGCCCGCAGTATATTTCATCTCCGGGCCGCAAAAGAATACCTTCGTCATGCGCGCTGGGCACGTCGATAGAACGGTCTCCGCGGACGACGCGCGTTCCATAGCGGCTGCCTTCATCCAGAACAAGAAATCCCTGCTTTTCAAAACTAAACCAGATCCGCGCGTGAACGCCGCTTACGGTCGAATTGATTTCGTCTCCGTTGTCGAGGAAGACCACATCGTTTATGCGGACCATTCTTCCTTCAAAATCCTCTATTTCCGCGGAACGTCCGATCAGTATGCATTCCTTTTTCAAGCGATATTCACGCCGCTCGGCGGCGCCGAGAGAGACCACCAAATTGATTTCAGGAACGTTGCGGCGGTAAAGCGAATCGGGTTGGAGGAAATGTATGTGGAATAAAGGCTTGTCGAGAGATTCTTCTTGAACGGGACGGCCCGGGGCGGAATATTCCCGAATTTCAACGGAAATCTCCATCTCATCGGAATACCGGGCTTTGGATTCTACCAAGCTGCGGATAATATCCGATTGCAGCGAACCATTTTGAATGAATGAGGTTTTGAAAATCTTGCTCATGCTTTTTGAGTTGGGCTGCAGCCGCACAAGCACTTTCTTAAAGGGGAAGATCCTTTCATTCCCTTGAAGTTTTACCCTGGACTCAAACTGCTCGAGAATTTCTTGGCGGACGTCCGAAGCGGAGCGAAGCTCGTCCGCAGATCGTCGCTTTTGGTAAGTCAATAAATGCTTGATTCGCCTTCTTATTTCATGCTCCGCTTCGCGGACCGTTCGCCAAATTCCCATGCTGTGATTCTCTCCTCGGCTTCCTTTCCTTTGCGTTTTTCGGTATCTGCCCCAAGCCCGCGGTCCATTCAAATCTATCGTTTCCGCCTTCTCAAAGCCTACTCCTGCAAGGAAGCGCGAGACCGAAGCTTCTTCAGTTCGGCACGCCTCCTTTTTTCGGCAAGTCGCCGGGTGTCCGCCGCGGCCGGCGGTCGGCTTTTGCGACGGCGGGCGGGAGGCATAGAGGCTTTTTCGATCAATCGAAGAAGGCGCTGCAGCGCATCCTCGCGGTTGCGCTGTTGAGTTCGGAACCGCTTGGCCGAAATTATAATTTTGCCGGAGGAGTTTGCGCGTTTGCCTGCCAGCCGGAGAAGACGGTCCCGGATTTCGGGCGCCAGCGACTTTGAATTCCTCGCATCAAAACGAAGCTGAACGGCTGTCGCTACCTTGTTGACATTCTGCCCCCCGGGGCCTGAGGCCCGGATAAATTCGAAGCGGATATCGCCGGGATCAATTGGGGGGGGTATAACGCTCGTCAATTGCTATGCTCCATGTCTTTGCGACGAAGATCATGTCTATTTTAGCACATGTCCCGTGCGGTCTTCCTTTTTGTATCGAACGAAAACCGGTGGAATCATTGAAGGATAATTTTAGGACAGGAAAATCCAAAGCTTCTATAATGGCACCATAGAATTGGAACGAGAGGAAGATGCCATGAATGTAGCGGATGAATTCTCCCGCGCCGCTCGCTATTATCCGGATAAGACAGCGCTGATATTCTCGGATCAGCGGCATAGCTACGGCGCGATGAACACAATCATCGATAAAATCGCCGGCTATCTGACGCGGCTGGGAGTCTCAAAGGGGGATCGTGTTGCCCTGTACATGTCAAACCGGCCCGAATGGATTATGTTTTATTACGGGATTGCCAGGATCGGAGCCGTTTCCGTTTGCGTGCCCGGCGCATACAAGACTTTTGAGATGACGGGTGTCCTCCGCGATTCCCGCTCTTGCATGCTTGTAACATCCGAGGAGCTTCGCTCGCAGCTTCCGCCGGCGGAAAAAATACCCCAAGTCCGCAGCGTGCTTGTTATCGAAGAAGACGAAGTATTTCAGTCGATTCTAAGAGGCGGGTATCCCAGGCCGGGCGCCGGCCATGCAGACACTACGGGAGACGATGCGGCCGCCATATTGTACACAGGGGGGACGACAGGCACGCCCAAGGGCGCCGTGCTCACTCACCGGAATTTGCTTTATAGCGCGCAAAATGTGGCCTACCACGAAAGGACGACCCCGGATGATGTGGGAATTTGCTTCCTTCCCCTGAATCACGTTTTCGCCCAGTGCCATGTCATGCACACTTTTTTTTCTAATTGCGCCACACTGGTGCTGTTTGCGGGGTTCGACATGGATAAAGTCACGGCCGCCGTTGCTCAACATGCCGCGACCCGTTTTTACGGGGTTCCCACTGTTTTTATCCGGTATCTAAACGACCCGGAATCTCGGAAGCGGCTGAAAAGCCTCCGCTACGTCTTTTCAGGGGGCACAAGCATGCCGGCCGAAATTGTGCGCCGCTGGGTTGATGCTTTTGGAATTCCCATTCACGAAGCGTACGGCATGACGGAAGCGGCGTCCTGCGTGACATTCAATCATCTGTTCCGCCATAAAATCGGGTCCATCGGCGTGCCTGCGGGCATTGTCGAGGTAAAAGTAGTCGACTCCAACGACCGGGAAGTCAGGCAGGGGGAGCAGGGAGAGATTATTATTCGCGGACCCAATATCATGCAGGGATACTTCGAGCAGCCGGAAGAAACGGAGGCGGCCCTGCGCAACGGGTGGCTTCATTCGGGAGATGTGGGGGTATTTGACGAAGAGGGCTACCTCTTTATTGTGGACCGCATCAAGGACATTATTATTACAGGCGGGGAGAATGTATATCCCAAGGAAGTGGAGGACCTTTTGCATCAGCATGGCGCTGTCAACGAATGCGGGGTCGTGGGCATGCCGAACCGGGAATACGGAGAAGCCGTCACGGCCTTTGTAATGTTGAAACCGGGCCTGGCTGCCGATGAAAGCGAACTGATCCTCTTCTGCAAAGAACGTCTGGCGCGCTACAAGGTCCCCAAGACCGTGCATTTTGTGGATGAGCTGCCGAAAACGCCGCAAGGCAAGATCCTCAGGCGGGAATTGAGGAAAATCGTTTTGTAAGCGCCCATGTTTTCTTATGCGGATCACGCTCTTACGATCGGCTTCTTCCCATTATGGATGCTTCGAGTCTTCAGGGTGTTGGCGTTATAGTAAGCGGATACATTGAGGAGAACGGGGATTGAAAATACTCATCGGCATGAACGGTGCCACGGGAGCCGTATACGGAATAAGGCTGCTTCAGGTTTTGGCAGGCTGCAAGAACGTGGAAACTCACCTTGTCATTACCCCCGCGGCGGAGCGAACCATTGAAATTGAAACCGAATATAGAGCTGACGATATCCGGTCATTGGCATCCTGGAATTATGGCATCGACGACCTGGGCGCTTGCCTTTCCAGCGGTTCGTTTTTGCATGACGGCATGATCATCGCTCCCTGCAGCATGAAGACGCTTTCCGCCCTGGCCCACTCGTACGCTGACAACCTGCTGACCAGGGCCGCGGATGTCACTTTGAAAGAGCGCCGCCGCCTGGTGCTTTTGGTTCGCGAAACGCCGCTTCATCTTGTTCATTTGAGAAACATGGCGATCGTCACCGAAATGGGCGGCATCATCATGCCTCCAGTCCCGGCTTTCTACCATCATCCGCGTTCGGTCCAGGATATCGTCGATCACACGGTGGGCAAGGCGCTGGACCTTTTCCGCATCGAGCATCGCTTGTTCAAGCGGTGGCCGGGCGGCGGCAAACGGGTATGAAAAGGAAAATACTCAGCGAAGGCGCCGGACGAACCAAAGTCAGCCTTTCCATCGAATGGCTGGGGAAGGACCCGATTGTTTTCATCTTTAATGGGGATGCGCATCTGGGCGCCGTCGCCGTGGCGGATTACGATCATGAACGCAACCGGGCTTCCGCGTCTGTGCTGACAAGGCTGGGCCATAAGGAAGATGCCGTTGCCCGAAGCGCAGCCTATCGGTTATGCAAGCGATATAAAAAGCCCGTATGCGCCATAGCCGGGATCCATGTGGATAAAATTACGGCTGCGGAAATCGCACAAATCATTCGAAACTGCGGCAAGCTGGTGGACAAGCTGGGGGATTATTGGGGAGACCGGAAATAAGGGCGGCACTCCCGCCGGGCGGCAGAATTCGATGGATGGATATCCCGATTCCCTTATTTCTTCAAGCGCCTGCCCATCCGGGCGATGCTCTCTCCCAGCAGCCTCGCCTCCTCCATCGCGGATGCATCGATGCCGCCTCCGACTCCGGCCAGCACGTCTCCCGGCTCTCTTCCGTAGCCGATGGCGCCTCCGGCGACAATCATGCCGTGCGTTATGCAGAAACCGTATAGCAAGGAACGCGCCTGGACGGCGCCGACTCTTCGGGTGACAACGAGGGCTCCCGCAATCTTGTCTTTTAAGGCGCGGCGCCCAAGGAGAGCAAACATCCTATCCATGACCGCCTTGGTCTGCGCGCTGACGGTGCCGAAATAAACCGGGCTGCCGAAAACCACCGCGTCCGCCCGGTTCAGCATGGCATACAGCTCCTGCATATCATCCTGAATCCAGCAGGATCCCGCTTCGAAGCAGGTTCCGCACGCATCGCACGGCGTTACCTGCTTTCCCGACATCAGAAACGCTTCCGTCTCGCAGCCCGCTTCGCGGGCCGCCCGGAGTACTTCATGCATCATTATTTCCGTGTTGCCGTTTTTTCGCGGGCTTCCCGCTATCCCCACTACTCTCATCTGGGTTCCTCCCCTCTCATCCGCCGAAGCGTCGGTCGCCGCGAGATACCGGATTGCATTTCAAGGCGCTCCCGACTAATCTTGTCGTGCCTTCAATGAGATCGATTATATCTGCGGGAAGGCTGCGGCAAAGAACGAAATGATAAGGGAGCGACGGCGGTGATGGATAGAGAACCGCATGGCGAATATGTGCGGCGGCTGGATGCGAGGCGCGCTGCCGCGGCAAAGTGTGAATCCAGGCACCGGCAGATAGGCAACTTGCGCCTGGCAGTTTTTTTGTCGGCGGCCGCGATGGCTTGGTTCGCTTTTTTTCGGGGCGCTGTTTCCGGATGGTGGCTCCTGGCGCCCCTATGCGGATTTATGGCATTGATGGTCTGGCACAGCCGCGTTCTCGCGAAACTTCGGCGTTTGCGGCATGCGGTCGACTTTTATGAAAAGGGGCTGGCCCGCCTCGAGGAACGCTGGAAAGGGACAGGCGCCGCGGGAGATTTGTTCAGGGATCCGTCGCACCCCTACGCCGAGGATCTGGATCTTTTCGGAGGCGGATCCTTGTTCGAATTGCTGTGCTGCGCCCGCACGCACGCCGGAGAAGAGCTGCTGGCATCCTGGCTCAAATCGGCGGCGCCCGCCCAGGTGATTTTATTGAGGCAAAGCGCCGTCGACGAGCTGCGTTTTAAACTTGATCTGCGGGAGGATCTTGCATCGCTTGGAACCGACGTCCGGGTAGGCATCCGCCCTGCTCCGCTGATCGGGTGGGCGCAGGCGCCGCCCAGGTTGAATTCCGGCCTGCTGAGGCTTCTTTCCGGTCTTGCGGCCGCCGCGACCGCGGCGTCGCTGGCGGTCTGGGGAATGACGGGGCAGCACGCATGGTTTTTTCTAATGCTTCTCGTGGAGCTTGTTTTTATTTACTCGCAGCGAAAAATCGTCGGCCAGTCCGTAGTCGGAGCGGAGCAGGCGGGTCGAAACCTCGATTTGCTTGCCCTTATACTCGGCCGGCTGGAAAGAGAGCAATTTCAAACCGAGCGCCTGAAAGACCTGAGAGCCGCTCTTGATAAAGAGGGAATCCCTCCTTCGCGCCTGATCAGGCGCCTCAATTTTTTGATCGCGCTCCTCGATTCCAGAAAGAACGCGCTTTTTGCTCCCCTGGCTTTCCTCCTTCTTTGGGAGTTGCAGCTGGCTTTCCTCATTGAAAACTGGCGCAAAAAGTATGGAGAGGCCGTCGCCGGATGGCTTTCGGCAACGGCCGAATTCGAGGCGCTGTCGTCGCTGGCGGGGTATGCATTTGAACATCCCGATGATCCGTTCCCGGAGCTTTCGGAGCAGTCGCCCTGTTTTGACGGCCGCGGGCTCGGGCATCCGCTGCTGCCGGAAAGCCGGTGCGTGCGCAATGACATATCGCTGGCGGGGGACATGCGGATTCTGGTCGTGAGCGGTTCGAATATGTCCGGGAAAAGCACGCTGCTGAGGACGGTGGGCATCAACGGAGTGCTTGCCCTGGCGGGGGCGCCCGTGCGCGCGCGCAGCCTGAGGATTTCGCCGCTGGTTGTGGGGGCCTCCATCCGGATCGTGGACTCGCTGCAGGGAGGCGCCTCAAGATTCTACGCGGAAATCACTCGCCTCCGAAAGCTTGTGGCGCTTGCCGAGGGGCCCGTGCCGCTTTTGTTCCTGCTGGATGAACTGCTGCACGGCACGAATTCGCACGATCGGCGAATCGGATCGGAAGCCGTCGTCCGGGGACTGGCCCGCCGCGGCGCCATCGGCCTGGTGACCACTCACGATCTCGCCCTTGCGGATGTCGTCGATGCGTTGAAGCCCCATGCTTCCAATGTGCATTTTGAAGACCATATAGCAGACGGGCGCATTGCTTTTGACTACCGTCTGAGAGAGGGAGTGGTCCGAAAAAGCAATGCGCTTGAACTGATGCGATCCGTCGGCCTTGAAGTTTGAATTCTGCAGTTCAACGGTCCCGCAACGGCGCGGGAAAGGAGCCTTTTGACGGATGCGTGTCGGCGCCGCTGTCCCCGTCTTTATGCGACGGACGATAGTGGAGGCGGCTTATAGTATAGTTTACTGTAGCAGTTGAAAATCTCGCTCCTGATCGGGAGGCCGCATGCGATCGCGCGAACGAATCAACGGCGTTTTAAGATTGCCCCAATTGAGTTGGCAAATCCTGGCGGGCGGGCGGTATGCGTTCGTCTATGACCAGATGCCGTTAAGCATGAACAATATGAGCTGGAGGAAGCGCCTCAATCTTTACATATCAGGAGGCAACTTCCTGTACAGGCGGCTTAAGCCCTGGGGCATGCCCCTGCATATGCAGTTCGAATTGACCAATTACTGCAATTTGAAATGTCCGGTTTGTCCCGCCGGCATCGGCGCGGTGAAGCGCGAAAAAATGGCAATGGATCCCGATCTCTATGAGCAGATCCTCGGCGAAGTCGGGCCTTATTTATTGACCGCGTCCCTATGGGCGTGGGGGGAACCGCTGCTGCATCCCCGCCTGAAAGACATCCTGAGGATTTCGCGGAGATATCCTTTCATAAAACTGCTCTCTACAAACGGCCAGTTTTTAGCGCGAGAGAAGGTCCTTGACGCCCTCATCAACGAGCCCCCCACCGTTCTTATTACCGCGATTGACGGGCTGACCGACGAAACAAATGCAAAATTCCGGCGCGGCGCCCGGCTGGAACCGGTTTTAAAGGGGATCAAAGAGCTTGCCGAATTGAAGCGTAAACGCAATCTTGCGTTGCCGCTGCTTCATATGCGCTTTATTGTCATGAAACACAATCAGCACCAGGTGCCGGAGCTGGAAGAATTTGCCCGCGACCATCATTTTGATTGGCTCAGCGTGCGAACCTTGTCCATTATTGATACGGACTCCCCGGATGCGGTTCACGGGCGTCTGACGCCCGACAGCAAAGAGCATAGCGCCTATCAATACCGGGACGGCCGGCGCGTTGAGAGAAATGATTTTTATTGCCTGGAGCCGTTTTGGTTCCCCACGGTGTTTGCGGACGGGACGCTGGTCGGCTGCGAGCAGGATTACAACGCCAAGCTGGAAATGGGGAAGATCTCGGAATCGACAACATTCAAGGACCTATGGTACGGCGACCGCGCCGCATACGTCCGCCGGCAGATTCGCGATAACAGCGAAAAGATCAGCTTCTGTCGCAATTGCCCGTACCGCGACCGCGGCACCACCGATGTCAGCGTGCAGATTTATTTTCTCAACGGAGGGATCGACTGCCGTCATCTCGTTTGAGCAATCCCGCGGGAGGATTCATGAAAAAGCTGAATAAAATTGGACTGGGAATCATTGGCTGCGGCAGGGTTGCGCGGGAAAGGCATATGCCGGCTTTAAAATGGATCCCCGGCTTCGAGATTATTGCGGCCTCGGATATTCGGCCGGACGGCCTTGAGGAATTTTCGGACAGATATAAAATCAAGCGCCGTTATCCTGACTACCGCGAGCTTTTGGAAGATCCGGACATCGATGCGGTCGGAATTTTAACGCCTACGCCTTCCCATATCGAGATCGGCCTGGCGGCATTGGAAATGGGCAAGCATGTTTTTATGGAAAAACCGCTCGCGTTGACATTAAGCGATTGCGACAAGCTGATCGAAAAAAGCCGTGCAGCAAACACCAAAAGCCTCCTGTGTTTCAACCTGCGCTGGCATCGTCTGGTCAAACAGGCGCGGGAAAAAATCCGGTCCGGAGAATTGGGAAACATAAAGGCCGTTTGCAGCATCTATACCCATTTGCGCGACGGCAGGAGCGCTCAAAATTGGCACCGCGATCTCGACCTCGGCGGCGGGGTGACGTTCAACGAAGGCGTGCATCATTTCGACCTATGGCATTATCTGGTGGGAGGAAGTGCGGAGCGCATTTTTGCGTTTCACGATTCCGATCAGTATTACCAGGACGAATCGAGCATGATCAGCGGCCGGCTGTCGAACGGAATCCTGGCGAGCGCTTACTATACTTTTAAAACCAGTCCTGCGAGCGAAATCGAAATATACGGCGATCGCGGACGCTTGCATGTCAATTTGTATCGATTTGACGGTCTGAGATTTTATCCCTCCTCAATCTATCCCGGCGACATCGGGGACCGGCTCAAAAAAGCGGTCCGCTCCGGGTTGGATTCCGGCGGATGGACGGCCGTTTTGCGGCGAGGAGGCGATTTTCAGGACACGTTTTTTCAAATTTGGCGGCATTTTGCCGGTTGTATTTTGCACGACAAGCAGCCTGAGTGCGTGTTTGAAGACGGCAGGCGGGCCGTCAAGACAGCCCTGGCGGCCGTGGCTTCCTTTAAAAGCGGAACAATGATTGAAATAGATGGATAGTCAGCCCGGAAATGAGTCCCAGCCCGAAGGGAAAGTCATTCTTTCCATCGTCATCCCGACCTTTAACCGGCCGGAGCGGTTGCGCAGCTGTTTGCAGTCTTTAAGCGAGCTGAATGTAGGCGAAAATGCGGTCCAGGTCATCGTGGTCAACGACGGCAGCACTGCAGCCTACGATTCCGTTGTCAAAGCATTTGGGAAAAAGCTCGATCTTGTTTACGTAAATCAAGAAAAACTTGGGCCGGCGGCGGCGCGGAACGCCGGGGCGGAAAGGGCGCGGGGCCGGTACCTTGTTTTTCTTGACGACGACTGCACGCTTCCCCCGGATTGGATGCGCGCTGCGATCTCCCGGCTTCGGCAAGACTGCGCGACCGGCGGGCGAACGGTAAATTGTCTGACTAAAAATCTCTTTTCCGAGTCGAGCCAGATGCTCATCGACTACCTGTATGAGTACTATAATCGCGATTCGCAGAACGCCAGATTCGTGACGTCGAATAATCTGATTATTCCGAGAGAGACCTTTATTGGAATGCACGGGTTTGACGTTGAATTTACGGATGTCGGCGCCGAGGACCGCGACCTCTGCGACCGCCTGCGGCAGGCCGGTTTCCAAATCGTCTATTCGCCTGAAATTGTTGTGCGCCACTTTCACGCGATGAATCTGGGGGAGTTTCTGCGGCAGCATTTCAAATACGGATACCGCGCCGGCCTCTTCCACGAGAAACGGAAAGCGCGCAGCAAAGAGAAGCTGCGTCTCGAGCCTCCGCGTTTTTATATGGACCTGATCCTTTTCCCGTTTCGTCGGAAGCGAGGCAAGCAAGCCCTGCTTATCTGCCTGCTTATGATTTTAAGCCAAGTCGCCAATTTTGCCGGATTTTCCGGGAGTCGACTTCAGAAGCTGTTGGACAGCCGCAGGGTTGAAAGAATTAATGTCGACTGAAAAACTCAGCCGCGCAACGCAGTAAACATGCCTGGATCCGGTGCCGCAGTAAAAGCTTCAGGAATAATCCGGGTTAAGAATGCTTTCCCTGCTTTTTGCCCGCCGGATGTTCTCCAATGCCGCATGCATTTCCTCCCAGCTCCTTGCCGCCGCCGGATTACCGCTGATCGCCGGTCGGCTGTTCTGCAAGTTTCACCATGACGGTGCGCCGCTTCCCTTCTCGGTAAAACTCGATCGCGATTTTTTCACCGGGTCTTCGTTTGATCAAAATCCGCAGGATATCGGCGCCTGTTGTCGGGATTTCTCCTCCGATGGAAAAAATTAAATCGCTATTCCGCAATCGCGCTTTTTGCGCCGGAGATCCATCCATTACGAGCGTGACCGGGATGCCTTTGATTGTCTGCGGGCCGGCCGCGGCCGGGACCGGCGAATCCGCCGTGGCGATTCCGAGATAAGCGCGCCGGAAGGAACCGCTGCGGATGATGGATTCAGCCGCAGGCAGGAATATCTCGGCTGGAACCGCGAAACCGAGATCGCCGGTCCAGCCCGCAACTGCTGTATTAATGCCGATTACTTCGCCGCGCGAGTTTACCAGCGGGCCGCCCGAGTTGCCGGGATGAATGTCGGCATCGGTCTGAATTGCGTTCGGGATTATGAGGCCCGACTGGACGATTTTGCGCCCCAACGCGCTTACAACGCCGCGGGTTACTGTTGGCAGACCGGCGAGATCAAATGCGAAGCCGATCGCCACCGTGTCTTCTCCGACCTCCGTTCTTTCGGAATCACCGAAGGTGGCGGGAGTTAAGCGGCCGGCGTTGATTTTCAGGACGCACAGGTCCAGTCTCTCGTCGATGCCGACGACATCGGCATAAAAGGTCCGCCGGTCCGAAAGAGTGGTGAAAACGCGATCCGGCAATTCTTTGTCGCCGGGCCTGATCACATGCAGGCTTGTGATGATGTGTCCGTCCTCGTCGAAAATCACGCCGGTACCCGCGCTGTTGCCAGAGGATCCCCGGCTTGAGTCGGATCCCTTGCCCATTTGGGCCTGCAGTCTCACCACGGAGGGAGCAATCCTCCGTACAATCTCCACTGTCGGAAGCGATTTGATGCTCTCGAAGGTCCTTTCTTCCATTTGCGGGCTTCCACATGCCGCCTGGAAGAGCGCCGCTGCGAAAACCATGAATGCGATAAAAGCGAATGCCGTACGCAATTTTTTTATCCTCGACGCGGGTCCATGCGCCGGCAGGCGGCATCCCGTGCTTTTGATCCGCCATGGGGTCGGCGAGAGATCCGTCATACCCCCTTCAATTACTCCAAACAGCAATGCGCGATTTTCTTGAGTATAACTCCCATTAACCGGCATTTTAAACTGCATCGGCTGGAGTCTCTAATGCTATCGGCGTGATTACGCGCACGTTTGACGCTGCCGAATGAATCGTCCGTGATATTCCAGTTCTCGGACAGGCTTCTGTGGGGGCGATAAAGCGGGAGGGGCGGAGATGCATCTGGAAAGGCAATGCAGGCTGCAACCGGCGGCCTTTTGGAGCTGGATGGGGCCGTTTTCCCGACGGGGCATTTCGGCAGTGATCAGAAAGGAAGGGACAGGCTTTGTGATTCCTAATTGTTCAAATTAAGAAGCACGCCGCCTGTCCCCTTTTAATGCATTGCTGCGTCCGCGAAAGATCCGGCGGAACGGGATTATTTAAAAAGTAAATCGGATCCGGGCCTGGAAGGTGCGGTTTCCGACTTTCGTCCCCAAATAGCCGAAGGGATCGCTGCTGTTAATGTTAAGAACGGGCGGGTTGGCAAAGTACAGCCGGGTGCTCGCGCTGCCCCTGCTTCCCGCGGGCTGGGCGTGGTTGAATATGTTCGTGGCGTCCACGCGGACTTCTATGCCTTTGGTTTCGTCGATTCGAACCGACTTGCCAAGGGCCATGTCGAGACTCCAGGTCGAAGGTCCATAGAATCTATTCTTTCCAAATGTGCCCAGGGTTCCCGGCATGGGGTTCTGAAGAATAATATTGCCTTCCGAATCCGCAGCCGCTGTAAGGGTGCAATAGTTCCTCAGGTCATTCTTATCTGTAACCATCGATACCTGGGGATCGTCGACGGTTGTGAAGTAATCGCCGAAATAGTTGCCCGAGTATGCGTTATGCTCCCAATAAACTCCTATTTTGTCATATGGGAACGGCCCGGCCAGATCCGGGACGCCGGTGCCGTAAAGCATATTTTGAGCCGTGACATTGACTGGGCTTCCGCTGCTCACGTTGAAAATCCAGCTTGCCTTCCAGTTCTCCAAAAATCGCGCTAAAGCTCCGGAGCTGCTGCTGAAAAACGCTTTATTCGGCCCGATCGGCAAATCGAAAGTCCCGTAGGAAGTCAGGACGTGCCGGCGGTCGCTGCTTAAAATCCCGTAATCCCACCGCGGATTGCGCGGATCAGTGGGCGTGGTGCCGGGATTGCCGAGATTTTTGCTCAAAGTGTAGGACAGATGAAAGCTGACGCCGGCTTTCGGCCGCATGGTAACCTGCGCCTGCATGGAGTGATAGTTTGAAGTGCCCCGGTTGAGCCGAAGATTCACGGTGTTGAACTGCGGATTGGTAACAATAAAATTCTCCGGGAATCCTGCGGTTCTGAGCAGCCACCCGTTATCGGTGGTGCCGGGGGCAGCGCTGGGATTGGACCAGCTGTTTATTAGACTTGCGAGACCCTGGTAGTTGCCCATCGCAAGCATGGCTCTGGCTTGACCGCCTGACCCCCGCCGCGTGGAAGTGCGCAGATATTCCGCGCCGCTTTTGGTCCCCCGGACCGGAGAAAAAATATCGTCCAGCAGCTGGGTTGCAGGATTGCCATCGTCGCCGTATCGGGCCGCATTGAACGCTTCAAGCAAGCCGTTGGTCAGGAAGTTGGGCATATTAACGTTGTTGGAAGCCACGTTCTTGCGGCTGAAGGTGCCGATATAGCGGACATCCACCGTAAAATTCGATCCGATATTCCGCACAATGGCCAAAGTCACATTCTGCACGTACGGGCTGACAAAGCTGTTATCGTAAGCCGTGATGGTTTGAGTCCGGTCCGTAAGCGGGATCGGCTGCATGGGATCGGAGGTCGGCGCTATGGGGATTATCTCGTCCATGTTCTCCAGGCTGAGATAAATGTCGCTTGCGTTGTAGCCGGCATTGGTGGTGCTGCCCGGAGGATTTGCAATGATGCCTTCGACGGTCTGCAAATTATCGCCGCTCTGGTAGGTGATCTGGTACCCGCCTCGAATGGTTGTCTTGCCCTTTCCAAGCCAGGGCAGCTGCCAGGCGAAGCCTACTGCCGGTCCGAAATTATTAGTGTCGCGGGAATATACCCTCATATCGGGGTTGGGCGAGTCCGGACCCACAAAAACGAGCTCCGTCAAATCGGAACGGCTTCCGGGATTCCAAAAAGATTCATCCCAGCTTTGTCCCGAAATGCCGTATACGCCTGCGCTCCCCCCTTTCAGGGCTGCCGTCAGACCGGATCTTAAATACGGCACGCCGTAATATTCGTAGCGAACGCCGAGGTTAAGGGTAAGATCGGGAGTCAGCTTCAAGTCGTCCTTCACGAAAAAGGCAAATTCATTCTTGCGCATATCGCGGACTTTTTGCTTTTCGGTGACAGGATCATTCCACGCCAGATTTTTGGATGAATTAACAAAATAGGTTTGCTGGATGCCGCTCAGCGAGCCCGAGAAGAAAGTCAGAAGGTTTTCCATCACCCTCTGGTTTCCGGCAAAGGTACTTCCCGCCAATCCTTCCATATTTGTAGAGTTGATTCCCTGGACCGGTAGTGCTTGTGCATTGCCGCCGAGAGCAAATGGATTGACATTCCACCCCCAGTTGGTGCCGTAAACCGAGGATTTCGTTCCACTGAAGCGGTATTCGCCGCCTGCTTTGATCGAATGCCGCCCTTTTATCCAGGTGATGTTATCGCCGAATGTCCATCGGGGACTGGTGTCGGCGTTAGTCCATCCAACCCCGAATATGTCTCCTCCCCTGCCGCCGAAGAAATTGCTTGCGGAAGCGTTGAAACGAGCGCCGCCGGTTCCCGGGCTTACCACAACAGGGAGTCCGTTGACATGCGGAAGATGGCTCTCGAGTTCTTTGCCGGTTTCAGGGCTTTCGAGCGGGAAATATCCGTTCGTTCCTGTCCGCGAAACTCCGAACCGGGCTTCATTGAAGAGACTGGGAGACAGTGTTGACGCTAAGTTAACAGTCACAACCTGGGGCTGCCGTTCGGTCCTGCCCCCCCAGCCGTCCGGCCAGACCTTAAAGTTGTTGTCGGCCCAGCCTTTCTCAAAACTCCAGGACCCGCTGACTCTGTGGTTCTCATTCAAGATGTGGTCTATCTTTACGTTAATTTGTTTGCGGTTATTGTCCTCGCCGATCCCAAACATATTATCGGCGCCGCGCGTGCCGCGCGTCCATCGGCCGCCTGCCGTATTCAAGCCATCTCCGATGCTTTCGTAGCTGTTTGCAGGCGGCATAAGGGACAAAAAGTAGTCGATAAATCCGGTCGAATCCACTCCCGTTCGGTAGGAATCCCAGTTCGTCTCAGGGACAATGCCGTGGTTGCCGCTGAAGTCGTAAGCGGAACAGTTGATGGGATCCTGCGCTATCTGGGATCTTGCAGACTCGGTCAGGTCTCCAAAAACGCTGTAATAGCGGAGAATGCCGTTGTGGGGCGTGCCGTCCGGATTCGTCGTCGGCGCCACGGGATTGCCGGCGAAATCCACGACTGCAATCGTCGGCGTGCCTGCGGTTGTCGTCGCCTGCCCATAGCGCCCGTTATTCCAATTATCGAAATAGCGGAATATGCCTTTCCTGGCGCATGGCGTCAAAACGTTGGGATTTATAGAATCCCGCAGTCGCGCTATCTGCTGGTTCCATAAAGCAAAAAAGAAGGTTTTATTCTTAATGATCGGCCCGCCCACGCTGATCGTGTACTGATGCAGGTTCCTCCAGGGCGGGACGACATTGCTGCGGTTGTTCTCCCATTGGTTGGAATCCAGCCCCGAGTTCTGGATGTCCCACAGCGCGCTGCCGTGGTATTCATTGGAACCGGATTTTGTCAGAACATGGATCTGTGCGTTCCCGCGCCCCATTTCGGCGTCCACGGGAGACTGGATGATGCGCATTTCTCCGACCAGCTCGGGATTGATCTGGGTAGGCGCATGGATGCCGGCGGGGAATCTAACGTCGCTGACGTCCACGCCGTCTCGCTTTAAATTGAGATTTGCAACGCTGAGACCGCCGACGGTTGTGCCGTTCGCATTAAACACCGCATTCCCGTCAACGGGAATGTAGCCGGACATGACCTTGACAAAGTCGAGAGCATTGCTGTTCACTTGGGGCAAATCCTGCACCGCGCTTTGAGCGAGCACATCGCCCGTGGATGAACTGGATTCCAGCAACAGCCTGTCTGCCGCGACGCTGACCTCGATGGCGGTGGATACGCCGCCAACCTCCAACTCAAAATTGAGGCGGACTTGTGCGGCATTTCCAAGCACAACATCTCTGTAGGTATGCGTATTAAATCCGGGCATTTCGGCGTTCACGGTATACACGCCGGGCAACAGGCTGGGGAGATTGTATATCCCCACATTGTTGCTGATCGCGTTGCTTACCACGCCGGTGGAAGTATTCGTTGCCGTTACCGTCACTCCGGGTATTCTGGCTCCGGAGCTGTCGGATATGGTCCCGCTGACGCTGGCGTTGCTCGATTGAGCGAAGGCCAGGGCAGGCAAAAGTAAAATGCAGAGCAACGATGCTGCGACAAAAAATCGATTCATAGTTTTGACTCCGCTTTTGAATTTGAGTTTCGTTTTTCAAACTGTTCCGGGCCGCGGCTAACGGCAAAAAATTGTCGAACGTTTTGATTGGATTTCGCTTCGCACTTAAACGCTTTCAAAGGCAAGTGAATCCCTCACGGTCGTGTTCTCAAAAAGTACTGCTTAGCCTTAACCCGGATTATGCATGAAGCTTCCCCTGCGGCGGATCCAGGCACGTTTGCGGCGTGCGCTCGGTTTTTATGCGCGTGCTCGTTCGGGCTCCTCGACATGCTGGCCGTTGCGCATGCGGAGGTGTTGGGCGCGCATTTTGTATCCGCGCCTGTCTAAGCCGCCTCGCTACACATCCTCATGAATAATCCGTGTTAACCCTCAACCCGTTGATGTCTGCCAAAGTAAATTATAATTTGCATTATTTTCTACGTAAGTGTCTCTATGTCAAGACATTTGTTGACTAATTATGACATTGACCACTGGACACCCATTTTTGACAACCACTGGAGGAACCACCGGACACCCATGCTTTGAATTTTTTTTGGCTCATTTAGAGAGTTGCTTATTAGTAATGTAAGGAGGGCGGCCGATGGCTTTGGCGCGCGGCAGATATGTCCAGGAAGGAAAAGAGGGAATATATCATTGCTTCAGCCGGTGCGTGCGCCGGGCATTCCTTTATGGATTAGATAACCACACGGGCCGTGATTTCTCCCATCGAAAGAAATGGTTGGTCGACAGGTTGCGGCAACTCGCGGGAATTTTTGCTGTTGATGTGTGCGCTTACGCAGTCATGGACAATCATTATCACGCCGTTCTGCGCACGCGGCCGGATGTTGTCGCCGGCTGGTCGGATCAGGAGGTGGCAATCCGATGGCTTACGCTTTTCCCAAGGCTGCGCGGTTTGGGACGTGCAGCATTACCGGCAGTTGACGAACAAATCCGCTTGCTGGTGCAATGCCCGGAACGTATTGCAATGCTGCGCAAACGATTGTGCAGCTTGAGCTGGTTTATGGGAAGGCTCAATGAATTCATAGCTCGCGCTGCCAACAAAGAAGATAAGGTTAAAGGCCGGTTTTGGGAGTCAAGATTCAAATGCCAGGTGCTTCTGGATGATGCAGCCATCGCTGCTTGCATGGTTTATGTGGATCTAAATCCAATCCGGGCGGCTATGGCCCGGACTCCTGAGGAAAGCAAGTTCACCAGCATTCAGGAACGGATTCGCGCATGGCATAAGGCAAAAAGGATTCAAAACTCTCTCTCCGCAAGCGCCGTCCGAAGCATTCATTATAAACCTCCACTGGTGGACGCGCCGATGTCGAAAAACCCGGGAAAAATCTCAAATCGAATTCCCGAAAGCGTTCCTGCGCTGAGCGTTTCCCTCAAAGATGCGGCGTTTTCTACCGGCTGGTTATGCCCCATTTCATCGGGAATAAATCAGCGCGGAATCCTGAGCATAACCACGGCTGAGTATTTAGATCTGGTGGACAAATCAGGACGCGTAATCCGGTCGGATAAACGCGGCAAGATTGATGCGGAGCTTGAGCCGTTTCTCTTGCGAATTGGCGTCAATCCCGAAGTGTGGCCTGAAACGATATCGCGCTTTGGATGTAAATTCCACCTCGCTGCCGGCCTCCTTTCCAATCTACGCAGTTTTGCTGATCAAATCGGCCGACGGTGGTTTAAGGGTGTTGCTGCAGCCCGGGCCTCATTTGCAGTGTCGCCGCCTATATTGGTTTAGGAGGCTATCCGATCATAAGGAGGTGACGCGCGTATGAGTTCACGCTCCGCGGCGGCATTTGCGGCGCTGACAATCCTCGACGATGTCAGCGCATCGCCAGCCTGCGCCGCCTCGGTACGAATCCTTATGAATAATTTAAATTAAACTGGATGCTATTTGAGTTTCCTATGGACTGCGTCATTTCGGGCATCATTTAATTTCCATACAAAAGGACCCGCATTTCTCAGCAAACTGCGGCAAGGTTCGTTAGATTAATCCCGAAATTCTCTCTCAATGCGCTGTAAGCTTTTTTTGACTCCCATCGAAATATGGACAAGGTGGATTGAAAAAATTCAGGCTTTATTATTAATGAGAGTCAAAACATCTCATTGAGGTCGTGGGTGTCCAGGGGACCGGTTCCCCAGATAGTGGGTGTCCAAGTCCCCCCTTTGCATGATTCGCAATTATTTTATGATTTGTATCTCGTCCGACATCCCTTGTTCATATGTGATCCATCCGGAATTCATCCCATAAGGGCATCGCTGCAGAACGGCTTCGATGCGCCGGATTTTGCCTTTTTCAATTTTAAACAGCTCCGCGATTTGCCAGGTCCATGGTTCGGTGGGACCTTCGATGGCCTGCCGCCCGTCCGGCGTTGTGAAATGGCGCGATTTGCCTGCGGCGTGATCGAAGAAACAAAAGCTGTAGACGATCCCGCGCTCGCGATCCACGGCAACAAAGCGGCGGTCGCGGATCCGCGTCACGAAATGGATAAGCCCGGACTCGAATTGTTTCTTGCATCCCCAGTGGCTTGAATAGACCGTCTCGGTCAGCGGATCGGGCATTTTCTGGCCCGGCGCCAGAGGGACATTCGTCGATCTCATGCCGTTTTCATATCGATCGCAGTCTTCTGTAAACGGATAAAGGCCCTTGCCGTCGTTCTGCTGCATTCCCGTAAAATACATATTGGCGGTTTCAATCATATCTTCGCGCGCCGGCCGCTCATCCGCAGGAATAACCTCTTTAAAAACGGGATGGGGGGAACCCATTTTTTCGATGCTTTCGCCGGCGGAGGGACCTGCGGGCCCGCTGCCCAGCTGCGGCAGATTACTCTCCGGACGTATGACAAGCTGTTCCGCCTCTGAAATAAGTCCGTTTTGAATCTTCAAGCGCAGGGCAATGGCGACGGGATTTCCTTCTCCGGGATCCCGTGTTTCTTCCCTTGCAGTACCGATAAACGCAATTTGCTGGGTTTCGATATCTGGAACATAAAACTTATAAGTCCCTTTTCCCACCATGCTAGCCCAGAGACCCTCTCCCAAAGGCAGCCTCACTCCGTTTTCCGTGAAGCGGCAGTCCTCCGCAAAAAGCGTCTCGCTTGGTTCATGGGTAAGCATTGCGTCCATATATTGATCCACATAGCCTTCCAAGCACGTACGGTCACATGTAGTCTGAGGCTCAGAAATCGGTTTCTTCGGGCTTTCACAGCCCCCCAATAGAAACAGGAATACGGGAAACGCGGCGATTAAATTTAATTTTATCCTCATCGGATCTCTCCTTTTGTCACTACCGGATGCTGAAAATAAAAAAGCTTTTGTCGGTGAAAGCCATCATACTCACGAGGATGCTTCGGGATCAACCTCAAACGCTGCAAAGCACTGGAGTTCCCTGTATCGCACGCCGTTTTTCGGCGGCGGATTTGTGATTTTTTGGCGGTCGGTTGCAGCTGCAAGTGAATTTATGCCGCGCGGCCGCATCGACGAAAGCGGAGTCTGGGCATCGACGGTGGTGGCGCCCTTTTATTTTAGCTTCAACCGACTCTCTGAAATCTTCCGCAGCGCCCTGGGATTCGATCGAGATCGAACAAGATGCTCCGTGTGCAGCTTTTTCCTTGAGTTTTGGCGCATCCGGAAGGAAACTTTAACCGCCGATTATGGGTATCTTTATTTAACGAAAAGGAGAAATTTTATGCGCTTGACGGCAATGGTTGTTTCAATGATTTTTGCTTTGGCTATTTTAGCTGCGCCCGGATCCGCCGCCGGCCAGGAGGGCGCCAATGCCAATATGGAGAAGCTTATGAATCCTGCTCAATTGAACGAAAAAGCGCCGGAGACTTTCCAGGCTGAATTCAAAACTTCAAAGGGCGACTTTGTTGTCGAAGTCACGCGGGCTTGGTCGCCCAACGGAGCGGACCGCTTTTTTAACCTTGTGAAAAACGGCTATTTCAATGATTGCCGGTTCTTCCGTGTTGTGGAAGGCTTCATGGTCCAGTTCGGCATTCACGGCGATCCGAAAGTCAGCGCAAAATGGCGCGCAGCGCAGATCAAAGATGACGCGGTCAAACAATCGAACAAAAGAGGATATGTCACGTTTGCCACGGCAGGACCAAATACGCGCACCACTCAGCTGTTTATTAACTTTGCCGACAATTCTTTTCTGGATCCCCAGGGATTCTCGCCTGTCGGGAAGGTGATCCAGGGAATGAATGTGGTAGATTCCATACACAGCGGTTATGGAGAAAGTCCTGTTCAGCAAAACATCCACATGCAAGGCAATGCATACCTTGAAAAATCTTTCCCTAAGCTCGATTACATCAAATCGACCTGCATTGTTTCTGGCGCCGCAAAATAGAGGAGCGTGTTCGGAAAACCTGCTTTGATAATCTACCGCTGATTTTCACGGATTGCATAAAAGGGTTCTTTTTAACGCGATTTATTCATGAGGCTCGGCCGGCCCCCTAAAAGGGTTTCATGAATAAAGCCGGTTATATGCACCCCAATCCTCGAGGATCAGCGGTTTGTTTTTTATGGTTTTGCCGCGTCCCACAGTCGCACCGTTTCGGCGTGCCAGCTGCAGATAAAGCAAAAGCTCTTAGTGGGTGTCCACATACAATCGTGGGTGTCCAGGAAAATCTCCCAAAGCAAAGGGGCTTAGTGGGTGTCCAGCAATAAGCGCCCGACGGCGCCAGCAATAAGCGCCCGACGGCGCCTTGCTGCGAATCCTTATGCATAATCGGAGCTAAACATATGTATTTATTAACTAATCATACAATAGCTCCATGCCGATTAGCCGAGTTGTTTATCTGTGAATAATCAGGATTAAATGAGCGGAGATTTTCTTATGAAGTATTTAGCTATTGCTTTTTATTGCGCAATCCTTGCCTTGGGTTCGGCTTATGCAATGCAGGGCGACGCCGGGCTTGCGGAAATATTGCTGAACAACGGCGCTATTACGCAAGAGCAATACGACAAGCTGAAAAAGGAAGCGCCGGCAAATGAGAGGAATCAATCTGCGGATTACAAATTAACCACGGAAGGCGGCTTTGAAGTATCGAGTTATGACGGAAGGTTTTCGTTCCAATTGGGCGGGCGCTTCGGCGTTGACGCCGCGTTTTATAACGAAGAAAAAAATCCCCTGGGAAACGGGACGGAAATCCGTACAGCCCGCGTCGAATTCGAAGGAACGGTCTTTGCCGATTGGAATTATGAATATTCGATGGAATTCAGCGATGCGGAGGTGGAAATAAAAGATGCGTTCCTCGAATATAACGGATTCGGCCCCCTCGCCTTTAGAATCGGCAATTTCAAGACGCCCTTCAGCATGGAGCAGATGGGTTCTAAAAAGCATGTGACTTTTATGGAACGAGCGCTGCCGAATACGCTTGTCCCGGATCGCAAGGTCGGCGTCGGCGCCTATTACTATGCCCAATCATGGACGGCCGCCGCCGGTTTTTTCGGAGATGACTACGATGTCAGGGCCGAGGATGAAGGGGATTCGGGATGGACTTCCTCAGGGCGCCTCACATTCGCGCCTCTCCGTTCGGACACGAGGGTTTTTCATGTCGGGGCGTCTGCTGCATACCAGGTCCCCAATGCCGATAAGGAATGGCGCGTCAAAACAGATCCCGACAGCCACCTCACCAAGGTGGACTATCTGAATACGGGCAAAATTAAGGATCTCAGCCACAGCGTCCTTTATGGAATCGAATCGGCTATGGTTTACGGGCCTTTTTCCCTCCAGGGCGAATATGTGCACACAATACTGGACATCGAAGAGGAGACGGATAATCCGTCCTTTTACGGAGGGTATGTTTTCGCCAGCTGGATGATCACCGGAGAATCCAGAAATTACAAATTTAAGAAAGGTTCTTTCGGCCGCCTGAAGCCCGACCGGAGCTACGGCGCGCTGGAGCTGGCTGTAAGGTACAGCATGTTGGACCTGAACAGTCCGCCGTTGATATACGGCGGCCGGGAAGACAACATCACCGTTGCTTTTAACTGGTATTTCAACCCGTTTATCCGTCTGATGACCAATTATGTTATCGTAAACAACGACGAATTTGCGGACGACGATGAAAACGTGATCGGCAACGACGACATCGGCGTTTTCCAAGCCAGATTGCAATTTGATTTCTAGCAGCCTGTTGGACTTTTTCCACGGGCCGCTGGGACCGCTTCCTGGCCCGCGAGCCGGTACGCATATCCGCGCTGCATCAATGCCATGAAAGGGAAATCCCGCTAATGCTTGGAACGGCCCGCATATTTTTGGGCGTTGTTTTGTTGTTAAGCGGATGCTCCGCGGCTACCTCCTGCCGCCTGAATGCGGCGGAGCCCGCGGGTTCCGATCAGAGCTTCGGCAAAAATACCCTGGTCATAGGAAAGGTATCCGATAATCCGAAAAAGCACTATCAATATCTCAAACCCATGCTCGATTACGCGGTAGAAAAGATGAAGGACCTCGGCATCGAGAACGGCCGGGTCCTGATGGCGAAAGACAATGAGCAGATGATCGAGTATCTGAAATCGGGCCGCGTGGACTGGGTTACGGAAACCGCCTTCTCAGCCTTGCTGTACGAACATTACAATGCGGCGCAAATACTGCTCCGCAAGTGGAAAAAGGAAGCCCCCGAATACTACACCATTTTCTTTGCCCGCAGGGACAGCGGCATTGATTCTCTCCGGGAGCTTAAAGGGAAAATACTCGCGCTGGAGGATCCGGGATCCACAACCGCATTTTTTGAACCTTTTCTCTGTCTTGTCGCGCACGGCTTGGAACTTCAGAAGCTCGACTCTTACAGAAAGCGGCCCGCCCCGGATAAAGTAGGATATGTCCTATCCCGCCAGGAAATAAATACATCCATGTGGGTTCATGAAGGGAGGGTGGACGCCGGAGCATTCAACAACCAGGATTGGAATAAGAGCGATCATTTATATAAGAACATGAAAAAAGATCTTAAAATATTCTATAAATCCGATCCTCTGCCTAGGGCGTTTGAATTGGTCCGAAAAGACCTTGACCCGAAAATCAAAGCAAGACTGAAAAAGATTCTTCTCCACGCGCACGCCGATGGGGGCGCCCAAAGGGCACTTCGGGAATATCAGAGAACGAAGCGGTTTGATGAGCTGGATGCCGCAACCCTCCGCGTCCTGAATTCCTTGCGCCGCGATCTCCGAACTTATCTGGAGCGGTCTGAATAAATGCGTCTGGATATTAAGGACAAATACGCGATATGCATCATCAGCCTGCTGCTCTTTGTCGTCCTGATTCTGTGCGGGCTCTCCTATATTCAGACGGAACGTGTGTCTTCAGCCTCCATCGATTCAAGCTCCCAATTGATGAATACGGCGCTGCTGGAGGAAATGGAACGAAGGGGTGTTGTCATATCCCAGCTCCTTTCCGAAAGTCTGATAAATCCCCTATACAACCTCGACATGAGCGGGATGCAGGATCTGATCGCAGCCTATAAAACCCATCCTAACATTGATGATATAGTCGTCTATGATGCCGCAGGCGGGATACTTCACGACGGCACGGAGAGTGTGGTCCGATACGGCCGGCAAATAGAGAAAAAAGAGTACATCGAAAGCATGTCCCGCGATATCCAGCCGCGCGTGGATAGGCGGGCCGGATCGGTGGTCATTCATCATCCCATTTTACTCGACCGCACCATGCTGGGCGGCGTCCGTGTGGAGCTGTCGCTTTCGGAGATTCATCACACGATCGCAGTGATGGAACGCGAATTATCGGAGATCCATGATTCGGTAGCTTCGGAATCCCGCAGATATATTGCGGCGGCCGCTGCGGCCGCTGTATTGCTGGGACTCATTCTTGCTTACATTCTTGCCGCCCGAATAAGCATCCCCATAAAGAAAATGGCGGCTCTTGCGACCCGCGTCGGCCGGGGGGATTACGACAATCGGATCGACTACAGATCCAACGACGAAGTCGGGGAGCTGATAGAGGCCCTGCACCGGATGCAGGACAACCTGAAAGAGTCGACGATCTCAATTCAAGAGCTGGAAAAGGAAGTGGAAAACCGAACCCACGAGCTTGCCGCGGCAAATGAAGATTTAAGAATACACAAGGAGCAGCTGGAAATTATCGTTTCCGAACGGACGGCGAAGCTCCGTGAAACAAATAGAAATCTGAAAAAGGAGATTGAAGATCGCCGGAGCATGCAGCAGAGACTGATCCGCGCGGAGAAGATGGAGGCCATCGGCACCGTTGCGGCCGGCGTCGCCCACGATTTAAACAACATTCTTTCGGGCATTGTCGGAATTCCGGATCTCATCCTGATGGACCTTCCCAAGGAAAGTCCGCTCGCCGATGAAATGGCAATGATTAAGAAATCGGGGATGAAAGCCGCCGCCGTGGTGCAGGATCTTCTGAACCTTGCCAGGAAAAATGTCGTGCGCAATCACGTGCTGGAACTGGATGCCGTGGTCCGGGCCTATCTTCAGAGCCGCGAACAGAAGGAAATTCTGGCGAACTTTCCCAATGTCAAAATCCGCGCCGATATCCGGCCGCAGCCGGTCAGGATTTACGGATCCAAGATGCATTTGAGCAAGGCGTTGATGAATCTTGTCGCCAATGCCGCGGAATCCATGCCGGAAGGCGGCACGATCACCATTTCCCTCGATAGAAAGCCGGTGGAGCCGTGCGGCGGGAAATCCATTGAAATCCCGAAAGGAGACTACGCAGTGCTCCGGGTGGAAGACTGCGGAGAAGGGATCCCTCCCGAAAACCTGGAGCATGTTTTTGAACCGTTTTATACAACCAAGGCAATGGGAAGAAGCGGGTCCGGATTAGGGCTGACGGTGGTAAAGGAAACCGTTAAAGACCATCAAGGATTTATCGATGTACAAAGCGCGCCGGGGCGCGGGACCGTTTTCACATTGTATTTCCCCGCTACCGAGGCCGAACTGCCGGAAAAGCGCAAAAAAGAAGCGGATGAAAGCTACCGCGGCAAAGGGGAAAGCATCCTGATTGTGGACGACCTGGAAAGCCAGCGCGCGCTGCTCAAAAGCATGTTGGATAAGCTGGGCTATAGTGCCTTTTGTTCGCCAAGCGGAGAAGACGCCGTCGAATATTTGAAAGCCAATTCCGCCGACCTTATAATCCTGGACATGATTATGGGTTCGGGAATGGACGGACTGGACACATTTAAGCAGATTCTGCAATTCAGGCCGCGGCAAAAGGTCATTATTGCCAGCGGATATTCCGAATCGGAGCGCGTTAAACAGCTGCAGGGACTGGGGGGCGGCGCCTATATCCGGAAACCCTATACGGTCAAACAGATCTGCAGGGCGGTGCGCGCCGAACTCGACAGATAACAGATTCAAAATCCCATCCAAAAGCGCCGAAAGAAAATAAACATAAAAAGCTTTTAATGGATGCCCGTAGTGTTTACTATCCTGCATTGCCTTTTTGATTAAAGGAATTATGACTGCAATCAGTGGGTTTATCCGTGAAGGAAAGCTGAAGGAACTTCGCCAGTGGCTGGCCGAAGCGCAGACTCTCGACATCGTCGATCAAATGTCGCGAATGGAAAACGATGAGGCGGCGATCGGGTTCAGGCTGCTGGAAAAAGACCGGGCCTTGACCGTTTTTGAAATGCTCGATTTATCAAGGCAGCAGGAAATCCTTTCGTCGTTGCGCGAGCCCAGCGTCCGCGAGTTGCTCGAGCACATGGAGCCGGACGACCGGGCTCGGCTGCTTGATGAAATGCCGGCGGCTATTGCCAAGCAGCTTCTTGCGGGATTATCTCCCCGAGAGCGGAAATTGACATCCATTCTGCTCGGTTACCCCGAAAGTTCGGTCGGGCGCATCATGAGTCCGGAGTTTGTCCACCTTGAAGAATCCATGAGCGCAGGCGACGCGCTTGCAAGAGTCCGCAGCTCCGGGAAGGATGTGGAATCCATTTATTTTCTCCCGATCGTCGACAACCAGCTTCGGTTTGTGGGGAGCGTCGAGCTCGGCGATATAGTTCTCGCGCCCCCGGATCAAGCAGTCGGCTCGTTGATGTCCGAGGATTCCTATGCCGTTCGCGCAGACGCGGAGGCGGAGGAGGCCGCCCGCCTTCTTGAAGAAACAGGGGCGATGGCGATCCCCGTTATCGACAGGGAAAACCGCCTCGTGGGAGTGCTTACGTTCGACGACGCCATGGAGGTTTTGCAGGAGGAGGAGACCGAAGATATTTTGCGGACAGGCGGATCGGAACCCCTTGGGCGGCCCTATCTTTCCGCGTCTCTGCTCCATCTGACTCGATTGCGGATTATCTGGCTGTTCGTGCTGGCTATTGCGGCTACTTTGACGGTAAACGTTCTCAATGTCTTTCAAAAGGAGATTCATTCGTCCGTCACGCTGGCCCTGTTCATCCCGCTGTTGATCGGCATCGGCGGGAATGTGGGTTCGCAGTCGGCCACCATCATTATCCGCGCCATGGCTCTCGACGAAGTGCGGTTCGGCGACTTGCTCCGGGTCCTGGCTAGAGAAATCGCCATAGGAATACTTTTGGGCCTGTTGCTCGGCGCCAGCGGCTTTGTTCCGGTCTTCCTTTTATTCGGGTTGGATATGGCGCTCGTGCTCCTGCTGTCGATGCTGTCCATCAGCACGCTGGCGGCCCTTGTCGGGTCCATGCTGCCGATGGTCGCCAAGCGCGTACGCATCGATCCCGCGGTTGTAAGCGCCCCCATGATCTCGACTCTTGTAGACGCCAGCGGCCTGGTAATCTATTTTCTTATCGCAAGGGCCGTGTTCGCGTAGTCGTGAGAGCGGCAAATCCTAGTTTTCGGACAGGCTCCTGTAGCGGATAGGCTCGCCCCCGGCATCGCGCTCAACCTTTCCTTTTTCCTCCAGCACCTGCAGGTTTCCCAGAGTTTCAGACAGCGTCAAGACGAGCTCGAAAGCCTTGCTGAAAGGGAAAAGCGCCCGCATGGCTTCATAGACAGTGCGCGGCTCGCGGCCCAAGGCGCTGAGCAGCTTTGCCTGGCGGCGGTGATAAAAGGCGGATAGCGAGCGGATGACGCCCCGGTGCCCCGTGAAAGGAGATGCATGGCCGGGAAGGACGAGATCAATATTCAACGAGTTCAGCCGGTCGATGGAATTGAAATAGGAAACGAGAGGTTTGAAAGACGAAGGCTCCCCGCCGGGGTCGAGGTCGATGACGGGATTGGGGGACACGCGCTCGAGGAGGTGGTCGGCCGAAAAGAAAATCCGATGGGCGCGATCGTAGAAGCAGCAAAGGCCGGGCGTATGGCCGGGCATGTGATGGACTTCAAGGGTGACGTGTTTGCACCGGAACCGGTCTCCGGGGCAAAGCGGCGCCACTTCCGCCAGTCTTTCGCCCATGTGGGGCTCGCTGTTGACGGCGGAAACCATTTCTTCAAACACTTTGAGAGGGAATCCCAGCCGCAGCAGATAACGGCGATTCCGCTTGAGCATATCCGGCAAGGCCATGCCTGATTCCAGAACTTTTTCCGCGTCCGCACTGTGAATCAGTATAGGAATTTTTTCCCCGATGTGTTCAAGAATCCAGGTCGCCGCGCCGTAATGGTCGACATGCCCGTGGGACAGGACAATACGGTTCACGTCTTGAAAGCGGTGCCCCGTGCGCGCGAAGCCATCGGCGAGAGCCGCCAGGGAGCTTTCCGTGCCAAGCCCCGCGTCGTAGAGCAACAGCCCCCGTTCCTCTTCGATCAAATAAACGTTGACCGGGCCCCCGGCCTTGGCGAAGGGAATGGGCAAAGGAATGCGGAAAATGCCGAGATCATTCAGTTCGTTTTCTCTCATGTACTTTTATTGCGCCGGCATAAATAAACAAACCCTTCAATATAGGCAAGCGGAAAGCCGATTTCCAGAGCAAACATCCTGGCGGTTAAAGTATAATGCGCAGCATCTAGCAGCTTGTCCGATTTGGAATCGAAAACCGTTCAAGGAGGCCTTTTTATGAAGCATCCCGGACCCGTTTTATATGCAGCTTTAGCGGCAGTTTTGGCATTTGTTTCGCTTCCGGCGGCCGCCCAGCAGTCCTGCGAAAGCTTGATGTCCGTTAAAATTCCCAACGTCACCATCACTTCCGCAACGGCCGGCAAGCCCGGATTTGAATTACCCGCCCAACCCGGCTTTATCGGGGTTATGCCGGCCATGAAAGTCCCCGTCGCTTTTTGCAGAGTCCAAGCTTATTCGGCGCCGACCAGCGATTCTCATATCGGCCTCGAAGTGTGGCTCCCGGACCCGGCAAACTGGAACGGGAAATTTCTGGCTGCAGGCAATCCCGGGTTCATCGGCTCGCTCTCCAGCGTGGGGCTGGCGCAGATCATGCAAAGAGGGTACGTAGCCGCGGGAACCGACACGGGACATGTGGACGAAGGCTTTGAATGGGCCATCGGCCATCCCGAAAAATGGGCGGACTGGGGATATCGAGCCGTCCATGAAATGGCGGTGCTGACCAAGGAGCTCGCCCGTAAATATTACGGCAAGCCCATTAAATATTCTTATTGGAACAGCTGCCATAACGGCGGCAACCAGGGACTTAACGAAGCGCAGCGATATCCCGAAGACTTCGACGGGATTGTCGCCGGCGATCCCGCTTTCCACATATCGCACCTGCAGCCGGGTTCCCTGTACGTCAGCTGGCTGGCTCTAAAGGACGGAATCGGCGCTCCCGGGTATATTCCAACAGCCAAGCTCGCCGTGCTCAATAAGGCGGTGATGGATGCCTGCGACGGGAATGACGGGCTTGTCGACGGCCTCATAGAGGATCCCACGCGCTGCAAATTCGATCCGGCAAGCATTCAGTGCGACGGCCCGGATGCTCCGACCTGCCTGACCGCCGCACAGGTGGATACGGCAAGAAAGATTTATGAAGGGGCTAAATTTAAGGACGGCACGCCGATCTACACGGGATTTGAACGGGGAAGCGAATTGAATTGGGCCTTTATGATTGAGAAGGAACCCTTCTCGGTCAACATCAACTATTTCAAGGGCATGGTTTTTCAGGACCGCGATTGGGATTTCCGCACCTTCGACCTGGATAGGGATACCCGGCTTGCTATAGAACGCACGAGCAAGTATGTGGATGGGAACAGTCCCGATCTGAGGGCTTTTAAGAAGGCGGGCGGCAAGCTCATCATGATCATGTCCTGGAACAGCATGGGGCTTCCGCCGAGGCAGCTTATCGAATATTACAAAAGCGTTGAGAAGGTGATGGGCGGGCGCGGGCAGACGCAGGATTTCGTGCGGCTTTTCACCGTGCCCGGATCGGGCGGCTGCCCGGGTTTCATTGCGAATGTTGGGGATTATCCCGCTCTTGAGGCCATGGAGCGGTGGGTCGAGGAAGGCAAGGCTCCGGACAGGATCATCTACTCTCATCGAAAAGGCGGAGGCCAGACGTCCGGGATGGGCAAGCCCGGAGAGGTCTACCGCACCCGGCCCACATGTCCCTATCCCAAAGTAGCAAAATATAACGGGAGCGGCGATATCGACGACGCGGCCAATTTCACCTGCGTCGAGCCGGGCGAATAAAGCGCTTCGAGACACGGAAAGGACGCCGGCGCCGCCTCGTTCGTGAAAATTCATCGCGGGGCGGCGCGGCACCTCCCAACCCCTTAGGCGCCCGTACCGCCTCGCTGCGGATCCTCGTGAATAATCCGGATTAATAGGCCGGATGAATCGTGCCTTGAGGGGTCTTCCAGTGCGGAAGCCATAGAACCGTAACCAGGGAGATGGAAATATCGGCCTTTTTTGCGCGCCGGACGACCGTTTGAATTTTCTGCTGGAGGGGATCGGTGGATCCTTCCAACGCCTTTATTTCGGAATTGAATTCGGCCTCAAGATCTTCCTTCTGCCGCTGAAGGAATTGCAGATCCTCAGAAGCGGTTTCGATATCGGATCGTTCCTTTGCGGTCTTCATCCCTCTTCGCATGGTCGTGGATGCGCGCCCGAGCGTTCCCGAGGAAAAAGCTTTGCGGCCCAGGAAGGCGCCGAGCAAGGTTGCGCCGAGAGAAATAGCCGTATGAACGCCGGCCTGCTGGACGTCGGATTTTTCCTTTTCGAGGCGCTGTGCCGCACGCCGAATTCGATCCTCGAGGCGGGCGATTTTCGCCCCGTATTTGTCCCTCAGTTTTTCCACCGTCAAATCCCGTTTTTCGCGCGCGAGCTGGCTTAATCGGATGCGGAAATCGCTCTCGGATTCTCCGGGATTTGAAGTTGTTTTGAATTCCGGGCTCCGGTACATTTCGATCGCTGCGGTGCGATAAAGGAAATTTTCAAAGTCCCGGCTCCAGACCTTATAGTTCTCGGGCTTGGAGGCTGCCGCGGCCAGCGGCGCGAACTCCGCCGGCGCGATGGGCTCCTTTTCCATCTGAGTTTCATCAAAATCGCCGGCCTGGGATTCATCCCAATTCAAAGAGAAGACCTCCCCGGCGATGTCCGCCATGAATGTTTTGCGGAGGTTCAGGCTGCCGGCGAAATTTACATTGCCGAAAGCGCAGATTACGGGTTTGTATAAGACGGAGGCGCCGGAAGGTTTGGCCCCTCGCAGCGGCAAAAAGAACTCGGGGACGGATGGAGGCAGGCTCGGACGGTCTGCCGCAAGGGCGCCGGGGACATTTGCCGAGTGCGGAGCGGCGTTCCCGGGTATATCCCGATGCCTCTCCTTTTTGCCGGAGCTCAACAGCTTTATCTGAGCCGGCGCGAGCGGCCCTCGAAGATAGGACAGGCACCAGCGCGTGTAGAAAACTTCCAAGGCGTTTTCGTGAATATTTTTCATCAGGAAGACGCGCTTGCCCAAGGAACCGAGCAATTTGCGCAAATTCTCTTCGGATTCCTCGGAATCAGCGCCCAGTCCTTTAATCAGCCGGTCGATGTCCTGAGGCGTCTGCAGACGTCCGATAAACCAAGTCCCCGCGTTGGACAGCGCTTTGTAATCCAGATCCGCGGGATTCTGCGTGGCAAGCAGCACGCCGAGGCCGAAGGCGCGGGCTTGCTTGAAAAGAAGCATTAAAGGCTTCTTGGAAGGGGGTTCGGCGACGGGAGGAAGGTAGCCGGAAACTTCATCCATATAAATCAGAGCGCGCAGGCTTGTGGTCCCGGGCTGGCTTCGCATCCAGGCTGCCGTCTGATTCAGAAGGAGCGTCACGAAAAACATGCGCTCTGCATCGGTTAGATGAGCGATGCTGAAAATCGATACGCGCGGACGGCCTTCGGCGGTATGCAGAAAGCGCCCTGCGTCCAAAGGTTCGCCTTCCAGCCAGGCGCCGAATCCGGGGGCGGCAAGGAGATTGTTCAGCTTCAAAGCCAATTCAAACCTCTCCCGCTCGGGGAAAAAAGAGTCGGTGGGGAAAGCGCCCACCCGCTCGAAGGGAGGCGACTGAATCGAGCGGATCAACGAGGCGATATCGATGTCATGCCCCTGTTTCCAACTATGCTGGATGATGTTTGATATCAGGACGTGTTCGCGGCTGCTGACGGGATCCGCCGCGACTCCCGCCAGTCCCAGGAGGCCGGTGGTCGCCGAGGATATCAAATCGGCCGTTGCTTCCCGGTCTTCCAGAACCGCAGCGGCGGGGCAGTTGAAACTGTTGAGAACCGATACGGGCATTCCGGAGGTGCTTCCGGGGGTATAGAGAGCGAAGTCGGCCGATTGCGCCAGCTTGAGTATGCGGCGCCCGTCCTGACCCCATTGCTGCAATCCCTTCTTCCAGATCTCGGCTTGTTCGGCGGCATATTGCTCGGGGGATTTGTCGGCCCTTGCGGCGTCATCGGCATTGATCCAGGGGAGAAAATCAGCCTCGCTGAGGTTCGGAAAATTCAGCAGCAGGTTCGTCATATCGCCTTTTGGATCGATGACGATCGAAGGAATATTATCGATAGCGGCCTCTTCCAACAGCGCGATGCACAAACCGGTCTTTCCGCTGCCGGTCATGCCGACGCAGACTCCGTGCGTGACAAGGTCCTTTGAGTCATACAGGACCGGGTCTTTTCCCAAGCTGCCGGTCGAAGGATTGAATCGCCTGCCCAAATAAAACTGGCCCAGCTTTTCGAAGTCGCTCATATCGCCCGCCCCCCGTTTAATGGGTGTCCTCCATAAAAAGGAACGAAACTACTGGATTGCTTTCCCGCTTGTTTCCATGCCTTCAACCGGCCGTATGCATCGAGACGGCCGCTTTATGAATTGATTTGCCGAACGGCGTTGCCGCGAAAGCCGCGGCGCTCTCCGGAAGCGCGCAGTGGGATCAATCGCCCGGAACTACGCGGACCAGCAAATAGTTTTTGCGGCCCTTGCGCATAACGATGAATTGATTGTCGATGACGTCCTCAAGCGTAATCCTCGATGCCGCGTCATTGATGCGGCGGTTGTTGATGTAAATGCCGCCGGATTCCAGCGCGCGCCGGGCCTCTCCCTTGGAAGCGGCCATCCCGCAAGCCAGAAGGAGCTCCGGCGCCGGAAGACCGCCGCCCCGCAGCTGCGAACCGGACATCTGGCTCGAAGGCACATCGGCGAAGATTTCGGAAACCTCGACCGCCGTCAGGCCCGCGATGTCCCCTCCGAAGAGAACCTGGGATGCCTGTTCCGCTTTCTTAAGCGCCGTTTCGTTATGAACCATGCGGGTCATCTCGGCCGCCAGACGGCGTTGCGCTTCCCGTTGTTCGGGACGTTGCGCCGCCGCGGCTTCAAGCTCACGGATATCGTTTTCGCCGAGCCAGGTAAAGAATCTCAAATAGCCGATTACATCGCGGTCGTCCGTGTTCAGCCAGAATTGATAGAAACGGTACGGCGACGTGCGCTGCGCCGAAAGCCATACGGCGCCGGATTCCGTTTTCCCGAATTTGGTGCCGTCCGCCTTGACGATGAGGGGATACACCAGGGCGCCCGCATTCTTTCCCCGCCTGCGGCGGATCAATTCAACGCCCGCCGTAATGTTTCCCCACTGGTCGCTGCCGCCGGTCTGAAGCATGCATCCGAAGCGATCGTGCAAATGAAGAAAATCGTAGGATTGCAGCAGCATGTAGCTGAACTCGGTGAAGGAAATGCCGTCTTCGCGATCGAGGCGCATCTTTACGGAATCCTTGTTGATCATGTAATTCACCGTAAAATGCTTGCCGATATCGCGGAGGAAATCGACCAGGTTCAGCGAAAGAAGCCAGTCGGCGTTGTTCACGAGGAGGGCCGGATTGGTTTTATTGTTGAAATCGAGGAATTGAGCAAGCTGCGTCTTGATGATCTCGATGTTGGCGTCTATGGCGCCGCGCGAAAGAAGCTGGCGTTCGTCCTTTTTGCCGCTGGGATCGCCGATCATGCTCGTCCCGCCCCCGGCGACGGCGATGGGGATATGCCCGAACCGCTGCAATCGAGCCAGGGCCAGCAGCGGAACCATATGCCCGACATGCAGGCTGTCGGAGGTTGCGTCGAAGCCGTTATAAACGGTCACCGGCCCGGAGGAAAGCATTTCGGGGACGTTTTCGGTGTTGTCGTAGATCAATCCCCGCCATTTCAGTTCATCGAAAGCGCCAGCCGCCATTTTCTATCCTTCGCTCCTTTCCCCTGCGAAAACATACCGAATTCACGCCGCTCCCGCCAGTATAGCATCGGCATCCGCCGCGCAATAGGGAGTCTCTCCAGGCGGCGGAAATTCCATCTTTATCCGGGAATTTATGCTTCAATTTCAGCGAATTGCGCCCCAGGCCGCCTGACGGAGGGGACTCTTTATCTATAACGTCTTTGCAAAACAGGGGGGGCTAATCCGGATTAACCCGCGCGGCCGCGGAAAAGCGATCCGATGACCGCAATAAGCGCGTACGCGGCGCTGAGCCAAACGGCGGCCGTACCGGTCTTGAGTTTGCGCGACACCGCCGAATAGCCGATTGCAAACAGGGCGATCATCCAGATGGCAAAAATGTCAACATAGCCCAGCAGGTTCATCACGAATTTCGGAAGAGCGTCTTCTCCCATAAGGCCCGCAACCACCGCGCCCATATTTGAAGCAAGCACTGAATTGATATTGTTGATGTCTATGGCCTGCGGGTTCTTGAAATGGAGGACGATGATGAGCAAGGCGGACTGGATGATGGAGACCGCGATCATGGCGTAAAGCGTGACCGAAAAGACTGCTTTGAATCGATTTTCGGAGCCGGCGAAAGTGCTGAACAGTTTGGCATATCCCGCTATGATCAGACCAAGGACCAGGCTGCCGAGCGCCGCGGGAATCATCAAGAAAACTCCCGCGAAGCGAGACATCATGGGCAATTGTTGATCCATCTGTTCCTGCGTCATTCTGCCTTGCCGGACCATTTCCTCAAATTGCGCAGCGGCCAGGCTTTCAAGATCCAGACTTTGCGTTAAATAAAAACCGGAAGCCAGCCCAATGATGATGGCGGCGATAATGGGGACTAGCACTCCGGGCGAGCGGCCGATTTCTGTGAAAGTCTCACGCGGAGAAAAATAAACACCCCCCAAACGGCTGAAGAAATTTTTCGGCCTGATCGAATCCATATCCGGGACGGATGTATTCTTATTTTCTGGTTGCACGGCGCCTCCCCCTTTTTTAGGAAATACGGCCCAAAGCTTTTGTAATCATACAGGAAAAACGAGGTTAAAAACTTCCCCACTGTCCACTTTCTGCGTTTTTTTATAAAACCGCATCGGGTTGCAGGATATTATAAAACGCTAAACATTCGCAATGCCTGCCGAGGCCCGGAGTATTGAATGCTTCCCCCTTTGGCGCAGACCGTCCGAATCACGGAAAGCGCGTTCCTGAGCGCGTTGTTTATTGCAACATCCGGTCCTGCAACCCGAACAGGCCGCAGCCACCCCCGGCTCAAGTTGAGGAGGAAATATGGCCAACGAACGAAAAAAGAAACGGATAGGACTTAAACGAAGGAGCTTTCACGGGAGCAAAGCATTGCGGCGACGGGATGGGGCAAAAACGAAAAAGAGTACGGCGAGCAAAAGCATCGCGGGAGAGATCCTGGAAACAGCGCAGGGATTTATGGAAAGCAAGATTCTTCATTGCGCCGCCGAGTTGAATCTTTTCACAATTCTTAATCCAGCGCCGCTGTCCGCACAAGAAGTCGCGGACCAAATCGGCGGCGATGTCCGCGCCCTGTCTGTTCTGCTCGACGCGGTCGCGGCCATGGGGCTTTTATCCAAGCGGAGACGAAGGTACCAATGCATTCGTCCCGTTTCGCGCCTGCTCGCGGACGATTCCGAGGAATCGATTCTGCCCATGGTTCTGCACATGGCGTCGCTATGGAAGCGATGGTCCCGCCTTACGGCCATTGCAAAGGGCGCCCCTCCGGCGGAAGCAAAATCCCGCTTCTTCCGCAATGCCGAGGAACTTCGCGCTTTTATCGGCGCCATGAACGTGGTCGCAGCGCCCCTCGCGGGGCAAATTGCGGCCTCGGTCAATGCCGGCGCATCAAAAAATCTGCTGGATGTAGGAGGTGCGTCCGCAACTTATACAATCGCATTCCTCCGCGCGGCGCCCGGCATGAAAGCGACGGTGTTCGACCTTCCGGAAGTTCTCGAAATGGCCCGAGAACGGCTGAGCCGGGAACGCCTGATCGACCGCGTGAATCTGGTCGGGGGAAGTTATCATAAGGATGAACTCCCGGGCGGCCACGACCTCGCCTTATTGTCGGCCGTCATCCATTCCAACAGCCTCGAAGAGAATTTGGAACTGTACCAAAAGGTTTACCGAGCGCTGATTCCGGGAGGGCGGGTGCTGATTCGAGATCACGTTATGGATCCGGACCGGACTTATCCCAGGAGCGGTGCGATCTTTGCCGTCAATATGCTGGCGGCGACCTCGGGCGGCGGCACGTACACCTATAAAGAAATCAAATCCGGCCTGTCTGAGGCGGGATTTGTCCGCATCAAGCTTCTCCGGCGCGGCGCCAATATGGACGACATCGTCGAAGGATTCAAACGCCGAAAATAAATCAGGCCTTAGTGCGGGTTATTCAAAAAGCTTCTATGGCGTCGGCGGATCCAGGCATGTTTGCCGCCTCGCCAGGAATCCTCGAAAATAATCCGGCTTAACAGCCCGTTGTACTTTTACCACGGGCTGTTAACATATATGCAAACGTTCACCAATCGTCCAATAAAAAGGAGACCAGCTATGGCACGCGCAATTTACAAGAACTTTATGTTTAAACCGACCGAAGCCTGGTATCAGCTTTCCGAACAGAAAAAAACCAAAATTAAAAATCAGCTTGCCCAAGGGCTTAAAAAAGTGGGCGGCAAGGAAATCATCATGTGCTTTTCCGGGTGGGAGTCGGAACAGTATTTAGGCTGGGGCGTTGAGTCCTTCCCGAGCATTGAAGCGGTTCAAAAGCATCATGCGCTCCTCGTTGATTTGGATTGGTTTCGCTATTTCGAAAGCAACAGCTACCTGGGAACGGAAGTGCCGAAAGCCGGATCCAAGTAGCGTCTGCGGCCGTAAATCGCATTGCGGATCTGCCGGCGGAAAATGCGGTAGAGGGCAGGGCGAATGCCTTCATTCGCCCTGCCGCGGCAAAACCGGGGAAAATCAGTCGAAGGCCATTTTTGTTTTCCAAACTTCCCAAACTTTGCCCACCAAATCCGGACCCGGTTTGAGTGTCGGTTTGCCCGGTTTCCAGCCCGAGGGGGTTGCTTCCTTGCCCTTGCTGTTTCTCACCGTCTGAAAAGCCTGCACCTGGCGGAAGGATTCGTTGATATTCCGGCCGACGGACGGAGTCAATACCTCGAAGCCTTGGACGATGCCGTCGGGATCTATAATAAAACGGCCCCGGGTTTCCACGCCGGCGTCCTCATCATAGATTCCATATACCTTGCCTACCCTCCCCCCTGCGTCGGAAAGCATCGCAAAGGGGACGCCTCCGTTTACCATTTTGGACAGCTCGTTATCGTCCCACATTTTATGCACATAAATGCTGTCGATGCTCATGGAGAGCACTTCGACGCCGAGTTTCTGGAACTCCGGATATTTTTCGGCGACCGCCGAAATCTCGGTCGCTCATACAAACGTGAAATCGCCGGGATAGAAACAAAGCAGAACCCATTTGCCGAGATATTCTGAGAGCTTTACGGAAATGAATTTGCCCTTTTGATAGGCTGGGGCGATGAAATCCGGTGCTTTTTTGCCGACTTGAATCATAGGCTTGCTCTCCTTTTCGGATTGAGTTGCGGGCGTTGGCATTTCTGAAGGTTGTTCGCCGACCGGTCCGCCCGTCGGACGGGCGCAACCGACTTCCATTTCTTCCGCCATAAAATCTCCTTTCTGAGATGCGGACAGGCTCTTAGGGGGGCAATAATTTATATGATAGGGATTCGACGGACTTACAATCAAGATAATTCCCGGCAGGAGCGTTTTCGCGGGAAAACGGCGGGCGGTTCACCCGGATAATCTATGAGGCTTCTGCTCCGGCGGCTCATCCAGGTATGCTTACGGCGTTGCGCTCCATCGAGCTCCTCGACGTACCGTCGAGTGCGCCTGCGGTGATCTCGGTCTCGCGCGTTGCATCCGTGCCCGTCTACTCCGCGTCGATGCGAATCCTCATGCATAATCCGGGTTAACGCGAAAGATGCATCCATCGATTCCATGGCGGCGCAAAATTTTCGGTTGACATGCGGGGCCGTGCGTCGTATAAACAGTTTCTTTATTGCGCAACAATGAAATAGAGAAATAATGAAACCTTTGCAGGCGGAGAAAACGGCTCAGCATAGGATCCTTGAAATGCAATGCAGGATTTGCAAGGCCCTGGCTCATCCGCTCAGGCTTGCCATTGTGGACCGGCTCAATGCCGAAGAAGCCTCCGCCTGCGATTTGATCGCGGAGTTTGAAGTGTCCAAGGCAAACCTATCCAAGCATATGTCACTGCTGGTCCATGCGGGAATCGTGGAATCGAGGCGGGACGGAAGGCAGCAGTTGTACCACATCACCGATCCCGAAATTCACAAAACCTGCGCGCTGATGCGCAAGATTCTGTACCGCCGTTTGAAAGAGGAAGAGAAGCTTGCTTCGATGATCCGCCGTTAAGTCAAAATTTCTCGAAAATAGAATCCAAATTATCTTTTTCGGTGGCGCTATGCATCCTTGGTCGCGGAATTGTAGAAACTTGATCCTGAGCATCACGGCGATATTGCTGCCCCTTCCGCATGCGGCAGGACAGACGTTGTCATTGGCCGAAGCGGTATCCCGGGCCCTTGAGCGCAATCCGGAACTTGCCGCAGTACAGCCGGAGGGGGAGGCGGCGCGTTTGGATTTCAGGGCGGCCGCGGCCGGATATCTGCCGCGCCTGGATTTTGAACAGTCCTATCTCGCAGGCAATAATCCTGTTTTTGTTTTCAGCACGCTGCTGACACAAAACCGGTTCACCTCCGATCATTTTGCCCTGCCGGCTCTGAACTCGCCGTCTGCGGAGGATAACCTGCAGACCCGTGTGACGGTGCAGCAGATGATCTGGGATTTCGGCCGGACAGGCAGCCGGAGAGACCAGGCGGAAGCGGGCGTAAAAATAGCCGACCTTTCCTACGAAGCAACCAGGCTGCGCGTTTTGCTGGATGTATTCAAAAGCTATTATGGCGTTTCCCTTGCGCGTGCTTCGCTTGAGACGGCGCGCCTGGCGCTTCGATCCGCCGAAGCGATTGAAGGCCGGGCTCAAGCTCACGTGGACAGCGGAACAGCCGTCGAAGCGGATCTGCTGCGCAGCCGGGTATACCTGGCCGCGGCAAGGCAGCAGGAAATCGAAGCGCAAGGCCGTCTCAAAAGCGCCGAAGCTCAGCTCAACCGCCTTATGGCAAATGAACTGGGGAACCCGGTCGGCGAAACGATCCCGCTGATGCCGCGGAGCATTCCCCTGCCGCCGGAGGAAATTCTTGTCGAAGAACAAAAAAGACACCGCCCCGATTACGCGAGTCTCCTGACGGCGGTGCAGGCGGCGGAAACGGAGGTCCGGGCCCGCAGGAAAGAATTTCTGCCGCTGATATCCGGATACGGCACGTGGGAAATGGACAACCCCTCTTTAAGTGACTACGGGGCCGACAACTGGGCTGCCGGCGTCACTCTTCAATGGAACCTGTTCGCGGGCGGCGCAGACGCAGCGCGGCGCGATGCGGCCGGGAAGCGCCTCCTGCAACGGAAGCTTCAGGCTAAGGCGATGGAGTCCGGCATGGCGCTTGAAATCCACAACGCGTTGATCCAGTGCCGTTCCGCAGAGCAGCAGGTTGCCGCCGCCGAGGCGGCCGAAGCCCAGAGCGAAGAAGGCGTTCGAATTCTAAAGAACCGTTACGAAGCAGGGCTGGCCACGATGACCGATCTTCTTTCGGTGGAGACTGAACGCAGTGCCGCGCGCACCGCGTTGGCTGAGGCTATCTACCGGCAGCGGGTGAGTTACGCGCAGATGGAGTATGCCGCAGGGATCTTGAGCCCTGCGTCGGAGTCCATGAATTTGAAGTAGCGAAGAAATCGGGCGATGACGGACCCGGAGATTCATTCTCGGACAGCGTCCGGTATGGAGAGAGGAATATGGATATGAGACATCAAGTTTTGCTTCTCTTGCTTCTTTCTTGGCCGGCGCTGCAGCTGGGCTGCAGCGACCGGCAGGCTCATTCCAGGGGGCTGCCCGGAGAATCCGAACCGGTGCCGGTAACCGTCACTACGGTTCGCTACGAAAAGGTTCCACTCATCCTGGATGCGCCCGGAATCGTGCAGGCGAGCCACCGCATCTCCCTCTCTTCGCAGATCAACGGATTCGTTCGGGAAATGCATGTCCGAGAGGGAGACATCGTGAGGACCGGGCAGCTGCTGGTTTCTCTGGACGCCCGGGAGCCGGAGAGCCAAAAAGCAGCCGCGCAGGCCGCGGTTGAAGAAGCGCAAGCAGCGCTGACGGAAGCACAGAAGGGCCACGAGGCGGCGGTGGAGACACGGTCGGCGACGAAAGCGGCCGCCCGCCTGGCCGAACAGACCTACGTCCGGTATCAAAAGCTTTTGGAGTCCAAGTCCGTTTCGCTGCAGGAAATGGACGAGGTCGCGGCGCGGCGCCTTGCAAGCGCCGCGGAACTGGCTTCCCGCGAATCGATGGTTGCCGCGGCCGAGGGCCGCATCCGCCAGGTGGAAGCCAAGCTTGAGCAGGCCCGGGCCCAATTGCTCCGCGCGGAGGTGGTGATGAGTTGGACCCGGATAAAAGCCCCTGAGTCCGGCAGGATCGTCGAGCGCTCCGCGGATGCGGGGACCGCAGTTTTCCCCGGAAACCCTCTGGTGGCCATCGAATCGATAGGGAACCCGCAAGCCCTGGCGGATCTGCCGACCGCGCATGCGGGCAGCCTGCGGATTGGCATGAACCTGTGCGTCCGATCCGCGGATTCGGCGGCATGCTGTGAGGGCCGAGTCTCGGAAATCGTTCCGGTGTCCAATCCCGCGACGCACAGCGTTCAATTCAAACTGGATCTTCCGGCGGGCTTTGCGCTGCCCAGCGGGCATTTTGTCAAGGTCGAGGTTCCGGTGGGAGATCGAGAGGCCGTTCTTGTTCCGCATCGAGCCGTTCGAACCACCGGTCAGCTCGCGGGAGTTTTCGTGGTCGACGACGGATCCAGGGCTCGATTCCGGCTAGTTAAAACCGCTTCCTATGATTCCGATCGCGCGGAGGTCCTTTCCGGCGTCGAGGCCGGGGAAGACATCATTATGAATTTGAGCCGACACGTTGTTGACGGAATTCACGTAGCAGCGAGGCATTAAAGCCGGGACGGCGGCGAAAAGCCGCCCGGGCATCGGAGATTTGGCAATGGGCAAACCGCTGATCGCAGGCAGATTGGCCAGCTCTTTCATTCACTCGAAACTCACGGTCCTTTTGCTTTTGGCGTCCATCATTCTGGGAAGCGCGGCCGTATTTATGCTCCCCCGGGAGGAGGAGCCGCAAATCATAGTCCCCATGATTGACGTGATGGTCTCCTTCCCCGGAGCATCCGCCAAGGAAGTGGAAACGCGCATCAGCATGCCTATGGAGCGGCTGCTGTGGGAAATCCCGGGTGTGGAATATGTCTACAGCGCCTCAAGGCCCGGGAGGAGTCTGGCCACGGTCCGCTTCTACGTGGGGGAGGATGAGGAAGAAAGCATCGTACAGCTCAACCAGAAAATGTTCGCCAACTTCGACCTCATTCCGCCGGGAGCCTCGCAGCCGCTGATAAAGCCGAGATCGATCGATGATGTCCCTTTTTTGGCCCTGACTCTTTGGAGCGATGAGGTGGACGGCTTCCAGCTCAGGCGCGCCGCGGCGGAGCTCCGTAACGACCTCCAGCAAATCCGCGACATATCCGCGATTCAGATCATAGGAGGACAGCGGCGAACGATGCTTGTCGAGCCGGACCCGGCCAGGATGGCGTCGTACGGCATCCCCGTTTCGAGACTGCAGGGAATTTTGCAGACGGAGAACAGCGAAGTTCATGCCGGCATCATCACACAGGCAAATAAAGCTTTCTCCGTGCGCTTCGACGGTTTTTTCAAAAATGCCGAAGATTTTGGAAATGTCGTGGTGGGGTTGCAAAGCAATGCGCCCATCTATCTGCGCGATGTGGCCAAAATAACCGACGGCCCCGAAGAGCCGGCGGATTATGTATTTTTTTCTCCGGGGCCGGCCGCATCGATCAAGGAGATCCAGGACTCGGCAAACCGGCCGCCGCAATCGGAAAGCGCCATCGGCGGCGATCTTGCGCCGGCGGTAACGATCACGTTCGCCAAGCGCAAAGGCAAAAACGCCGTCGTCCTTTCGGAGACTGTTCTGGAAAAGGCGGAACGCTACCGAGCGCGGAATTTCCCCGCGGGGCTTCAGATGACAGTCACGCGAAACTACGGAGAAACGGCATCGGAAAAGTCCAACGAGCTGCTGCTTCATATGATGATTGCCGTGCTTTCCGTCACGCTTCTGATCTGGCTGACCCTGGGTCTCCGGGAAGCCGGAATTGTTGCCGTGGCGATTCCCGTGACTCTTGCGCTGACCCTGGTGGTATTTTTCATTTACGGCTACACGCTCAACCGCATCACCTTGTTTGCGCTCATCTTTTCCATAGGAATTCTGGTGGACAATGCCATCGTTGTGATCGAAAACATCGTCCGCCACAGGCGCATGCCGCAGAACCGAAACCGGTCTTTCCCTCAAGTCGTTGTGGAAGCAGTCGATGAAGTCGGGAATCCAACCATCCTGGCGACATTCACGGTCATCGCGGCCATCCTGCCGATGGCAATGGTCACGGGGCTGATGGGCCCTTATATGCGTCCGATTCCTGTCGGCGCCTCGGCCGCTATGATCTTTTCGCTACTGGTATCGTTTTTGATCACTCCCTGGGCCGCCCAGCTCATGCTGCGCGGAACGCGGGGAAAGCAGGAAGCAGAAGATGCGGAGCAGCGTACAACGCGCCTATATCGCTGGTTTATGAGCAAACTTCTCTCCAGCAACAAGAATCAGCTGATTTTTCTGGGAATTGCGTGGTTTCTGGTGCTTGCAGCCCTGAGCACCTTCTATTTCAAGCTCGTTGTGGTAAAAATGCTCCCGTTCGACAACAAGAGCGAGTTCCAGATTGTCGTGGATATGCCGGAAGGGACAAGTCTGGAACAGACTGCGGCGGCAACCCGCGCGCTGGCCGCAGAACTGAACAAAATCCCCGGCATCACCGATTACGAAACCTACATCGGGACGGCGTCCCCATTCAACTTCAATGGTCTTGTGCGCCAGTATTACATGCGCGGAGGCGAAAACGTGGCGGACATTCAGGTTAATTTGACGCCCAAAGGGGAACGTTCAGACCAGAGCCACGCAATTGCGCGCAAGGTCAGGGATATTCTGAAGCCGGTAGCGGCGCGGTACGGCGTTCGCATGAAGGTGGCCGAAGTGCCTCCCGGCCCCCCCGTGCTCCAAACCCTGGTAGCCGAAATCTACGGTCCCGATTACGAGCGCCAGATTGAACTGGCCGCAGAGTTTCGCAAAATGCTGGAGCAGACTCCGGGCGTCGTAGACGTGGACTGGTACGTCGAAGATCGGCAGCCGGAAATGGTATTTCACTTGGACCGTCTCAAGGCCTCCATGGCGGGCGTTTCGCTTAGAGAAGCGCAGCAAGCTCTGTCATTGGGAATCGGGGGGTCGCAAGCGGGTCTTCTGCACCTGGAATCAGAAGCGGAGGATGTCCCGCTCATTGTAAGGTTGCCGCTCTCGGAACGTTCCGGGATCGAAAGCTTGAACGAGCTGCGGGTCCCATCGGCAGCCGGGAATCTGGTGCCGCTGGGAGAATTGGGTTCCTGGGAAGAATCAACGCGGGAAAGAAACATCTATCACAAGAACTTGATGCCCGTGGTTTATGTCACCGCGGACGTTGCGGGGCGCGAGGAGAGTCCGGTTTATCCGATCTTGAGCATGAACAAGAGAATAAAGGATCTGCGCCTTCCCGAAGGATACCGCCTGAAAACCTACACGGCCCGCCAGCCCTCGTTTACGGACCGGCTTGCAATGAAATGGGACGGCGAATGGCATATCACCTACGAAGTTTTCCGGGATCTCGGCTTGGCCTTCGTTCCCGCCTTAATCCTGATTTATATCCTGGTGGTCGCCTGGTTCCAGAGCTTCAAGACGCCGCTGGTCATCATGGCGGTCATCCCGTTTTCTCTTGTGGGCATACTTCCCGCACACTGGGCGATGGGGGCGTTTTTCACGGCAACTTCAATGATCGGCTTTATCGCCGGAGCGGGTATTGTGGTGCGGAATTCGATCATCCTGGTAGATTTCATCGAGCTGCGCCTGAACATGGGCGCTTCTCTCGCCGAGGCTGTCGTGGACGCAGGCGAAGTCCGGTTTCGTCCGATTATGCTTACCGCCGCCGCAGTCGTGGTCGGATCCGCCGTGATTCTTTTCGACCCGATATTCCAAGGGCTGGCGATCTCCTTGATGGCCGGGGAAGTCGCTTCTCTGCTGCTCGCGCCGCTGACAGTGCCGATTCTTTTTTATAGGATGCGGCGCCGCGAACTGCGTCGTTTCACGCCGCCTCAAACGGGACATTCATAAGGAGCCCAAAAGATGAATGCGCCGTATGAATTCCCGCCGCGGAAAATTTTGGTCCCGACCGATTTGAGTGCTGCATCGGAATCGGCGCTCCGCTATGCGCGCTATTTTCACGATCGCCTCGGATCCGATGTGCTTGTTCTCCACGCGCATCAATTGGACCTGCCTCCCTATTTTTCGAGCGGGCAGCTGGACACCCTTAAGGGCGAGTTAAAAAGATTGGAGCGGGTCGCGGAGGATCACGTTCGCAGGCAGAGCGAGCCTACGCTCGGATTTGCGCCCCAAACGGAAATTGCGGAAGGCTCGCCGGTCGAGGCAATTCTCAGGACGTCCCAAAAGGACCCCATCGGCATGATCCTTATGGGAATGCACGGCTATCGGGGCTTGCAGCGGCTGTGGATGGGATCGGTTACGGAGCAAGTGATCCGGCGCGGTTCCCTTCCTGTATTGGCCGTACGCAATCCTCCGTCGGATGCTCCCATTGGGCATATCCTTTGTCCTATGAACCTGTCCGGTCCCGGAAGGAACGCGCTCGACTATGCGGCCCAAATCAGCAAATCGCTGAAAGCGCGCCTGACCGTACTCCATGTCATCGAACATGAAAACGAACCGCCGGACTGCCCCCTTGTGGACGAAGAGACCGGCAAAGGCTGCAGCATTGAAGAAATTCATCACCGCGGCAACGCCGCGAAAACGATCGCCGAAGCGGCAAAAAGCTTGAAACCCGACCTCATCGTCATGGGGGCGGAGTCCAAATCGACGGTCATGGGAGAGTTCTTCAGCAGCACGACAATCAGCGTGATGCAGCTGGCGATAGGACCGCTGCTGGTGGTTCCCAGCGGGCCGGCCTCAAGCGGTTCTTTACCGCGAGACCCAATCCAATAATCCTCGGACGATTTTCTCGGCGTCGCGCTGTCTCAGTTCTTCGAACCGCAGAGCCCATGAGTGGTCCGGATGGACCATGTTCCGTATTTCCACCAGAACTTTATACGAAGCCGGGTTGTCCCGTAAAACCGCCAGGCGCTGTGCTCGGATTTGGGCTCCCGCCCCCAAAGCCGGCAGCAGGGCGCGGGCGAAGCTGCGGGACTTGCGGTCGGTGTATTTCGAGCTGGAATAATAAAGCACCACCGGGACGTTCGGCGTATTCGGGCTGTTGTCGGCGTGGATGGACAGAAAAATTCGGCGGCTTGAGGGTACATTCCTGAAAGCTTCCCGGGCAAGCCGGACCCTGGCTTCCAGGCCCCGGCGCCCCCCTATCGGCCATTGCTTATCGCCGTTTTTGCGGTTGAGCGTTTCGCTGTTGTAAACTTCGTCGCGTTGATGGACGAACGTCTGCGTCGGCGGATCCGAGCGGCGGATGAGGTGGTTGGGGCTGAGAATCGTGAGTGTCACATTCGCTCCGTGCAGCTTCAACAGAACGTAGACGCGCAAGGTAATGTCGTAAACGTACTCGTCTTCGACGACGTAAACGGGTTTTCCCGTCCCGTCCGTGGTCCTTGTAATGGTGCCCGGATCGATTCCGCCGTGGCCGGGATCCAGTACGATATGCCATCCTTCAAGCTTCCGGCTGAGGCGGCCTATGGCCTCGACTTCCCGCTCAAACGCTTCAAATAGCCGGCGGGCGCGGCGGTAACAGGTGAGAGGCCGCGAAGGACTTTCCTCCAGGTAATCGCACCCGTTCTGCTCGCCGACGCGGGGGGCGTAGCCGTAATACGGCCCGTTGCCGCAATCGAGCCGAGGCATGTCCGCAAGGGCAACGTTGAATGCGGACCAATCAATCTCTTCAGGGGTCAGAAGAGGAAGCGGATGCTCTCCCCGGCCGAGAATCGGCCGGACCTTGAGTATCTGCCCCGGATGGATCACGGATCCGCGGATATCGTTCAGATTCCTCAATTCAGGCAGGGTCATGCGGTGCAGCTGCGCAATCTCAATGAGCGAATCTCCGGGGCAGACCGTATATGTCGTCAAGCGGCCGGCCGCGGGATCGGAAAGCTTCAACTCCTGCCCGGGATAAATGCGGCTGGATTTAAGGCCGTTGAGGGCCATCAATTCAGTCACGCGCATTCCATACGTTTGGGCGATCTCCGATAAGGCATCGCCCGGCTCCACAATGTGTACCGTTTTGGAGACGGCGCGAAGGAGAAGCCGCTGGCCGGCGAATATAGCGCTCCCTTCAATGCCGTTGATCTCCTGCAGCGTTTTCACGGGGATGCCGTAGCATTCGGCGATCTCGGACAGGGTTTCGCCGCTCAGAACAATGTGGAATCCGCGGTCGCGTCCGGTTGCGGGCCGCAGCTTGAGCTTTTGGCCCGCGTATATGCGGCTCCCGCGCATGCTGTTCAGGCGCTTCAATAGGGAAATGCTGACGTCGAATCGCTGTGCGATGTGCGAAAGCGTATCCCCGCGCTGAACGATGTAGTCTTCCTGGAAGGCTTCATCCGCGGGCGATGCTTCGCCTGCGCCCGCTGCGGACGGCTTGGGATCTCGAAGCCGAAGCACCTGGCCCGGATAAATCCGGTCGCCCTCTAACTCGTTGATGTCCTTAATCGTGTTGATCGGCAGGCTGTGTGCGCGGGCGATGTCGCCGAGAGTGTCTCCGGAACGCACCGTATAGGCAGCCGGTCCGCTCGGCATACCGGCCGCATCCGTATCATCCTCATTCTGCGAATCGTCCGCGGGCACGGTTCCGCCATCCGGCTCGGCCGCCAAAAAGAGGCGCTGTCCCCTCAATATGCGGTCCGACCTCAGGCCGTTCCATTCCCTCAGATTTGCCACCGTAATGCCGTGGCGTTCGGCGATCTCGGAAAGCGTGTCTCCTGCGGACACTATATGAACGGGGCGGCTGTCGGTCGCGAAGGCGGCCGCCGCCCATAATAACGCGGTCAGCGCGGGTGCGGCCAGGCACAGGAATCGCCCGGAATGGTTGTTTGCTTTTCGAGTGCGCGTATCGTTCATGCTTGTCACAAATGCGGGTTTGGTTTTCTTGCGCCTCCGATATCAAATCCGTTCACTCTACACTTTCGACAAAAATGATAAAAGAGAGAAGTGCTCCATTGCTCCCTATTCCCGCCGTGGATTGATTCCATCGCCCTGCGCCGCCCGGCCGCGAATCCTCGTGAATCATCCGGGTTAATGGGACCGCCGCGCGGGCATCATTTGCCTCTTCAGGACATAAGAGGTTGTCAATTCCGCGTTGCATGAGACATAATGCCCGCCCTGGAGGAAACATATGTCGGATCAAAAACAGAAGTTCCTGTATATTTTAACGGGCGCCGGCGATCGCGCTGAGGATGCCATCATAGGTTTCACGCTTGCCAACGTTGCCCTGTCCATGGAAAACGATGTCGTCATCATTCTCTTGGGAGATGCCAGTTTGCTGGCAAAAAAAGGATACGCGGAAACGGTCCACGCCGACGAAAGGCTCCCATTGAATACGTTGATGGATAGTTTCCTTTCCGACGGAGGGAAAGTTATTTATTGCGGGCCCTGTATTAAGGCTCGCGGCCTGAGCGGGGAGGATATGGTGGAAGGCACTTTGGATGGATCGGCGATCAGCGTGCATGAGGAAATCAGCGAAGCCGATAAAATAATTTCCTTTTAACCTCGGCCCCCGTGAATAATCCGCTTTAACGACGGGCCCCAAGGCCGGCGGGGCCCCTATCGGCCCCGCCCAGGCCGCATAAAAAAAGGCCCGGCTCCCTTGATTCCGAAATTTCGGCCGCCGCGGGAAATTCGCGAAGCGCAAGCGCGCGGGCGCGCGCGGCGGGTTTCGTGATTCATGGGGCCCGATTCTTTGGAATGAGGCGCCCGAAAAATTTTCTTGGCTTATTAAAAAAATATTATATAATCGCAGTCTTATATTAGATAATATGTATGGAAAAGATATGGAAGAAGTGATCCATTCGACGGTTCCAGTTGATCAATGGCGCGAACCCGCTGAATTGCTTCGCTTGATTTCTCATCCTGTTCGACTGATGATTCTCAACTCGTTGAGCGAAAGCCCCAGATGCGTCAAGGATCTCAACAGCTTGGTTCCCGTGGTTCAGCCTCACTTCTCACAACATATGGCGGCTTTGCGAAAAGCGCAATTGGTGGATTTTTGCATTTCCGGCTCATTGCGCTGTTACTACATCGTTCGGCCGACGCTTGTGCGAAGCTTGATCGCGTTGCTGCGCGCGGATCATCCCAGGAGAAAGAGGGATCGTTTATGGGTGCTCCGGCAGACCCAAAAAGCGCGCGGCGGCACGAAAATAAGGAAGGAGTCAGGCAGAGAAAAAGCGTCCGCCGACTCGTAATTCCAAGACTTGGAGAGAATACATGGCAGAAACATTATGGATTTTTTGCGGTTCGGACAATCCCCAAAGAGCGTTCCCTCCTTTCATGTTAGCTGCGGGAGCGCTGGCGTTGGATGTGGAAGTGACGATGTTCTTCACCATGCATGGATTGAACATTATAAGAAAAGGCGGCGCCGAGCATATTACCCTGATGGGCGCGGCCAAAACTCTTCCGGAGTACATCAAGATTCTCCAGGAAGGCGGCGTTAGGATGATTGCCTGTTCTGCGGCATTTCCCATTGTCAATTGCACCGAAGAAGATCTCATCCCCGGAATCGAATGCGGCGGAGTGGCGACTTTTGTGAACGGCGCGATGCAGGCGGATACTGTCTTAACCTTCACCTAATTCAACGTGTGGCATGCATACGGCGTAATTCATTACAGTACGTAAAAAAAGCGTAAAAAAACCTTTAATCCATTAAAAGAAATGGAGAGTCATCATGGACACACAAGAACTTGCAAGTCTGACAGTCGCCCAAAAAGTTGATGCCCGGGGGACTGCTTGCCCGGGGCCTTTGCTGGAAGCAAAACGATCCATCGCCGCGGTTCCCGTGGGGGGCGTTATGGAAGTGCTCTCTTCCGATGCGAGCACTAAGAGGGATATCCCCCTATGGGCCAAAAAGGTCGGCCATGAATATTTGGGAGCCATCGAGGAAGCAGGTTATTCGCGAATATTCGTAAAGAAAGGAAAGTAATGGCGGAAGGGGAAAAGAGCGAGGGGAAAGATCCCAAGATCCTTGTGTTCTCGACGGAGACAATTTCGGATCCCGGGATTGATTTAGCCGGAAGCTCTCACTTGCATTATTCGCCTTCGGTGTTTGTCATACCGTTGCGTTGTTCAAGCAGCATAAAGCCGAGTTGGGTCCTCCGCGCTGTAAATGCGGGATTCGACGGCGTGTTCATTGCGGCGGATGGAAGCGATTGCGTGTATACCCAGGACTGCACCGAACGGACGGCCGCCTTGACGCAAAGGGCGCAAAAGCTTCTTGAAGAAAATGGACACAGCGCGCAGCGGGTTAAAATGGCGGCCATTTGTTCTGTTTGCGCGGAGTCTTTTGTATCCCATATGGAAAATTTTAAGAACTCGTTAAGGCTTCTCGAAGCCGACGCGAAGGAAAAATCTAATGAAGCATGACATGCTAATCGTCGGCGGAGGCATAGCCGGCATGGAGTCGGCTCTGACTTTGGGAGATATGGGGTATCAGGTGTTGCTGGTGGAAAAAGATGCCAGTATCGGGGGCAAAATGGTGCTTCTAAGCAAGGTTTTCCCCACGCTGGATTGCGCGAGTTGCATTTCCACGCCCAAAATGGCGGCCACCAGCCACCACCCGAACATTACGACCCTGACTTATTCGGAAGTCAAAGAGATAGCCAAAAGGGCGAACGGGGAATTTATCATAAAAATTCGCAAGAAGCCGACTTATGTGAATCCGTCGGCATGCACCGGGTGTTCAAAGTGCGAAGAAGCCTGTACGGTTGCCGTCCCCGACCAGTTTAATTTCCAATTGGTGGCTCGGCGCGCGGCCTATATCCCATACTCCCAGGCGGTGCCGAAAAAAGCAATCCTGGACCGGCAGGGTACCTCGCCGTGCACTTTTGCCTGTCCGGCGGGAGTCAAGGCCCATGGTTTTGTCTCCCTGGTCCGAAGCGGAAAATACGAGGAGGGATTCCGCCTTCACATGGAAGACGCGCCGCTCCCCGGCACTCTAAGCAGGGCTTGTTACGCGCCATGCGAGCAAAACTGCACGCGCGCCGCTCTGGACGGCACGGTCTCCATCCGGGCCATCAAACGTTTCATGGTGGACTATTACTATCAACGGCATCCGGAACCGGAGTACGGAATCCCCGAAAAGCGCCTGGACAAGAAGGTGGCCGTTGTGGGATCGGGCCCGGCCGGGCTTTCGGCCGCTTACCATCTGGCGAGGCGCGGATATCAAGTTACCATTTTCGAATCGCAGGAGCATGCGGGCGGCGTGTTGCGGTACGGAATCCCGGAATACAGGCTGCCGAAGCGTGTGCTGGATAGAGATATCAAAAACATTACCGCTCTTGGGGTTGCTATCCGCACCAATTCTCCTGTTAGCTCTTTGAAAGATTTGCAGGAGCAAGGGTTTGACTCCGTTTTTGTGGCGGTCGGCGCCTGGGAACCGCAGAGGATGTCCCTGCCCGGCGAAGACTTGGAAGGGGTCATGGATTGCATGTCTTTCCTCAAGGCGGCGTTTGAAGGAAAAATGTCCCATGTTAAGGGGAAGACCGTACTCCTGGTCGGAGGAGGGAATGCCTGTATGGATCCGGCCAGGGTGGCGATCCGTTTGGGAGCCCGGAAAGTCATTGTGGAGTACCGGCGCAGCCGGGCGGAAATGCCCGCTCATTCCTGGGAAGTAGAGGCCGGATTGGAAGAAGGGATGGAGCTTCGTACGCTCAGGAATCCCAATCGTTTCATCGGCATAGATGGACGGCTGGTGGGGGTGGAAAGCTTGTCGATGAAATTGGGCGAACCGGATGCCGGAGGCCGGCCCCGTCCGGTGCCGATTGAAGGTTCGGAACAGCTCACTGCGGCGGATATCGTCGTTAAGGCTATCGGGCTCAAGCCGACGACTTCGCCGTTTCGCGGCGAGCTTGAATTGAATCGCAATGGAACCATCAAGGTAAATGAAAAAACGCTGGAAACTTCAATGCCCTCGGTTTTTGCCGGCGGGGACAATGTTACCGGACCGTCTATGATTATCGACGCAATCGGCCAGGGTAAAAGAGCGGCTTTTTTCATGGACCGGCAGATGCGGGGAGAGCCTCTGGAGGACGCCTATTTCGAGCCTTTGCCCGCTGTGGACAGGGAATCGGTTATCGCGCGCTGGAAGTCGATTTCTTTGAAGCCGTCCAGGGCGGCGGCGCTGTTGCCGGCCGCTGAGCGGTCGCGGAGTTTTGCCGAGGTCGAATCCACGCTAAGCGAAGAAGATGCCCGTTATAATGCCTCGCGATGCCTTGACTGCGGATCCTGTTCGGAATGCGGCGAGTGCGTCCGCGCCTGTCCCGCGAATGCCATTGAATTCGATATGCAGGATAAAGAGGAAATCGCAGAAGCCGGCAGCGTGATCATCTCGACGGGATTTCAGCTTTTTGACGCATCCCTGAAAAAACCTTACGGTTACGGGCGCTATCCGAATGTGATCACGGCCATGCAGATGGATCGTATCCTGGCCCCGACGCGTCCCTATAACCGGGTGCTTCGCCCGTCGGACGGCAAAATGCCGGATAACATCGCCTACGTGCTTTGCACCGGTTCTCGCGATTACACCGTAAATAATCGCCAGTGTTCGAGGGTATGCTGCATGTATTCCCTCAAACAGGCGCAGCTTATTATGGGAGCGCTCCCTCTCGCGGAAGTTACCATTTACTATATCGACATCCGCGCCTTCGGCAAGGGTTACGACGAGTTTTACGAACAGTCGAAAGCGATGGGAGTCAATATGACGAAGGGCAGAGTCGCCAGGATAGAAGAAACCAAAGGGGGCAATCTCATCGTCCATTACGAGGACATCGGCGGAGAAGGAAGCTTGAAACAGGCGGAGCACGATCTGGTTGTTCTGTCTGTGGGACTGCTTCCCGATACCAGCGCCGTTGGGGTCTTTAAAAGCGAAGCCCTTGAAACGGATGAGGGCGGCTGGGTCCGGGAAACACAGGCGGATGTCAACCCGGGACAGACAAGTATTGAAGGCGTTTTTGCCGCCGGCTCGGCCACGGCTGCGCGCGATATTCCCGATACCATCGCCCATGCAGGAGCCGCGGCGGTGCAGGCCGCCATATACGTGGAAAGAATGAGAGCGAATAGATGAATCAAAGACGGATAGGCGTTTACATCTGCCATTGCGGCGGAAACATTTCGGACTATGTAGACGTGGAGAAAGTGCGGGATGCGGTCAAGAACGAAGAGGGAGTCGTTCTCGCCAAAACGAGCATGTTCACCTGTTCCGACGCCGCGCAGCAAGAAATCATCGACGATATCAATTCCGAAAAGCTGGACGGCATGGTGGTTGCTTCCTGCTCTCCTAAGCTCCATCTGTATACGTTCAGGGGCGCGGCTGAACGGGCGGGGCTCAATCCCTATATGTATGTGCAGGTTAATTTGAGGGAACAATGCTCCTGGGTTCATCGGGCGGAACGCGAGCACGCTACCGAAAAAGGCATCCATCTTGTCAGGGCGGGTATCGCCCGATGCCGCAACAGCGAACCTCTCAGCAGTTTTAGGATGGAGACCACTCCCAAGGTGCTTGTCGTCGGGGGAGGAGTCGCCGGATTGCGCTCCGCTTTGGCGTTGGCCGATCTCGGATTGCATGTGTTTGTTGTTGAAAAAACAGGGCAAGTCGGCGGTTGGACGGCAAAGTGGGGAAGAATGTTCCCACACGACAAGCTGGGATTCGAAATCATCGGAAAACTGAAGGAACAAATAAGCGGGAACGAAAACGTAACCGTTTTTACCAACGCGGAGGTCGTGGAAAAGAAAGGCAGCATCGGCAATTTCGCCGTAAAAATAAAACTGCCGGACAACGACTCGTTGCAGCTGAATGTGGGAGCCATCGTCGTTACCACCGGATTTGAGGTTTACCAGCCGGCCAAAGGGGAATACGGCTACGGCGAAGAGGGAGTTCTGTTGCTCCCGGAATTTCGCGAATTAATCGATAAATCCGACGGCGCCATCATGTATAACGGCCGCCGCGTTAAGGACATCGTCTATATCTACTGTGTTGGAAGCAGGCAGAATCCCAATGAAGGAGGGAAAAACCTTTACTGCTCCAGATACTGCTGTACGACCACCGTGCACACGGCGCTATGCGCTCACAAGGCGGATCCGGACATACATCAGTTCCACCTTTATCGGGATATGCGGACCTACGGCCAATATGAACTGCTTTACGACGAAGCGTGCGCCAAAGGATCCGCGTTCCTCTGTTACGAGCCGGATAAACCGCCTGTGGTCAAACGCGCGAACGGAAAGCTTTGCGTCACCGTATCGGATCGGCTTCTATCGGGTGAGGATGTGGAGATTCCCGCCGATATGGTGGTGCTCGTTGTCGGCATGGTTCCGAGAAAGAATGAAGAACTCATCGATGTTCTGAAATTGCCGGTGGGCAAGGACGGCTTCTTTAATGAAATCCATCCCAAGCTCAGGCCGGTGGAAACGGTCGTGGATGGAATTTTTATCGCCGGAACCGCGCAGGGGCCAAAGAATCTGCCCGAAAGTGTTGCGTCGGCCTTATCCGCCGCTTCCAAGAGCGCCGGGTTATTGATGAAAGGTTATGTCGATCTCGATCCTTTTATCGCCGAAGTGGATGCTGAAAAATGCACCTGGTGCGGCGAATGCGTCGCCGCCTGCCAGTATGATGCCATAACGAAGATTGCCGCCGGAGACAAGGAAGTTGCCCGGATAGACAGCAGTCTATGCAAAGGCGGAGGGGCCTGTATCCCGGTCTGCCCCCAGGATGCCATTGATCTGAAGGGTTACACGGATAAGCAGATCACGGCGACAATCGATGCATTAGCGTAGGAAGATACGATGAGCACTAATCAGACAAACCGCGAGATTTCCGAAATCATGAGAGATGAAATGGTCATGAAAGACGCCATCCTCTCTATCATCAACAAAAAAGCAATGACCATCCCGGAAATTGCGCAAACTCTCGGAGCCCCTTCCCGCGAAGTGACGATGTGGATAATGGGGATGTGGAGATACGGGCTTGTGGAGGAAAAAGGGGACCCGGACGAAAACGGTTACTGCTTTTACCAGGCAAAGGAAAAGGAATAGAAAGCCACCATGGCAAAAGTAAACTCATCGTTTCTGGATGAAATGAAGTGTTCCGAAGATTTCAACGCTTCCGCCTGCATGCACTGCGGAGTTTGCACCGCGGTTTGCCCGGTCGGATTCAATCTCCTTCCCAGGCGCTTGTTTCGTTACGCACTGCTTGGCTTGGAAGACAAGATTTTAGAGAACACGGAGACTGTCTTTTCATGTCTGCTCTGCAAAATGTGCGAAGAAAACTGCCCTGCGAAAGTGCACATCGCTGATAATGTGAGATGCCTTCGCTGTTATATCAATAGGAAGTTATATAGTTTAGAGACTTAGCTATGCCTTTACCGACTGGAACGATTCTGGGAATACTGGCGGATAATCTGAGAAAGCGGGGGAGTATTTTACCGCTTCCCTCGCGGGCGCTGACGGCTTGGGCTAAAGGACTGGATATCCCCGTCGGCGGCAGAACGATTATATATACGGGCCACATGTATCAGTTGATGCCTTCCCTTCTCGCCCTTGGGAAATTAACGGCTCGGTTTGAGAATTCCTCGATCACCCGCCTCTCCGGAATAGGGCGGGCTGCGAACAAGATCGCCGATTTTTCAATGTTGACGCCTTTGATGGTGTCTTCAAAGGATGAGGCGGAATTCAACGAATTGCTCCGCAAGATCGCCCTCCTTCTGAGAGCGGCCGACGTTGATTTCGGTTATTTGTACGACGAGGAACTCTATCTGGGGACGCTGGCTTACGACGAAGGAATCATGGCCGCTTTCAAGGAACATGCGCTCAAGGTCCATCAACTGTTCAAAAAGCATAATGTGAAGCGCGTGATAACGGTGGATCCGCACACCACAAATATGCTCAGAAGCGTTTTCCCGTCGACGGTCGAGGATTTTAATCTGCAAGTGCAAAGCTATATTGAAGTTCTTGCGGAACGCAAATTAAGCACGTTGCGCAAGCTGGACGCCGACGTGGTCGTGCATGATTCCTGCGTCTATGCGCGTTATGAGGATATGGTGGAGCAGCCTCGGGATTTGCTGCGCAAAGCCGGCGCCGGGCTTCCTGATTTGGAGTATTCGGGCCGCAATACATTCTGCTGCGGCGGCCCTGTTGAAACTCTGTTCCCGAGCGAGGCACACAGAATCGCCAAGCAGCGCGTGGAACAGCTGACCGCCGTGGGGGACCGCATCGTCACCATGTGCCCCATATGCCTGGTGAACCTGAGGCAAGCGGCATCAGGCAGCAGCGCAAACGTTTCTGATATTTCCCAATTCCTATGTGAAACATACTGCCCCTTTTGATGGGACCGGCGTGTTTTTCTTCCGTTGACGGCGCAGGCAAGCATTGAGTCGGCGTGTCTCCCTCCGCGCATCGCCCATTTTTAGGTTTCGGCGCGTTGCTGTGCTATGATGGGCGCCGCAAAGGATAGAGACATGAGCATAACACTGACTTTCTGCGGCGCCGCCCGCAACGTGACGGGCTCCCGCTACCTCTTAGAAACCGAAAACGTACGATTCCTTGTCGACTGCGGCATGCATCAGGAAAGGGACTTCCGGCATCGGAACTGGGAAAAGTTCCGCGTTCCGCCATCGGAGCTCGCCGCTGTTCTCGTCACACACGCCCATCTGGACCATTGCGGAATGCTTCCAAAGCTGGTGGCGGAGGGATTCAGAGGCCGTATTATCTGCACCCCCGCAACAGGGGACATCGCCAAAATAATCCTCCTGGATTCCGCAAAACTCCAGGAAGAAGACGCCGCCTACAAGAAGAAACGGCACCTTCGTGAAGGCCGCCGGGGTCCGCACCCGGAAGTTCCTCTTTATACTTCTGAAGACGCCGAGCGGACTTTCCCTTTCTTCGAGACCGTTGATTACGACGTTCCGGTCGCTGTCGCGGAAGGGGTCACAGCGACATTCCATGATGCAGGCCATGTTCTCGGCTCCTCCATGATCAAGATCGTCATTAGAGAAGGCGTGGATGAACGCAGCATCATCTTTTCAGGGGATATCGGCCGCTGGGACCGGCCCATGTTGGAAGATCCCCATACTTTTCACAGCCCCGACTACGTAGTCACCGAGTCCACCTATGGAGATCGAAACCATAGGGACGGCCGCGATGTCGGCGAAGAGCTTGCCGAGATCGTCACAAGCACGGTTAAAGCCGGAGGCCACCTCATCGTCCCCAGCTTCGCCCTGCAGCGCGCGCAGGAGATCCTTTACTATTTGAATGATCTGCTCATAAAGGGCCGCATCGGACCTCTCGACGTCTATCTGGACAGTCCGATGGCCATCCGGATTACCGAGGTATTCAAGCGCCACGAGTATCTCTTCGATAAGGAAATGAGGGACTTTCTGAAAACCGGCCGATCCCCCTTTGATTTCCCCGGCCTCAAGATGGTCGAGACTACGGACGAATCCAAGCGCCTCAACTACCTCAAAAAGAGTTCCATGATCATCGCCGGCTCCGGCATGGCCACGGGCGGCCGCATCAAGCATCATATTTCCAACAACATTGAACGGCCGGAATCCACCATCCTGTTTGTCGGCTATCAGGCCATCGGCACCCTCGGCCGGCATATTCTTGACGGAGCCAAAAGCGTCCGCATTTTCGGCCGCAATCACGACGTCCGTGCCCGTATCGCCCAGATCGGCGGATTCTCCGGCCATGCGGACAGGGACGAGCTCGTCAGATGGCTTTCCGCGATCACGCCAAATCCGAAACGCGTATTCATCACCCACGGCGAGGAAGAAGCGGCGGCGAAGTACGGAGAATTTCTCGCCAGAGAAAAAGGGTTGTCGGTGCTCGTTCCTCATTACGGGGATGCGGTGCGAATCGATTAAACCGCTTATTCCGCGAACCGCGGCAGAAGGTTCATGAATAATGCGGGTCAAGCCTTGGAGGGGGATTATGAAAAGGACATGGCTGTCATTCGGTTTGGCGGCCGCCTTGATTTTTATAGGCCTGCCTTCCTGGCAGGCTGCGGAAAAGGCGGACTTTGCCTACGACGATTTCAGCAAACCGATGCAATGCGGCGCCTGTCACAAGGAAATTTATCAGGAGTGGCAACAGAGCCTGATGTCCCAATCCTTTACTCATCCGTGGGATGACGCAGAGTATTTCAAGCTGGCTTTGCCCCATGCGTTCAAGCTCGAAAAAGTCGCCGGAGTTAAATCGGATTGCATTGCTTGCCACGGACCGCTCGCTTTTTTGACCGGCGACATCCCGCCGAAGCCGCCCGCCGCAGGCACCCGTGTCAACGAGGGGGTCAGCTGCGACGTGTGCCACAGCATGACGGGGTCCTCGGGAAAAGAGCCTTTCAACTTCAGCTATACGGTAAATCCCGGCAAAACAAAATACGGGGTCCGCAAGGACGCAGAATCGCGGTTTCACGAAACAGAATATTCGGCTTTTACGGCGAGCCCCGAGTTGTGCGCCACCTGCCATGACGAGAAAAGTCCTTACGGCGCCTGGGTTAAGGAAACCTATCGGGAATGGAAGGCGAGTCCGTACGCCGGGCAGGGGATCAGGTGCCAGGATTGCCATATGCACCATGCTCCGGGCAAATCGTCCGTCGGCGGAAAACAAAGGGACGATATCGCCCATCATGTATTTCACGGCCCCCATTTCAGCCAAAAGTTGAAAGGAAGCGTAGACCTAGCGCTATACGCAGACAAAAGCGAAGTGAAGGCTGGGTCCAAAGTCGTAATCCGGGCCGTGCTTTATAACGGCAAAGCCGGGCACTTTATCCCCTCGGGATCCTCTGAAGAAAGGATGCTGTGGCTGGAGGTCCAAGGAAAGGACCATGAGGGCCGCGTCTATCGCATTCCCGTTGATAAGAAAGGGTTCCCCGGCGAAGAGTTCACCATCGCTGATTCCAACGCCCTCGCCTACCAGGCCATGGGAGAAATCATGGACGCGCCCGGATATAAAGGAGTTCTCCGCGACGGGGACGTGCCTGACGGATCCCGCATTTTCCGGCGGCCGTATTTCGATCCGCAGGGCCGGATGACCATTTGCCAATGGTTCACGGCGAAAAACAACGAAATCGACTATCGCATAGGGCCGATGGAAACCAAAGTGGAAACCTATACATGGAATGTTCCCAAGGAGCTTTCCGCGCAGCAAGTAAACATATCGGCGACGCTTTATTACAGCCTGGTGCCCAGTTCCGTGGCCAAACTGATGGAACTTCCCTCCTACTCCTGCGAACCGCGTCCGGTTAACAGCGCTTCTCTGGTTTTAAGCGTTAAGTAAGCCGTCTTATCGAACACGGCCTTTGACGGAGAAACAACAGACAATTCGGGTGGATTCGGATTCTCGGCCGCGCGCGGTATTTGGCGTAGCCGTCTAGAAATTCTTCGCGCAAATACCGGTGCATTTCGGATTCGCGGTCGCGAGTCCGGACCGGCATGAGGTACTTCAGGGGATCGGATTCACCGTAGGCCAGGAAGGAGTGGCAGGACGTGCATTCATAGGAGATATGTTCCCCGTCGTCGGACACCATGTTTTCATTATGGCAGCGGAAACAGCCTCCGTTTTTATCATGGTTGATGTGATTGGAGTAGCTTCCCCATTCAATATTCATTTCCGGGTGAATGTTGCGCCCGTATATCGATTGCAGCGTCCGGATGGATGTCTCGATATTTGCCGCTTCCGATGCCGCCAGCTCCGGATAATAGCGGCGGTAGAAGCTTTTGATCTGCCTTTCAACGGCCGCCATTGCCGCTTCCTTATCGGGATAATCATTGGTGAGGACCCTGAGCGCTTCTCTCTTGATAAAGGGCAGATTCCGGCCGACCCGTTCCGCGGAGATCCGCTCATCCAGCGCCTGCTCGGGATCCTCATAAATATGGGTCGCGCGATTGTGGCAATCCACGCAGTCCATGACGCGCATGTCGTTGTCGAGCCCGCCGTCGGCGCCGGCCAATTCGGAATTATAGAAACGCTTGCGGACGGCGCTGCGCTCAAGGACTTCAACGCGGATTATTTTTTCGCGTTCATCGTCCACCGAAGAATAGCGGATCTGATTTGTGGGGCCGATGTGCCAGTGAATCCCGGCTTTTTCGCCTTTCTTCCCCGTATCGATCTTCAGCATTAACGTTGTATAGCTTGGCGTCGACGCTTCGTCCGTGCGATAGCGAGTGTAGGTCTTCAGCCGGGTCCCATAAAACTTATCCGGCCAGTGGCATTTCTCGCAAGTTTCGCGGGCCGGGCGCAGCTGGTGAATAGGCGTCGGAATCGGACGTTCCAGAAGGTCCAATGTCACGGATAGGATTTCCCAAAGCCCGTTTAATTTGCTCTTTACCAGCGCATCGACGCCCTCTCCCACATGGCAATCCACACAGCGAATACTGGCGTGGGGCGATTGCTGGAAAGTCACCCATTCAGGGTTCATGACGCTGTGGCACGCGGTTCCGCAGAAACGCGGCTGGTCCATAAATGAAAGCATCCGGGCGCCCGCAAATATCACGAACAAGAGGCCGACCAGCGTGAGGAAGCCCGCCTTGAGAACCAGCTTGGAACCGAAAAAGCCGCCCTCCAGTTCGGAGCTGTCAAACTTCCGGTTGAGAAGCTGTAAAACCGTCCCGCCGGTCCGCCGCCGGAGCAGGTCCCATCCTAAAGGAATAAGCAGCAATCCAATGATAAAGAGCGCCGGCAACGCCATGTAAGTCATCAATCCTATGCGGGCGCTCCTTAGGATGCCGGCGATACGGGCGGCTTCGAGTAGAAGGAAAATGACAAAAGACAACGCAGCCAAAAGGACGCCGATTTTTCCCAAACGGTTGACCGCCAGGGCGCGGATGAATTTCCAATAGGTTTTCCACACGGGGTTGTCAGTCCTGTTGGAACAGTTTGTCGTATTGTTTCTGCAAGTCGCCGGAGCGAATTGCTTTTTTAAGAGTTTCGGTATCGCGCGACAGCCATTGATGCATGGGATCTTCTTTCAAAAGCTTTTCAATGGCCGCGTTTACTTTCGGATCGTTGAATGCGCGCGCCTCCGGAAGGAATTTGAAATAAAAATGCTGGGCGACTTCATAAATGCCATGCCACCAGGTGTAGTCCGGACCCATCATGGCCGCGCCGTGCCGCGCCCGCCGTCCTTCGTGATGCCATAATTCATAATAGGTCCACTCTATTTTATTGCCGAATTCCGCCGGATTCTCCAGAAGCTTCTGAGCCCTGATAAGCTTCATGATCTCCGCCGCCGGTTCCGCGAACTTGCCGTTATAGAGCCGAACCAGGGCATCGTACTGGTAATAATGTCCCTTGGCAAAGGAGCTTCCATGGCATGATTGGCAGACGGTGAACATATTCTCGCGCTTGGCGAGCCAATTATCCTTGTGGACGGAAACCGCGGGCCGCAGGGTCCAGCTGATTCTGTCTCCGACGTCGTGCGATGATTTCAGAACGGAGGTCGCGGACATATGGCAGGTCGCGCAGGTTGGAGCGGCATAATAATCCTTCCCGACCACCCACGGATCGGCATCCAAGTTCATTTTTTTGACATTTGTGTAATAGGTATTGCCGTGTTTGGACTCCTCGTAGATCTCCTTTTGGGGATGATCGGGGCCGAGATGGCATTTGGAGCAGCTTTCCGGCTGGCGGGCCTGGGACTTCGTAAAATTATGGCGGGTATGGCAGGCGCTGCAGGATCCTTTAGATCCGTCGGGATTTATGCGCCCGATGCCGGAGTTGGGCCACGATTTTTTCGAAAGCCTGTTGGGCGAATGGGGATCGATGACAATGCGGGCGCCGTGGCAGTTTTCGCAGCCGGCGACGGCTGCCGGCTGCCCGCCGGCTATGTGGGCGAGATACGCGTCCTGCGAATGCAGAATCTCTCCGGCGGAGGCGTGATAGGAATTCTGGACTTCGCGGGCTTCCTTGGTATGGCAGCGTCCGCAATCGCGGGGAGTTACAAGCGTGGCGATAAAGGCTCCGTGATGCTCAAAAGCATCCTCTTCGCCTTGCTGGGCGCCGTGGCAGTCCACACAGCTCACGCCGTGAACAGCGTGCTGCGATTCGTGCCATTGATTGTACAGACCGGGAGACACAAGCTTGTGGCAAACCATGCATTGCCCCTCTTGTTGCGAAGCAGCCTGGGAAGCGGACAAAAAAACCACAGCTAAAAGAACCAGGAAGCGTTTCATGGAACAATCCTTTCGCCGAGGATAAAATGGCTCTCATTGGATTTAAAATAGCATAATATTTCGGTTGCCGGGACGGATTAATCCGGGCGGCGAGGTGATTCATAATGAAGCAAGCTTTGGGAATGATTGAAACGAAGGGTTTCGTGATGCTGGTTCAGGCGGCGGACGCCATGTTGAAGGCCGCAAGCGTCGAATTCAAGGGATGGAAACAAATCGGCGGCGATCAATGTACGGCGTTCATTGCCGGGGACCCATGCGCGGTGAGTGCGGCCGTGGAGGCCGGCGCGGCGGCCGTAAAATCGCTCGGCGGCGATGTCGTCCGCTCGCATGTGATCCCGCAGGTTCACGGTGCTCTTGAGCGCGTGCTTCATGCCTTGGAAATCGCTTTGCCTGCCGACGGCTTAAAGCCGGGCGCTGATTCGCACGCTCTCAACGATTTTCCTGAGGAAACGGCCGGCCTGTTTTATTCATCCAACGCGAGATCCGTAAAAGAGGAAATTTGCGCAGTCGGCCGCAAGCTTTGGGAGCGCAGTTACGTGGACGGCAACGGAGGAAATATATCCTGCCGCATCGGCGGCAATGCGGTGATTTGCACGCCCACGCTGTTAAGCAAGGCGGATCTTAGACCGGAAGATCTCTGTCTGGTTGACCTTGATGGAAACCAAATCGCGGGGCCCTTGCGACGAACCAGCGAGATTTATCTTCATCTCGAAATTTTTAAGGCGGTGCCCCAGGCAAAGGCCGTGGTGCATTGCCATCCTCCGCATGCCACGGCATACGCGGTTACAGGCTGCGTGCCCCCCACGCCGGTCATTCCGGAGTTTGACGTGTTCGTCGGCAGCGTTGCCGTCACGCCCTATGAAACTCCCGGCACCAAAAAATTTGCGGAAACCGTTCTGCCTTTCGTGAAAAACCATAACGCCATTCTGCTCGGGAATCACGGAATTGTCTGTTGGGCCGATACTCCCACCCATGCCGAATGGTATGCGGAGAACCTCGAAACCTATTGCTGGACGCTGTTGATAAGCCGGCAGCTCGGAGTCCCGTACGTGAAGATACCGCCGGAGAAGCGGGAGGATCTCCTCAAAATCAAAAAGCGTCTTGGCCAGCCTGATGCCCGGTTTGAAAAAGGGGGGAGCGAGCCGCCGGATCAGGAGGAGCGTCCGGGCGAGATTGCGCTGGCTCCTCCGGCCGCGCGCAATCCGAGTCGCAGCTCGATCAGGACGCTCAGCGACGCGGATGTCGAAGCCGTGGCAAAAGCCGCCGCCGACGCCATGGCGGCGGCGATAAAGCGCGGATAAAACAAGCACTGCTTTAAAATTCTTGTGCCGGATTTATGCGCCGGGGAGAGGCAGGAAGCGGGTGAATTTTTTGGCACTGGATCTCGGCGCGGAAAGCGGCCGCGCGCTTCTCGGGCGGCTTCAAAACGGTGCGCTCGAAGTAAGCGAGATTTATCGTTTTTCCAACGAACCCGTCCGCTGCAGAGGGGAGCTGCATTGGGACATACTCCGGTTGTGGCATGAGGTTAAAAAAGCACTGGGAGAAGGATCTCTTCCTAAACTCGAGAGCGTCGGCGTCGATACCTGGGGCGTCGATTACGCGCTGCTGGGCGAAGAGGGCCGATTGCTCGAAAATCCCTATCATTACCGCGACTCGCGCACGGACGGAATCATGGATGCGGTATTTTCAATCGTTCCGCGCGAAAGAATCTACCAAGTCACCGGCATCCAGTTCCTGCCTTTCAACACGCTGTACCAGTTATTCGCCGCTTCCCGCTTGACTCCGAAAACGATCCTCGCGGCCCAGGCTTTGGCGACCATCCCGGATTTATTGAACTATTGGCTCTGCGGCAACCTGGTATCGGAGTATACCAATGCGACCACCACCCAGTTGGTCGATGGCCGAAGCCGCGGATGGGCCGCCGGCTTGCTGGGCGAACTTGATCTCCCTTCGCGGCTGCTGCAGCCCATCGTTCAACCCGGAACGGTTGTCGGCGGGATCCGGGGCGACGTCTCGACTGCTTTGGAGGGGACGCCGGTGGTGGCGCCGGCCTGCCACGACACCGGCTCTGCGGTGGCCGCGGTAGGGGCCTCCGGCAAAAGCGCTTTCTTAAGCTCCGGCACCTGGTCTTTGCTGGGCGCGGAGCTGGCCGAGCCGGTGATTACGGCAAGGGCGCGCGATTTGAATTTCACGAATGAAGGCGGCGTCTGCGGGACCATACGCCTGTTGAAGAACATCGGCGGGCTGTGGCTTCTGCAGTCGTGCCGGCGGAGCTGGGCCGCATCAGGGCGGGACTTCCCCTACGAGGAATTGATGGAGGCCGCCGCGGACGATCGGCGCGCGTTCCTTTCGCTGTTCGACCCGGACCACCCGTCTTTCCTGAATCCGGACGACATGCCTTCCGCCATCGCGGAATATTGCCGCCGCACGGAGCAGCCGGTTCCCTCGGGGCCGGGGGAATACACAAGAGCGATATTGGAGAGCCTTGCCTTCAAGTATCGAACGGTGCTTGACTCTCTGGAGGAATTGACGGGAATTCGGTTTGAAGAGATTCGGATTATGGGGGGCGGTTCAAGGAACCGGCTGCTCAATCAGTTCACGGCGGATGCAACCGGGCGAACGGTTGTTGCGGGGCCCGCCGAGGCGACGGCTCTTGGAAATATAGCCATGCAGATGCTTGCCGCCGGAGCCGTGGGATCGCTGGCCGAGGCCCGGGAGCTTATTGAGCGTTCTTTCCCGGTTGAAAGATTCGAGCCGTTTGCGGTGGACCGTTGGGACGCGCGATACAGGCGGTTTCTCAGTTATCTGGAGCCGGCGGATAAATCTATTTAGAGGAGAAAACCATGAATGAAGCCAATATTGCCCAGGCGTACGAATTCGCCAAAGAAGCCTATGCGGAGCACGGGGTCCACGCCGACGCCGCCCTAAAGCGGCTGGAGGCGATTCCGATATCCCTTCATTGTTGGCAGGGCGATGACGTAGGTGGTTTTGAGACGCCCGGCGCGGAGCTCTCCGGCGGCGGCATTCAGGCGACCGGAAATTATCCGGGCAAGGCGCGCACCATCGCCGAGCTGCGCAGCGATATGGAAAAAGCGCTCAGCTTGATTCCGGGACGGCACCGCGTGAATCTGCACGCTTGCTATCTGGACAACGGGGGGAAATTCATCGACCGCGACGAGGTGGAACCCCGGCATTTTCAAAGCTGGATGGATTGGGCGAAGCGCAATAAATTGGGGCTGGATTTCAATCCGACGTATTTTTCGCACGATAAGGCGGCGGACGGCTTTACGCTCAGCCATTCGGATAAAGGCATCCGGGAGTTCTGGATTGAACACGGCGTCCGGTGCCGTAAAATCGGCGCCGAAATGGGGCGGCAGCTGGGAACGCCGACAGTAACGAACTTTTGGATACCGGACGGATACAAAGACATCCCTGCGGACCGGAGCGGCCCGCGCGAAAGGCTGGCGGTTTCTTTGGATAGGATATTTGAGGAAAAAATAGATCCGACGATCCATCTGGATGCTTTGGAGTCCAAGCTGTTCGGAATCGGCGCGGAAAGCTACACGGTCGGCTCGCATGAATTTTACCTGGGGTACGCCTCCTCGCGTCAGAAACTCCTGTGCCTGGACGCCGGGCATTTCCATCCCACGGAAATGATCTCTGAGAAAATTTCGTCCGTTTTAATGTTCTGCCCGCAGTTGCTGCTGCACGTCAGCCGCCCGGTCCGCTGGGACAGCGACCATGTCGTTATTCTGGACGACGAGCTTCAGGCTATTGCCAAGGAGGTGATCCGCGGCGGCAAAACGGACAGAATTCACATCGGGCTGGACTATTTTGACGCAAGCATCAATCGGGTCGCGGCCTGGGTGATCGGAACGCGGAATATGATCAAAGCGCTGCTGGTGGCGCTGCTGGAGCCGTTCGATGAACTGAAAAAAACGGAGCGCAGCGGAGATTACACCCGACGGCTGGTTTTGTTGGAGGAAATGAAGGCTCTGCCGTGGGCCGCCGTGTGGGATTACTACTGCATGCAAAAACTCGTACCCGTCGGCATGAATTGGATCGTCGAAGTGAAGAAATACGAGGATGCGGTTTTGTCCAAACGCAATTGATGGCTCAGTCCGTGGAGGACGCTATGGATGCGGTTCCGGTTGACTCGCTGAATGCTCCGGTGGGGATTTTGATTTTTACGCTGGGCGGCCTGGCGGGCGCCGTCTTTTATCTTCCATTTAAGAAGGTGAAAGGATGGGCGTGGGAAAGCTACTGGATGGTTTATGCGGTTTTTGGGCTGGTCGTTGTCCCGTGGCTCCTGGCCTTTGCTGCCTCGCCGAACGTCCTGTCGGTGCTGCGAAACGCGCCGGCCGATGAACTTGTATACTGCCTGCTGTGCGGCGCCGCATGGGGCTTTGGCGGATTGACCTGGGGGCTGATGATCCGGTACTTGGGATTCGGCCTTGGACTTGCATTGGGCGCGGGATTGACTTCGGCGGCGGGGACATTAGTCCCGCCCTTGCTTAAAGGCGGTCCGGCGGTCGCGGCGATGTTTACAACGCCCGCGGGCATGGTGTCCCTCGGATCGGCTGTTGTGTCGCTGGCGGGCATTGTCTTTGTCGGGATGGCGGGCATGTCCAAGGAGGATGAACTTTCCGCCGAGCAGAAGAGCAAGGCGGTCGCGGAATTCAATTTTCGAAAGGGAATTCTGGTCGCGGTCTTTTCCGGTTTGATGAGCGCCGCGATGAGTTTCGGCCTTCAAGGCGGCCCGTCGATACAGGAAGCCGCCCGGGTAACGCCGCCGGCGACTTCCGTAACCTGGGCCGGAATGCCTGTTCTGGTTGTCGTGCTTTTCGGCGGCTTCCTCGTGAATTTGTGTTGGTGCCTGCTGCTGAATGTGAAAAACCGCACGGCAAAAGACTATGTCGACCGAAGCGCTCCCATCGCGAAGAATTTGATTTTCGCGGCCATTGCGGGCGCGATCTGGTGCTCGCAGTTTATTTGCTTCAAAACGGGGGAGCCCAAGATGGGCGACATTTCCTATATAGGCTGGGCCGTTTTGATGGCGAGCCAGATCCTCTTCAGCCAGCTTTTGGGAGTCACTCTCGGAGAATGGAAGGGGACCGGCAAAAAAACCCGGTCTCTTCTGGCGGCCGGCCTCCTGCTTTTGATCGCCTCGGCCGTCATCGCGGGCTATGCGGGCTCTTTTGGTTAGGAGCCTGTCCGAGTATTAGGCTATGCCGTGTTCCGAGCGCGGCTACAGCACATGGATATTCTTCTTTGCGCAGATATCTTTGAGCACCTTGGGCCAGACGGAGACTTCCACCTCGCCGAGATGGGCCGCGCGCAGCAGGTACATGTAAGTGCGCGACTGCCCGATGCCGCCTCCGATGCTGAGCGGTATTTCATCGTTTAGAATAGCCCGGTGATAAGGCAGCTTCAGGAAGTCTTCCTGGCCGGCCATCTTTAACTGCAGCTTCAGGGTTTCCTTTGTGACGCGTATCCCCATCGAGCTCAACTCATGTCGCCTCTTGGTTACGGGATTCCAAACCAGGATATCGCCGTTGAGGCCGTGGTACTGTTCGCCGTTTTTAACGATGGTCTCGGTGGCCCAGTCGTCGTAGTCGGCCGCGCGCATTTCGTGAGGATAGCCGTCCTTCAGCGGCCAGCCGACGCCTATGATGAAGAGCGCCGCGGCTTTTTCCTGCAGCGTTCGAGCTTCGCGCTGCTTGCGAGGAAGGTCCGGATAGAGGTCGAGCATTTCTTCGGCGTGGATAAATTCGATGTCCTCGGGGAAGTCCGGATATGTGTCCGTTTTAAGCTCCGGATAACGCTCTTGAATCATCTTTCCCGCCCCTAAAATCACCTTCCATAATTTTCTGACGACGTCCTTGAGAAAATCGAGGGTGCGGTCCTCGGCCGTTATCGTCCGTTCCCAGTCCCACTGGTCGACATAGGAACTGTGATCATGATCCAGAAAGTAGTCCTTGCGCACCGCTCTCATATCGGTGCAGAGGCCCTCTCCGACGCCGCAGCCGAACTGTGTGAGGGCCATCCGCTTCCATTTCGTTGCGGCTTGCACCACCTGCGCCGTGATGGGCTTGTCGAGTCCGAGTCCGCACCGGAATTCGACCGGCGTCCGCGATCCGTCGCGGTCCAGGTAATCATTCACGCCGCTGTCCTTGTCGACAATCAAGGGAACCCGCACCATCTGCAGGTTCAGCTCCTTGCCCAGGTTTTCCTCAATGTAGTTCTTTATCGCGTAAACGGCCCTCATCCGCTCCATCGGAGGGAGAAGGGCCTCGTAGTCTTCCGGCAGCTCTTTTTCCAGATCGTTGTAATTTCCTATGCCCGGCCCTGCCAGATCCGCTTTCTTGTCCGCCATGGTGTTCTCCTATTGATCGTCGCCCGCCGTTTTCCGTTCGCAATCACGCACGTATTCTACTTTCAAAAGCGGTGTTGTCAAGCCGGGCGAAGCGGGAGAATAACCGTTCCGATACGGGAAGGCTTGCCGAAAAGGATTCATTGGCCGTCAGGCGCGGCAAGAATCCTTTTCCAGAATGCCGTCTCTGCCGGATCCGCGATAGGCATCGCTCCCATCCGCGCGCCGAGCCGCATGGTGACGGGCTGCGATGGATTGAAATCCGGCCATGGTTGCAGTCCCGGCCCGTTGGGATCGCCCCGCTCGGCGAAATTGATCCAATAGCGGGAAATCTGGTTCGCTATCGCGTAATCGGTTGTTTCCCACGGCCGGTCAAAGATCTTGAGATTATTAAAAACATACGGCAGTTCTCCGGAATGGAACGCCCCGAACTCGGGATGATCCGGCCAGGGGATCGCACGGTCGAAATAATAGGTGTAGACGGAACTGCCGGCGGCGGCTTGTTTCGAAGCCCACAGATACAGCGATATCCGCGCGCGGTCTTGAGCCGCCGCTTTGCGAAGCGCAGGCACGCCTGCGTCGGAATTCGCCGGATACAGGGAAAGGAAAGCTCCCGCTTCGTCCCCGTAAAGCTTGCGTGCTTCCCCTTCATAGGCTTCAACGGTTGCCGGCGGCGGAGAACCGAATCCGCCGTCAACCCCAAGGTCATCCGCGGTAAACCCGTTGATCAAAGGGAGCGGGCCCTTATCGGAGTTTTTTTCGGGGAGAAACCAGCCGTCGATAACGGTCCCGAACCGGACGGATCCCGCGCCGCCGATCAGTTTTTCAGGCGGTATTGCACGCAAATCCGCCAGAGAGGCCGCGCCCATGGCTGCGGCAAACCGCGCCCCGTTCTCTTCCGCTTTGTCCAGCGGAACGCTTCCGCTCAAAATGCTCGGGGGAAGCAATCCCGGGCCGCTTTGAATAATCGCCCGCGCAAACAATCCTTGGGCCTGCGGAGACTCGAGCAGTGCCGAAACCGACATGGCTCCAGCCGATTGGCCGAAAACCGTGACCCGCTGCGGATCTCCTCCAAAGGCCTCGATATTGTCACGGATCCACCTGAGCGCCGCCGCCTGGTCCATCAAGCCGTAGTTGCCGGAGGTATGATGCGCGGATTCCGCGGAGAGTTCGGGATGAGCCAAAAATCCCAGGGGGCCGAGGCGATAGTTCATAACGACGATGACAGCCCCCATTCCGGCAAGCTCCTCGCCGTCGTAAACGGCCACTGCATTGGATCCTTCCGTGAATCCTCCTCCGTAAACGTAAACCATCACGGGGCGCTTTTCTTTTACGGCGGCCGCCCCTGTCCATATGTTGAGATAGAGGCAATCCTCGCTGGTTTCCCCCTGGTGCATATACTCCTCCGTCCAGGGGAGTCTCGACTTTACAACATTCTGAACGCAGGCGGGAGGCAGGCTGTCCGCTTTCCGCACTCCTTGCCACGGTTTCGGCGGCTGGGGTTCCTTCCAGCGCAAATCGCCCACGGGGGGCTGAGCAAATGGAATGCCCTTGTATATTTTAATGGAGGGATCGGCCCCTCTCGCGCCGGATACCAGGCCTCCCTGGATGCGAACGGGCTCATCTGTCCGGTTGCAGGCGGATAGGAAACTTAATCCGAGAACGGACGCGAACAAGAGCGTCAGGGGATGAGGTCCTTTATTCATGCAAAGCTCCCAGGTCCCCTCATGGTTGCACAGATGCGCGCGGCTGCGCCAGCAATTAAACCCGGCAAGTGCTCCGAGCCTGATGTCCAGCTAAAAACAGCGAGTTACTGAAGCCGGAAGGCGGAACAGCTCGCCGATGGCTGTTGATCAGACGAGCGGCGACCGGGTGCACTGACAATCTCGGGAAGCTGGTTGTTGCGGCTACGGCAGCGCCGGACAACCTTCTTGAGGCGGCATAGGAGAAATGCATGAAAAGCCTGACTTCCGGCTTCTTGCTCCTAGCTTCTTTCTCTTTTACTTCCGGCGCAGATAAAAACCCCGTGACGCAGCGAGGAGAGCTCTAATGGGTCTCCAACAAAAGCTGCGCGCGAGCGTCCGGTTCAGAGGCGGGCGCATCCGCGGCGGCGATTTCTTGGAACCAAGAGATGGAATCAATGTAGGATTGCGTAATTCGCGCTTCCTCCAGATTAAGCGCGCCTGCGATGATGGAAACGCGGTCCCAGTCGCTTTTTTCGTAAGCGCAAACCAGATCGAGAACCGGCAGGCAGTGGCTCTCTTTCCCAAGAAGCGCAGATTGTATTTCCTCCGATATAGGCAATTCGCTCAGCAGCGTTTCCATGGGTTTGTCCAGGATGGCGTCTATAAGCGAAAAAAGCCCCGTCAGAAAACAATCGGTGCAATGCGGCGTCTGCCCCGCGGCTCTTGCGATGGATTCACAGAATTTTGCCCGGATCACGGAGGTGACAACCAGGGCATCCGGCTTTTCTTCTCCCATGCTGGCAAGAGTTATGATGGAGATCCACTTCCGCACTTCCTGCATTCCCAGAAGCGAAAGCGCATGGCGTATGGATGTGATGGGGCCATGGAAATAAAAGATGGCGGAGTTGAGATACCGCAGCAGTTTGTAGCAGAGCGACGGTTCCCGCAGCAAAATCCGCTCGATGGCTGCGAGATCGGGTTCTTCTTTGTTCACTTCGTGCAGAAGCAGGAGGCTGTTGGTTTGAAGCAGCGGGATGTCGCGTCCCGTAAGGATTTCCGGTTGGCAGAAAAAGAATCCCTGGAAAAGACGATAACCCATTCCGAGGGCCTGATGATACTGCTCATAAGTCTCGATCTTTTCAGCGAGGAGGTGGATCCCTTTGAGAGCAAGCTCCTCGGCCAATTGTCGGCAAGCCTGCGTCTGTGTTTGCAGCCAGTCCACTTTAACAATGTCGGCATAGGGAAGCAACGGCGCCATCCGGCCGTCGGGGGGATAATCGTCCAGGGCAAGCATATACCCTTTTTGCTTCAAGTATCGGCAGGCATCCAGAACCGCTTTCCCGGGGCGCACGTCTTCGATGATTTCAATGACTGCACGTTCCGGTGGAAGAAGAGTTGCATATCCCCCCTCGAGGAGTTTTTCGGTGAAATTGACAAACGCCCTGCGGCCTCCGGTGAGCGATTGGATGCCCAAAAGGAGGAAACTGGAGACCAGCACGCTGGAAGATGCATGGTCGGGCAATGAAGACTCGAAAAAGTTTTCAAGGCCCGAACGAAACAGCAGCTCGTAGGCAACTATATTCTTACGGCTGTCCATGATCGGCTGCCGGGCGACGAATTTATCCCAGGTTCGCCCTACGGTTTCATCCATTTTTTGACGGCCTGCCTATAAAGATTAAAGGGTAAAATATGTATATCGGTAAGTAACTAAAAAGCTATTTCATAATTTTGTAAGAATTTTGAAGCGTGTTTGCCCCGCCGATATAAATAGCCGCGTTAAGGCCGGCGTCATCAGCAATCCCGGCTTTAATCTTCAGGCGTCGCCGGATGCGCGAAGCGCCATTCGGGGAATAATCATAGGAATGCCGGTTAATGTTTTGACGATTGCTTCCGATCAAGACATTAAGGAAGGGCAAAGTTATGGGCCTAAGCGGGAAAGAGACGCAGGATCGGCGCAGCAATTCGCGCGTCATCGCGCGCATGGATTGCACTATTGCCTGCGGAGATGGAATCTATGAAGGTGTGATCGTGGACCTTTCGATAAAGGGAGCGCTGGTGTCGTCAAAATTTCCGGCGCCCGCAGGGAGCGAAATAAGCATCACGCTGCGGACTCCGCTTCTGAAGGAGCCCCTGTCGTTGACCGGCAATGTCCTCCGGACGTCCCGAATAATGTCCGAGCACGAACCGATGAACAGAATCGCCGTTCGCTTCGGGCGCACTCCGCTTGATCTTGTTGTGCTTGTCAATAAGCTGGTCGCGCGTTAATCCGATCGATTCATGAAGCTTCTACTGCGGCATTGAGCGGCTCCTCCGCGCCTTGAGATTGCCTCGCGATCGCTGTGCGCGCGGCGTTTTGTGCTTATACCAGGGGCTGCTGAGGCATCTGTCGCTGTGCGGGACCGTTGGTGCGCGCAAGCGCGCAGCCAGCGCCGGGCCGGCAAGCCGCTGCAACATCAGCTCTGTCGATAAACGCCGTATTCCTTTACAGAGTCAATCATTGCGCGAACTGTATCGTCTCTGGCTTCGTCCAGCTGGGCGCCGGAACAGAGGATATAGCCGCCTCCCTTGCCGCAATAATCGATGAGATCTTTGCAATAGGCTTTGACTTGTCCGGGAGTTCCTGTCGCGATCATGGGAATGGGGACATTGCCCATGAAGGGGCTGTGGCCGCCCAGGATGTCTTTTGCCCGATGCATGTCCGTACGGTCGAAAAGCCACAATACGGAAGCCGGGGGAAGCTCCGTAAGGTGGTTCAATCGCCTGGTGTAAGCCCCCTCGGCAAACGGAGCCGGAATCAACCCTTCTTCGATCATATTCATCATGGTCTGCTTGAAGGTGGGCCAATAGAACTTTTCGAACTGCTGCAGAGATATGTGGGTGTCGTCTCCCTTGTGAAGAGGCATCATGATCAGGGGCGGCTCGCCCAGGGGGACATCCGGAGCGGATACGAGCCGTACCACCTTTTCGCAGGCTTTTATTACCTTATCCGGGCAGCGGTACACGTCGGTCATGATTCCGCGCGTCCCCCGCATCGTATCTCCGATGACGTCGAAAGGCGCGGCGCCGAATCCCATGAACATTCTGGGATAACCCATTTCTCTCATTCGGTCCGAGTATTCCATCGAGATTTTCGCGGGCAGAACGGACATTTCAGCCGCTCTTTTCATAATAGACAAAGCCTCCTGGACCTCCGGCTCCATGAAAGCGGATATGGTTCTGCCGCCGAGTTGAATGCCGTCGCTTCCGAACCAGGGCATCCTCTCCAGTCCTTTTAATGAGGCGTACATGCGGGGAAGATAGCGCCGCAGCACGAAGTCTGAAGGATCTTCTAGAAAATGGTCGTATTCTTCCGCTTTCATAAGCTCCTTCTCAACAAACTGGTACTGCACGTCGTCGGCAAGTCCGTACCCGGCCCATTTCATGTTGGTGAGTCCCAACAATGCCATGGAATCCCCCGACATCATGAATGTCGGTGAGGAGCAATCAGGCTCGAAGTCTTCCTGGAACTTGACGGCCGCCTGGCAAGCTTCTTCCCAGCGGTCGTACATGGTTGCTTTCTGGGGGACGCCGGCGCGGCGATAGACAAAAGCGCCGCCGAGGCCGACGACCGGCACCCTGTCGGGCGTCTTTAATTCCAACGCATCGCGCAGCCGTTGAGCCCGTTCCCGATATTTCGTACGCGCCTCGGCATTTTCGAACTTTATGCCTTCGCCGCGGACCCAGGCATCCAGCCTGAACTTCCGCTTTTCTTCGGCCGTCCATAAACTCCAATTTCCCGGTTTTTCCATCATTCTATTATTCCTTCCTCAAGCTGTCTTCTTTGAGCGCCCTATGGCGGCGCATGCTCCGAGATGATGCGTGCAACAATACGGCGTTTGCTTCTCCATAAGCGAAAAGCTCTGCGTGATGGACAATACAGGCGGAATGCCGAAAAAATCTTCGGGCTTCCGTGCGATGCGCCTGTCATCGCTGTGATTCATGCCGATTTTCCCGACGGCGCTTTTGCGAAATAAATCGATCAGGCTTCCTGGACCTTCTCCCGGCCTTTGAGTGAAAGCAGCAGCAGATAGAGGAACGACAGGGCGGGAACGATAAAAGAGGCGCTCCCCCATCCCAAATCGACCAGCCAGCCCATGAGCAACGGCAAAAGCGCGCCGCCGGAAATTGCCATGCACATGAGACCGCTGAGCTCGTTTGCGCATTGCGGTCTGTTTTCTATGGTGATTGAAAAGAGCATCGGCCAAATGTTGGCAAAGCCCAACCCTGCCGCGATAACAGCCGGAACCGCCAGGGAGGAGTGCCCGGATGAAAGAATTGCGGCGCCTGCGGCGCCCAACAGAGCCGAGAGGCGAAAACAACTGCGCGGGCTCATGACCGAGAGAACCGCGCCGCCGAGCAGGCGGCCGAGGGTAAGCAATAGAAAGAAAAGAGAGGGCCCCCATTTCCCGGCGGCCCGGTCGGCCATGCCGAGACTCTGGAGCGCCGGCTTGAGAAACCGGCCCATGCAGGATTCGGCCCCCACGTAAAGAAAAATGCCGATCACCGCGAAAAGAAAAACAGGTTCCTTCAAAAGACGGAGATTGGATCGCAGACTGGGCGGCTCGGCTGCCCTGGTTTCTTCGACCTTCAAAAACGTAACCGCGATGAACGCCAAGACCATGAGAACAAAAAACAGCGGGAAGGCTCCCCTCCACCCCATGCCGCGGAATAAAGCAAAGCCCGTCATGGCGGTCACCAAATAGGTTGACAGGGTGCTGCCGATGCCCTTTATACCCTGGGCCAGGCTGAGATTGCGGCTGTACGCCCCTTCAGGGCTGACGTCCCGCATGATGGGATTGCCCGAGACCTGCAGGAACGTGGTTCCTATGCCCAATAAAAATATGCATCCCAGCAAAAGAACAAAATCGGGCATGTCAATGGACGGAACCAGCAGCGCGACCGCATTGATACCCAGCCCCAGCAGCAGCAGTTTCTTTTTTCCGATGCGGGCGGCCAAAAGTCCGCCCGGGAGGCTGAATACCGCGAAGGCGATGAAAACAAAAAACGGCAGTAAAGTCGCCGCCACATTGCTGATTTCGTACTTCTCTCTCACTCCGTCGGACATGGGGCCCATGGCGTCGGCAAGCCCCATGAGGAAAAAAGCCAAAAAGACCGGCAGTGTTTTAAACTTCATTGAATCAGCCCTCGACGTCATTGAAGCGGAAGCTCTTCGGTATTATCTGCGGCGAAGCGTTTGGGTTCGCGCAGCAGCCGCCAGAGAAATGAAACACCGATGATATCGAGAAATGCGATGGAAATAAACAACGGCCCGTATCCGATATCCCGGGCCACGATGCCCACGATTTTGGTGAAAACCATGCCGCTGAATATGGCGACTGTTCCGGACAGGCCGTTTGCGGTGGCGACCGTCCTTTTGGGAAAGACATCCGCCGGCAGCGTCATCAGGGTCGCGGACATGGCCTGGTGTGCAAAAGCCCCGATGCAGAAGAAGAAGATCGCCCATTCGACCGACGGCGCTTTCCCGATAAAGGCGGAGAACACCATCAAAAAAGCGGCCACGGCCGCGGAGCACTTGCGCGCCTTGATGACGGGCATGCGCCCCCTCTTGATAAAGAACGGCGAAAGGTAGCCTCCGAATACCGAGCCGAGGTCCGCGGCAAGAAACGGCAGCCATGCGAAGTAGCCGATCTGTTTCAAATCCAGCTGCCTTTCGGTGGCCAGGTACAATGGGATCCAGTAGCTGAAAAATTGCCAGGCGGGTTCTGAAAAGAATCGGGCGATGCCGATGGCCCAGAAATTCCTCTGGGGGAGGATGACCTTCCACACGCCTTTCGCGTCTGGAGCTTCCTCCACTGAAAGCTCCCCTTTGCCGTCCGCGATATAGTCCAGCTCTCCCTTTGAAAGCCAAGGATGCTCTTCAGGGGATCTGTATAGAAGCATCCAGAAGACGGACCAAACCAAGCCGACGCCGCCGGTCACGACAAACGCAGACTGCCAGCTGTATCGGAGTATCAGGAAGGCCACCAGGGGGGGCGCGATAATAGCTCCCAGGCCCGCGCCCACATTCATAAGCCCCGTGGCGACTGTCCTCTCCTTCGGCCGAAACCATTGGGAAACGGCCTTGATCCCCCCGGGGAAGTTGCCGGCCTCCGTTGTTCCGAGCAATGCGCGGAACAACGCGAACGATCGCCAGCCCGTTGCAGCTGCCGTAGCCATTTGAGCGATCGACCATGTAATGATCGAGAGGGTGAATCCCAGCCGCAGGCCGAGCCAATCGAGGACGCGCCCCATGACGGGCATCATAATCATGTAGGCCAGCTGGAAGGCCATAACGATATGGGAAAAATCGACTTCATCGATGGCCAGGCTCCGTTTAAGTTCGGGAGCGGCAACGGATAGGGTCAAGCGATCAAGATAATTGATGGTGGTGATCCCCATAAGCAGGATGACAATCCACCAGCGCAATCCCTTTATTTCTATTTTTTTTGCCATAGGCGTTTATGCGAAAGCGGCCGCGCGGCTCTTCTTCGTTCAACGTCCACCATCGAAAAACAGCCGAGGCTTCCAAGCGTGCGGGCTGCTAGAGCCTGTATATCCGCTTGGCAAGACGGTACGCCAGATCGACCGCGACTTCCCGCGCTTCATCTTCATCGAGCCGGTGTTCGGCAACCAGGCGCGCAAGAAAAGCGCAATCCATTCGCCGCGCAACATCGTGGCGCGCCGGTATGGACGGGAATGCGCGCGTATCGTCATTAAAGCCCGCGGTATTGTAAAATCCGGCCGTTTCCATAGTCCGCTCTCGGTAGAAGCGCATTCCCTCGGGGCTGTCGTAAAACCACCAGGCCGGGCCCAGGGTCAAAACCGGGTAGTGGCCGGCCAGCGGCGCCAGTTCTCTGGAATAGGCCGACTCGTCCAGAGTGAAAAGGATGATGGACAGCCGCGAATCGTTTCCGTAGCGGTCGAGCAGAGGCTTCAAATTGCGCACAAAGTCCGTCGGCAGCGGAATGTCCGCCCCCCTGTCCCTGCCGAAGCCGCGGAAAATCGCCGAGTTGTGGTTGCGAAAAGAGCCGGGATGAAGCTGCAGGACAAGACCGTCTTCGATGCTCATGCGCGCCATTTCCATAAGCATCTGGCCCCGGAATAGTTCGGCCTCCGCCGGCGATATTGTCCCCGAGACGGCTTTTTCAAAAAGGGATTCGCATTGGGAACGCGACAGGTCGGAAGTGGCGGCCGAAACATGCCCGTGGTCCGTGGCCGTTGCGCCGAGGGATTTGAAAAAGCGGCGGCGGTCCTCCAGCGCTTTCAGGTAGCCGGTCCAGGTTTCGGAGTCCTCTCCGGTGATGGCACCGAGCCGCCGGACATTTGCGGAAAAATCCTCGTATTCCGGATCCACCACGGGATCCGGCCGATAGGTCGGAACAATGCGGCCTTTCCAATCCGACCGGCGCAGCTTGAGATGGTGCGCGAGCGGATCCAGGGGGGACTCGGTGGTGGCAAGCACTTCAATGCGGAAACGCTCGAAAAGCGCGCGCGGCAGGAATTCAGGGCTCGAAAGACAATGGGAGACGGCGTCGTATATGCGGTCCGCGGATTCGCTCGTCAGGCGCTCCCGGACGCCGAACACTTCGTGCAGAGCATGATGGAGCCACAGCTGCGTGGGCGTGCCTCGGAAGAGATGCCAGTGTTGTGCGAAAAGGCGCCATATTTTGCGGGGATCCCGCTCGACCTCCCCCCCGTCCGTTCGGGGTATTCCCAGCGACTCGAGAGCAACACCGCGGCTGTAAAGCATGCGGTAGATATAATGATCCGGGGTGATCAGCAGCGTTGCGGGATCGGAAAATGCTTTATTCTCGGCAAACCATTCGGGATCCGTGTGGCCGTGGGGACTGATGATCGGCAGATTCCGCACCCCGTTATACAGGCGGCGGGCGATAGCGCGCTGGCCGGGATCCGAAGGGAACAGGCGGTCTTCGTGCAGAACCAGTTCAGGACTCATTTTCTCAAAATTCCTATCCCGGCCGCCGAAGCTGCCTTGCGCGGGCGCGGGAATCGACTGCGCCATGGAACGGCGTTTCCGCCCCTATTGATTTACGCCGCTTGCGAGAAAACCGCCGTCCACGACAAGGATCTCGCCGTTGACGAAACTTGCCGCTTCGGACGCCAGAAAAACCGCCGCGCCGGCCAATTCCTCCACTTTGCCGAAACGCTTCATCGGCGTGCGCAGCAGGAATTCCCTGCCGCGTTCCGTGCCGTCCAGAAGCGCCTGGTTTAAGTGAGTGCGAAAAACGCCCGGGGCTATCGCGTTCACGCAAACCCCGTAGGCGCCCCACTCTACGGCGAGCGATTTGGTAAGGGACGCCACGGCCGCCTTGCTCACGGCGTAGGCCGCGACCTCAAAAAAACCGAGGAACGAAGCCAAGGACGCAATGTTGATGATCCGGCCGTACCGCTGCTCGATCATGTGGCGGCCGAAAATGGTGCAAGCGCGCAGGGTGCCGGTAAAATTGGTTTCCAATATCTCGTTCCAGTCCTGCTCTCCCATCTCAAGCGTAGGAACGCGTTTTGTTTTCCCGGCGCAGTTAATCAGGATGTCGACCTTGCCGAAAGCCCCGATGGCCGCCTTGAGCAGGGATTCGATGGAAGCGGCATCGGTGACGTCGCATTGTCTGCGCAAGGTCCGCCGTCCGCGCTCCTCAATTTCCGCCGAGACGGACTGGATCTGCTCCATATGCCGCGCGGAAGCAATCACGTCGGCGCCTGCTTCCGCAAGACCGAGGCTCAAGGCTTTCCCGATGCCCGTCGTGCCGCCGATCACGACCGCCGTGCGGTTTTCCAAGCTCAAAGGCTTGCAGGTCATAACGAAAGACTCCGGCCCGCTTTATCGGGCAGCTACGTTCAATGTGGTTTCTATAAGATCTGCCGAATTGCCTCCCGCCATGATCTTGAAAGTCCCGGGTTCCACGATTCTCCGCATGTCGCGGCCAAGGAAAGAAAGCTCCTCGGGGCCCAGGATGAACTCCACCGTTTTGGACTCCCCGGGATCGAGCGTGATGCGCCGGAATCCTTTCAGTTCCTTGATCGGCCGCGTGACCGAGCTGACTTCATCGCGGATATACAACTGCACGACTTCATCGCCGCGCACGGCGCCGGAATTGGCGACTTCAACAGAAACCCTGGTCTTTCCGCCCGGTCCGATGGTATCGGGCGTCAGGGAAATATCTCCATACTTGAAAGCGGTGTAGCTGAGGCCCCAGCCGAAAGGAAACAGGGGCGTATCGGTTGAATCCACGTACTGAAGCTGGGCCGAAGGTTTTCGATTATAGTATGCCGGCAGCTGGCCTGCGGAGCGGGGCACCGATAGGGGCAGCTTGCCTCCCGGATTATAATCGCCGAAAAGAACATCGGCGACGGCCGTTCCGGTTTCCTGTCCCAGGTACCACCCTTCAAGGATGGCGGGAACGTTTTCCGCCACGTAATTGATTGAATTCGGCCGGCCGTGAATCAGAAACACCACGATCGGCTTTTTCAGAGCGACCATCGCTCTGGCCAAGTCGTCCTGGTTGCCGAGCAAATCCAGGCTGCTTCGGTCTCCCAAATGGTTCGGTCCCCAAGCTTCGCGGCACGTCTGCTCATTCCCGCCCAGCGCAAGAATGATAAGGTCGGATTTGTCGGCAGCTTGAACAGCTTCCCGGATGCGTTTTGCGTTCGACGCGGCATCGGCAAGAACGGCTCTATCCTGCCAAGTCGGGAAGGTTTCCGAATCCGCTTTTGTTTCGGTGATTTTGACGCCCTCGGCGTACAAAATCTCAATGCCCGCCGCCGCAGCCTTTTCCCTGATTCCCCGCAGAATGCTCACTCCCCGCCCAGGCATGCCGCTGTAGCCGCCGAGATGCACTTCGGCTGCGTTGGGACCGATAACGGCAATCCTTTTGTAATCCGCCGCCCTAAGCGGAAGCAAATTCCCTTCATTTTTAAGAAGGATTACGGCCCTGTGAGCCGCTTGCAGGGCCAGCCGCCGGTGCGCTTCGCTGTTGGTTATTTTTTCCGCCTCGCGCGGATCGACGAAAGGATCATCGAAAAGTCCGGCCAGAAATTTTGCGCGCAGGATGCGGCATACGGCGCGGTCTACATAGGATTCAGACAACTTCCCCTGCTTTACCATGTCCAGCAGATGGTGGTTTACCTCGGCATAGGGCAGCTCGATGTCGACGCCTGCTTCCAGCGCAAGCTTGGCGGCCTCTTCGTCGGTCCCCACGACGGAATGCTTCGACCTCAGTTGTCTGATCCCGAAGTAGTCCGAGACGACGATGCCTTCAAACCCCCATTCCTGCCTCAGGATATCGTTCAGGATGTATGGATTGCCGTGCGCCGGAATGCCGTCGATCTCGTTATACGAGGCCATGACGCTATGGATTCCCGCTTCGCGAACCGCCGCTTCAAAAGGCTTCAGGAAATACTCGCGCAAGATGCGCTCCGAATAATTCCCCGGAGCCGTGTTCTTCCCTCCTTCCGGCTGTCCATGAACAGCGAAGTGCTTAGCGGTGGCGATCACGTGGGACTTGTCAATGCATGGGCCGGCGCCCTGAAAGCCCTTGACTGCGGCAACTGCGATGAGCGATGCGAGATAGGGATCCTCTCCGTAGGTTTCTTCCGTCCGGCCCCACCGGGGATCGCGCGCCAGATCCAGCACCGGGGTCAAACACTGCTGGGATCCGCGAGCCCGCACTTCTCGAGCCGTAGCGGAGAAGACGGCTTCCACAATTTCCGGATCCCAGGTCGAAGCCAATGCTAGAGCTTGGGGGAAGGAAGTTCCTTTTTGAGCGGCGTGGCCGTGCAGGCATTCTTCGTGGAAAAGAACCGGAATGCCAAGCCGCGTATTGTCCCGGAACCATTTCTGGACGGCGTTGGTGAACTCGGCCATTTCGCCCGGGCCCCGCATTCCGCTGGGCCGCGCTATCTGGCCAATGCCGTCTTTCATTAATTCCGCCGCCCGTTCCGGCAAAAAGGATCCCTTGGAATCCACAAACGAGGATTTGGGATCCGCCGCGTTTACGGTCCTTTCCATCGCGCTTGTGAGCTGGGCGACCTTCTCCTCGAGAGTCATGCGCGCCAATAAGTCCGCAATCCTATGTTCAGTCGGCAGCTTCGAGTCCCGATAAGGGAGCGGTTCCTGCGAGAGCAAAGAAACCGCGGCGGCGCATAGCAGGAACGGCAGAAAAACGGCTTTTAATGAGTTTCTGCAGGCCTGGATCAGGGGCTTCATAGAGTATCCTCCATGACGGCCGGCGCAGGTTGAAATCCGGCGAACGCGTGGTACTATAGCACCCCGTCAACATGCACGGTAAGCAATTTATTGAAATCGGACGATGCCAATCCCGGTTGCGGCGGCATCCGGCGGATGCGGCATTTTGGTTGCTTGCGATCGGGAGATTCCGGAGGACAAAATATGTATTTTCTCGGAATTGATGTCGGCACCGGCGGGACACGGGCGTTGATTCTCGATGAAAAGGGAACCGTGGCCGGATCCGCTACGGAGGAACACCAGGCGTTCGCCTCGCCCGAAATCGGCTGGGCGGAACAAAATCCGGAAGACTGGTGGCGCGCATGCGGGCTGGCTGTGCGCAGGGCTCTGGAAAATGCAAACCTGAGCGGAGATCGGATCGAGTGCGTCGGATTCTCAGGCCAGATGCATGGAGCCGTAATGCTGGACGCGGGGCATGGCATCGTTCGTCCGGCTCTTATCTGGTGCGATGTCCGCACTGAAAAGCAATGCCGGGATTTCACCCAAAAAGTGGGAGCGGACCGTTTAATCCGGCTTGTCTGCAATCCGGCGCTCCCCAATTTCACCCTGACCAAGTTTTTATGGGTTCGAGAAAAGGAGCCCGAAAACTGGAAGCGCGTCCGTTTCGTCATGCTTCCCAAGGATTACGTTCGCTTCCGGCTGACCGGAGAACGGGCCACTGATGTCGCCGACGCTTCGGGGACGCTCCTTTTGGACGTGGCGAAACGCCGCTGGTCCGCTGAGATCCTCCAGTCCGCGGAAATCGACGAGTCGATGCTGCCGCAATTGTACGAATCCCAGGAAATATGCGGAAAAGTGAGCGCTGAGGGCGCGGCGGCAACGGGGCTGAAAGCGGGAACGCCGACAGTCGCCGGTGCCGGTGACCAGGCGGCGGGGGCTACCGGCATGGGAATAGTTGCGCCCGGCGCCGTGAGCGCCACCATAGGAACCTCCGGCGTGGTGTTTGCGGCAACCGACCGCCCTGCGCTGGATCCCGGGGGGCGGCTGCATACTTTCTGCCACGCAGTGCCCGGACGATGGCACGTGATGGGAGTGACGCAAGCCGCCGGGCTTTCTCTGCGATGGTTTCGAGACCGCTTCGGCGCGGGCGCCGAGGACGGACGGGATGCCTATGAACGGCTGACGGAAGAAGCCTCCCGGGCGCCGGCGGGATCGGACGGCCTGCTGTGGGCTCCCTATCTGATGGGCGAGCGCACCCCTCATATCGATCCAAATGCGCGCGGCGCTCTGGTGGGTCTGGCGGCGGTGCATACGAGGGGGCATGTGATCCGCGCCATACTCGAGGGAGTGGCCTTCAGCCTGAAAGACTCGTTCACTATTTTTGCGGAGTTGGGCGTTCCCGTGAAACAAATCCGGCTCGGCGGCGGCGGCGCCAGGTCGTCCCTGTGGAGGCAGATTCAGGCGGACGTATACGGCCGGGAAGTGGAGACCGTCAAAGCCGAAGAAGGCGCGGCTTTCGGAGCGGCGATTCTCGCGGGCGTCGGCGCAAGAAGATGGGGCTCGGTGGATGCCGCGTGCGGCGAAGTTGTGAAAACCGACAAAATAATCGCCCCGCAGCGGGAAACCTCGGATTTGATGCAAGAACGCTATCGAGCTTATCGCCGGATGTATCCCGCTATCCGCTCGGTGACAAGCACCGGCGCCGTATAAGCTTCATGAAACATCCGGGTTAAGGGCTCAATAATCCTTCAATAATTAAATCCGTTGCGTCATTTTCACTCAATCCGCGGGACATAAGAGTCTCCAGCTGTTTTGAATCCACGCTGCCGATGGCCGCTTCATGAGTGACATGCGCCTTGGGATGGTGTACTTCCACAACCGGAATCGCTTTTGCCACCCCTTGATCCTGGATAATCTCTTTACAATCGACATGCCCGCGGGCCCCGGCGGCTTTGGCGATAAGCGTGTTTTTAATAAAGGCCTGCGCCTGGTCGCGTACCGCGATGTTGGTTGTCAGGACCCCGCGCGAATCCTCGCCCAGCAGAGTGCACTTTTCATTGATTTTGATGACATCCTTGCCTCTGCCGCTTACCCGGGCGGTCATTTCCAAAATACTCTTTGCCTCGCACACGGCCTCATAATCTATATCAATGTCCCCTACCATTCCTTTGATCAACTCAAAATCGGTCCTGAACCGCGCGCCTTCCTTAAGGTGGACTCTGGCCTTGGGTATTACCCTCACGCCGCCCCGCGGCCCATGCACGTGTCGCTCGATATAGGCATATTCGGCGTTCCTGCCGATGGTAAGATCCGCATCCATTGCATGAACAATATCCTTGGCGAAAGGGAAAGTGCAGCTGGCGATAATCCCCACCTTGGCGTTGTCTTGAATATGCGTGCGGATGACAATTTCTTGAACGCCTTCTTCCGGGAACATCCCAAAACAGATTTTCACGGGGTTTTCTATCTGTACGTTTTTGTCGACCACAATTTCGACATCGAGCCCCTGGTCAAGCTCTTTTGCCTCGATATGCAGCCCTTCAACCAGGTGGAGCCCCAGAACCTTATTGTGATGTATTTCCACATGAGCGACGTTAGGGGCGTGTTCATGAGATTCCCCCAAGCTCTCATACATCCTTTTTATCAATTCATTGTCATTTTGACTCATTCAGGCTCTCCAGTACCGGTACGTTATTGTGGTCGCACGGGATGCACTTCTCGCCGAAGAAAAGCGCCAGCTTATCGATAGTTCCTTCTTCCAGCAATTTGCCGCAGCAGATGAGGAATCCGTGATCCGCCTGCTTGAGCACGGTGAGGCTGTGAGTGATCAAAAGAACGGTGCTGCCGTTCTTTTTAAGTATTTGGATGGCTTCGAAAATGTGATTCAGTGCGTCGACGTCTATGCCTGAATCGGGTTCATCCATCATGACCAGTTTGGGCTTCATGTTCAGCAAGGAGGCGAGTTCGATTCTCTTTCTCTCTCCGCCGGAAAGGGTGGTGTCGACGGCCCGGTTCATGTAATTTTCCGATCTGAGCCCCACCAGTTCCAGAGCCTCCCGGACTCTATCGATGGATTTGTCTTCTGCCCCGGCCTGGAGGAAGCGACGAATCGAAAGTCCTTCAAATCTCGCCGGTTCCTGCCAAGCCAGGGTAATTCCCATTTTAGCGCGTTGATCGATGGATAGCGTCCGGATCGATTTGCCCTCAAAAAGGATATCGCCGGTGAAATTGCCGTACCCTGAAAGGCCCATGATGGTGGATGCCAATGTGGATTTTCCAGCGCCGTTGGGGCCTATGACCGCGTGTACATAGCCGGGCCAAAATTCCATGCTCAAATTGTCCAGAATGTGTTTGCTTCCCAGTCTGAGCCCCACATTGATAATCTCAAGAATCGGCGTTGATGCCATGGCAGCCCCCCGTCAAGACATAAAAGCAGTATGGGTCAACATCTATAAGGTTCCATTGGAGCGATCTCTCGCTCCTTCTTAATCATACGGTATCCGCTTTTGGAACGGCAGGGCAAATAATCATTCCGTCGAACTTCCGTCTTCGGAGGCCGGATCTCATGGCGCGCTGTACTGAATAAGATGCGCGACGGCGGCATCCGATGCCGCCGGGATTGGGAACATAAAACGCCGCCAATGCGAACAGGAATCAGGCAGTTATCTGCGGCGACAATATTTGTGGGATGGGGCCGAAAAATGGTGTATCTTATATAATTCTTCGAAAAAAGATACCAGGGATATGAGGGTATTGGATTTCGACGGAGTTGTCGTTCCGGTTTCCGCAGGAATACCGACAGGAAATACAGCCACATGTTTTTTTGCGATATTAGGATGATGTCATGAAAGCCGGATTCGGTTTTGCGGATAAGGAGGGTGCGGTCGATTTGAATCTGATCGTTTGCCGCAATCCTCGCGATTTGCCGGCTTTTTACGCCCGAATCGAGACATTCCTCAAGAGCAGTCAGCCGTGATATTACAATCAAGCCTCCTTATCGCCGGGCGCCTTTCTTAAAACCATTTACAGCCCGTTCAGGAGGGGAAGGAAAATTTGCTATGAAAAGGGCACGATATATTACTATCGACGGGAATGAGGCCGCAGCATCGGTTGCACACCGAATCAATGAAGTGATTGCCATCTATCCCATAACTCCATCTTCAAATATGGGGGAATGGGCCGACGAATGGTCCGCCCAGGGGAATCAAAACATTTGGGGCATGGTGCCTCAGGTGGTTGAAATGCAATCGGAAGGAGGAGCTTCGGCCGCGGTGCACGGCGCGCTGCAAGCAGGAGCATTGACGACGACTTTCACCGCGTCCCAGGGATTGCTTCTCATGATTCCCACGCTTTACAAGATTGCGGGAGAACTTACCCCGGCGGTATTTCATGTAGCCGCGCGTTCTCTGGCGACCCATGCGCTTTCCATTTTCGGCGACCATTCGGATATCTACGCCTGCCGGCAAACAGGGTGGGGCATGCTGGCCGCGGGGCCGGTGCAGGAGGCGCATGATTTTGCCTGCATCGCGCAAGCAGCCAGCCTCAAGGCGCGGATTCCCTTTATTCACTTTTTCGACGGCTTCCGGACATCCCACGAAGTAAGCAAGATCGTCGAGCTCTCAAATGACGAGCTTCGGCAAATGATCGATGAGGAATCGATCCGGGAACACAGGCGGCGCGCTCTTTCTCCGGATCATCCCAAGCTTCGGGGAACCTCTCAAAATCCCGATGTGTTTTTTCAAGGCCGCGAAGCGGTGAATCCTTTTTACCTATCGTGCCCGGAAATTGTCCAGGAAGCCATGGACCGATTCGCCGAAGTTGCCGGCCGCCGGTACAATCTTTATGATTATGTGGGGCCGGCCGATGCGGAGCGCGTGATTGTCATCATGGGATCCGCCGCGGAAACGGTTCACGAAACAGTGGAATGGCTGGCGGCAAACCGCAAGGAAAAGGTGGGTTTGATCAAGGTACGGTTGTTCCGCCCGTTTTCGGCGCGCCATTTTCTGGCGGCGCTGCCGCGCGGCGTAAAGGCCATCGCGGTTCTGGATCGTTCCAAGGAGCCCGGAGCCACCGGAGAGCCTCTCTATCTGGATGTGAGCAATGCGCTGGCGGAAAACCGGCGGGAGAATCAAGCGCTCCTGCAAACGGACCCCTCGGTTATAGGCGGCCGGTACGGCCTCTCATCCAAGGAGTTCACTCCGGCCATGATAAAAGCGGTTTTCGACGAGTTGGCCGCCGCCCGGCCCAAGAATCATTTTACGATAGGAATCCGCGATGATGTCACCCAAACGTCTTTAGACTACGATCCTGATTTTGACATCGAACCCGATGACGTAATCCGCAGCGTCTTTTTCGGCCTCGGCGCGGACGGGACTGTGGGGGCCAATAAAAATTCCATCAAAATCATAGGCGAGGAAAGCGATAACTACGCCCAGGGATACTTTGTTTACGACTCCAGAAAATCGGGTTCCGTAACCGTGTCCCATCTTCGCTTCGGCCCGCGGCCTATCCGCTCCGTCTACCTGATCCGGAAAGCCAATTTCGTCGCCTGCCACCAGCTGGTATTCCTGGAGAAGTATGACATGCTGCGATATGCGGCTCCTGGAGCGGTTTTCCTTCTGAATGCTCCCTACGGCCCGGATGAAGTCTGGGATCATCTGCCGCGGGAAGTGCAGGAAGATTTAATCAAAAAGAAGCTCAAATTTTACGTCATCGACGCCTATCGGATAGCGCGAGAAAAAAAGATGGGGAGCCGCATCAACACCATCATGCAAACCTGCTTTTTCGCAATATCCAACGTTTTGCCGAAAGAGGAGGCAATAGAGAAGATCAAGGGCGCTATTAAAAAAACCTACGGCAGGAAGGGAGACGAGATTGTGCGTCTCAATTTCGAGGCTGTAGACCATACTCTTGCAAATCTCTATGAGGTCCATGTCCCGGACCGGATCACGGCCCAGATGGGACGCCCGCCGGTTGTCTCGGCGGAAGCTCCCGAGTTCGTTCGCAAGGTGACGGCTGAAATCATAGCGGAGCGGGGAGATAATCTTCCCGTCAGCGCTTTCCCGGCGGACGGGACTTGGCCCACGGGTACGACCGCGTGGGAGAAACGGAATATCGCCCTCGATATTCCCGTATGGGATCCAAGTATCTGTATCCAGTGCAATAAATGCGCTTTGGTATGCCCCCATGCGGCCATCCGCCCGAAGGTATTTCCACCCGAATTGCTTAAGGACGCTCCGCCCGCTTTCAAGTCCATGGACTATAAGGGCAAGGAATTTCCGGGTTACAAGTATGCCCTTCAGGTGGCTCCTGAGGATTGCACCGGCTGTTCTCTTTGCTTCGAGGCCTGCCCGGTCAAGGACAAAAAAGATCCCAAGCGCAAGGCCTTGAACATGGCCCCGCAGGCTCCGCTGCGGGAACAGGAGAGGGTGAATTATGATTTCTTCCTCAAGCAGCTGCCCGATCCCGACAGAACCAAAGTAAGGATGGACGTCAAGGGTTCTCAGTTTCTCCGTCCGCTTTTTGAGTATTCCGGCGCCTGTGCCGGATGCGGTGAAACGCCCTATATCAAGCTTCTAACTCAGCTTTTCGGCGATCGGGCGGTAATCGGAAACGCAACCGGTTGTTCGTCCATCTACGGAGGCAATCTGCCTACGACGCCTTACACATCAAATGCGGAAGGCCGGGGCCCGTCATGGAATAATTCTTTATTTGAAGACGCCGCCGAATTTTCCTTCGGCATGCGTCTGGCCATCGATCAAAACACCAGGCTTGCAGGCACCTTGCTCAACCGCCTTGCCCCGAAAATCGGAGAAACCCTGGCAAGGGAAATAGTCGATGCCGACATGAGCAATGAATCGGGACTGCGCGATCAACGGAAACGAGTAGAGGCCCTCAGGGAAAAACTGGCGGCATTGGACACCGAGGAGGCGCGGCGCCTGAGTGAGATAGCAGACTATTTCACGAAGAAGAGCGTTTGGGGAATCGGCGGCGACGGATGGGCTTACGACATCGGCTACGGCGGACTGGATCATGTTCTGGCTCTCGGCTGGGATGTGAATCTGCTCGTTTTGGATACGGAGGTTTACTCCAATACGGGCGGACAGGCTTCCAAGGCCACCCCGCTCGGTGCGGCCGCGAAATTCGCCATGGCCGGCAAGGGCGTCGGGAAAAAGGACCTTGGGATGCTGGCCATGACTTACGGATCCGTATATGTGGCCCAGACGGCATTCGGCGCCAATGACGCTCAGACTGTCAAAGCCTTCCTTGAAGCCGAATCCTATCCCGGTCCCTCTCTTATCATCTGTTACTGCCACTGCATCGCCCACGGCTACAACCTGGAGAACGGTCTCGATCAGCAGAAATTGGCTGTCCAGAGCGGGTATTGGCCCCTATATCGGTTCGATCCCCGGCTGGCTGGGGAGGGAAAGAATCCTCTTCAGCTCGATTCGAAGCCGCCTTCCATGCCGTTTCGCGATTATGCCCGGAACGAGACCCGCTACCGCATGCTGGAGAAATCCGATCCGGAACGCGCGAAAATGCTGATGAAGCTGGCCCAGGAAAACATTGATCTAAAGTGGCTCAAGTACACCCAGATAGCGAAAATGAGCTATCGCAGGGAGGACGCCATGGAGCAGAAGCAGGATTCAGGAAAAGCAGTACACGTGGGAAAAGAGTAGAGAGGAGACAACATAATGGATCTCAGCACCGATTACATTGGACTGAAGCTTAAGAGTCCGCTGATGCCGGGCGCATCGCCCCTTTCCGAGGATCTGGAGGAAATCAAGCGTCTGGAAGAGGCCGGAGCTTCGGCCGTAATTCTGCATTCGCTTTTTGAGGAGCAGATACTCCAGGAACAGCTTGCCATGCATAGCCATATGGATGGACCGGCGGAAAGCTTCGGAGAAGCGACTTCGTATTTTCCAAACCTTCCCGATTTTCGGATAGGCCCCGAGGAATATTTGGAGCATATCCAGCGGGTTAAGGACGCGGTGACCGTCCCCGTCATCGCTTCGCTGAATGGATCGACAGCGGGCGGCTGGACGGATTACGCGCGTCGGATGGAAGAAGCCGGCGCAAGCGCTCTGGAGCTGAATCTCTTCTTTCTGGGCGCCAGTCTGGAGGAAACGGGAGAACAGGTGGAGCAGCGATGCATTGAAATTCTGAATCAGGTCAAGCAGAGCGTGTCCATCCCTGTTGCGGTGAAAATCGGGCCGTATTTTTCCTCCACCGCCAATGCAATTTACCGGCTGGAATCGGCCGGAGCGGACGGGATCGTAATCTTCAACCGCTTCTATCAGCCGGATATCGACGTGGGATCCCTCGATGTTGTTCCGCGCCTTGAGCTGTCCACTTCGGAAGAGCTGCGGCTGAGGCTTCGCTGGCTTGCTCTGCTTTCCCACAAGATAAAGGCCTCCCTGGCCGTAACCGGAGGAGTCCATACCGCAGAAGATGTCGTCAAATCCATCATGGCCGGGGCCGATGCCGTCCAGGTCGTTTCGGCTCTCCTGCAGAAGGGGACGGGGCACCTTAAAACTCTGGCCGAAGGGCTTGCGCGGTGGATGGAGCAGCACGGATATGAGTCGGTGAGGGAGATGCGGGGCGTTATGAATTTCAAGAGCGTTCCGGATCCCGACGCATTGACTCGTGCGAATTACATGCAAATGCTGAAGGGGGCTTTCCAATCCCGCGCCGATAGATCGGAAGAATAGCTCGCTGCGCTGAAGTCAATATTTTTCGTCGAGTTTTGCTTTTCTCAGACGAAGCGCATTGCCGATTACGGATACCGAGCTGAAACTCATGGCGGCGGCGGCGATAATCGGGCTCAGCAGAATTCCAAAAAAAGGGTAGAGAGCGCCGGCCGCGATCGGCACGCCCAGCGAGTTATAGACGAAGGCAAAAAACAGGTTCTGTTTGATGTTTTTCAGGGTGGCGTTGCTTAAAGACCGGGCCTTGATTACGCCCCGCAAATCGCCCTTAACCAGAGTGATGTCTGCGCTTTCGACCGCAACGTCGGCGCCCGCTCCCATTGCGATCCCCACCTGCGCCTGCGCCAAGGCCGGCGCGTCGTTGATGCCGTCGCCCGCCATCGCTACAAATCGGCCTTCTTTTTGAAGGTCTTTCACCTTTTGGTTTTTATCTTGCGGCAGGATCTCTGCCAAGACTTCGTCGATTCCGAGTTTTTCAGCCGCCATCAAGGCAGCAGTCGCATGATCTCCGGTCAGCATCACAATGCGCATTCCCTCGCTGCGGAGGCGGCGGATGGCATCGGACGCGGTTTCTTTAACCGGATCCGCAGCGCCGAGGAGTCCCGCCGGGGTGCCGTCTACCGCGACAAAAACGACCGTGTGGCCGCCGCGGCGGAGAGATTCTGCTTGGTCGAGGAGGGCGGTGGTGTCGACCCCGGATTCCTCAATGAATTCGCGGGTTCCCAGCTCCACGAGGCGGCCTTTGACCCGGCCGCGCACGCCTTTTCCCGTAAACGATTGGAAGTCCTCGACAGGAAAAACCTCCGCCCGGAGCTCTTCCGCCTTTGCCGAAACCGCGGCGGCAAGGGGATGTTCGCTCCCGCGCTCCAGGCCCGCCGCCAACTGAATCAGATGGTTCTCGTCAAAGCTGTTTGCAGGCCGGACGGCGGTTATCTTCGGCTTGCCCTCGGTCAGAGTTCCGGTTTTGTCAACGACCAGCGTGTCCACCTTGCGCATATTTTCGATCGCCTCGGCGTTTTTAAACAACACGCCCATGGTCGCGCCTCTGCCGCTCGCAACCATGATGGACATCGGCGTAGCCAGGCCCAGCGCGCAGGGGCAGGCGATAATCAGCACGGCGATGGCATTCACCAAAGCGAATACCATTCTCGGGGCCGGCCCCCAAAGGGACCACACAATGAACGTAAGGACCGAAACGGCGATTACGGCGGGAACGAAATAACCGGCAACGCGGTCGGCCAGCTTCTGTATGGGCGCCCGGCTGCGCTGCGCCTCGGAAACCATGCGGACAATTTGAGCCAGCAGGGTTTCGACGCCCACGCGTTCAGCGCGCATCATAAATCCTCCGGTCCGGTTGACGGTGCCTCCGACGACCCGGTCGCCGGACTGTTTTTCCGCCGGAATGGGTTCGCCCGTGATCATGGACTCGTCCACGCTGCTTCCTCCTTCAACCACCACGCCGTCGGTCGGAATACTTTCGCCCGGCTTTATCCGGAGAAGGTCGCCGACCCTGACTTGGTCGATCGGGACATTCGTTTCGGAACCGTCATTGTGGACGCGGTGGGCGATTTTTGGAGCGAGCCCGAGGAGCGCCTTTATGGCTGCCCCGGTCCGGCTGCGCGCCTTCAACTCCAGAACCTGGCCGAGCAGAACCAGGGCGGTAATGGATACGGCGGCTTCGAAGTAGACCGAAACCGTGCCGTCCCCGGCGCGGAACGACTCCGGAAAAATACCCGGCAGCGCCGCGGCGAGGACGCTGTAGAAATACGCTGCGGCAATTCCAAGGCCGATCAGGGTGAACATATTCAGGCTGCGATGAACAAGGGATTGCCACCCCCGGACGAAGAACGGCCGGCCGGCCCAAAGGACCACTGGAGTTGAAAGGATCAGTTCGATGATGATCCACGAGCGGCGCGAAGCCAATTCTTCAAGAGGCCGCCCCGGGATCATCCCTCCCATCGCCGACAGCAAGACTGGAAATCCGAGAGCGACGGCGAACCAAAACCTTCTCTTCATGTCCCGCAGTTCCGGATTATCCGATTCCTCATCGGAAACGGCGGTGCGGGGCTCGAGCGCCATGCCGCACTTCGGACA
>CAZDMR010000001.1:64275-87294 GCA_964506795.1 uncultured Acidobacteriota bacterium | reverse complement strand
GGGCTCGAGCGCCATGCCGCACTTCGGACATACGCCCGGCTTTTCGCTTCGAATCTCGGGATGCATGGGGCATGTATAAGACCCCGCAACTTTCGGGGATGCTTCCTTCGAGGTCGATTCTGCAGGCTGAGTTGCCCCTTTCGTATAGCGTTCCGGATCCGCGCGGAATTTTTCAAGACAATGCGCGCAGCAAAAATAATAATGCCGTCCGTTGTGTTGTATTTGATATTGGGAGGATTGCGGATCCACCGTCATCCCGCACACGGGATCCCTGACCTTTTGATTTCTGGATGCGGCCGCGTCGTCCATCTCCGATACCCTCCCGCCTGCGGGCAGATTTTTTTATCTCTCTTTTATAGATAGAAGCGGCGCCGCATTCGTTACTTCGAATAAACTGCTTTAATCAAAGGGAAAGACTTGCGCATTTTTCGGTTGCGGCGGTATCCGCGAGAGGCTGCGCCCCCTCGCTACAAATCCTCATGGATAATCCGGGTTAGATGGATGGGCCCCCATGCATTATGGCGCATGCCATGAGGATTTTGACTCCGCCGACGCGACATCCGTCATGATGCAGATTCCTAAATTCATTGCGGGCCCCGTTCGACATTGAAGTAAAATCACACATGAAAACCCCGGAAATCCTGAAACCGGATCACCGGACTTTTGGAAGAGAGAGGAAACAATGCATCCATCAGGAATCAACCATAGAGCATTCATTTTTCTGGCTGCATCATTGACGGCAACCGCCCTGCTTTCGGGTTGCGGATCGAAAGGCCCGCTCCCCGATTCTGAATCCGGCGCGATTATAGTCGATACATCCAACGGACCGGTCCGGGGCAGAGCGGAAGACGGAGACATTTATGTGTTCAAGGGCTTGCGGTACGGCGCGCCGCCGGTCGGAAATCTCCGGTTCAAACCGCCCGTCCGTCCGAAACCCTGGGCGGAACCGGCGGATGCCTTCGAGTACGGAAACCGCGCCGTACAGCAAGCCGCCCCGGCCAAAAATCCGGTTAATACGCCCGGGATGGGCGAAGACTGCCTTTTCCTGAATGTCTGGACGCCGGGCCTCGACGACAAGAAGCGACCTGTCATGGTCTGGCTGCACGGCGGAGGATATTCATCGGGCTCCGGAGGGGATCCTTTCTGTGAAGGGAAGAACCTTGCCCGCAAAGGGGACGTCGTCGTTGTCACGGTCAACCACCGCCTGAATGTTTTCGGTTTCCTACAGCTCGGCGATGCATGGGGGCCTGATTACGCATCGTCGGGACAGGCGGGCATGCTCGACATCGTCCTCGGCCTGGAGTGGGTGCGCAACAACATCGCCCGCTTCGGGGGCAACCCCGGCAACGTCACGATATTCGGGGAAAGCGGCGGCGGGCGCAAGGTGGCCATGCTGATGGCAATGCCGCCTGCCGCAGAATTCTTTCATAAAGCGATTATTCAGAGCGGATCAGGATTAGATGCTCCGTCGAAGGATGAAGCCGTTGTGCTGGGGCGCGCGTTGCTGAAACAGCTTGGGATTGCCGAGGGGGACACCGAGGCACTTGCCGGCGCCGACACGCGGGCCGTCTTCGAAGCCCAGCAGGCAGCGGCGCAGGATTCGTCCTCTCCTGATTTGTCGTCGCCGGGGCAATTGACGGTACCGGCCCGGGGATTTGTTCCCTGCCTAGACGGCATCGCGCTGCCGCGAAAGCCCTTCATCCCTGACGCTCCGACGATGTCGGCCGATATCCCGCTTCTGATCGGCTCAAACAAGGACGAAATGTCCATCTTTCGCACGAGCGATCCGAAATTCGGCCAATACACGGACGAGGAGTTCATGCAGCACGTCCGCAAGGTCCTGCCTGACCGGGCGGAGGCGCTGATCCCGGCCCTGCGTTCCGCTTTCCCCGACTATTCGCCGAGCGACCTGGTTGTTGCCGTCGAAAGCATGAAGGGATACTGGGCCGCAACGGTCATGCAGGCGGAACGAAAAGCCGCACAGGGCGCCGCGCCGGTCTATGTCTATCTCCTGGCCTGGGAAACCAGGGCCGACAACGGGCGGCTCCGCGCGCACCACGCGCTGGACGTCCCGCTGGTGTTCAAAAACGTCGAGATGATGCGCGGCATGGTTGGCCCCGGGCCCGAACCGCAGCGCATGGCCGAGATCATGAGTTCGGCCTGGGTCGCTTTTGCGCGGACCGGGAATCCCAACACCGAAGGGCTCCCCAACTGGCCGGCCTATGAACCGGGCCATCGCTCGACCATGGTGTTCGATATCGAAAGCCGCGTTCAAACGAAACCCTATGAGGAAATACGCCGGATCCTGATGGCGAATTAGCGCAATACGGAATGCCCGGCAGCCGCCTGCACTTTACTGCCAGCCGCTGTCGGATCCGTATTCGTTCACGACGCCGATCGCCATGATATCCCGTATTTTACCGCCTTTGATTTTAAACAGTTCCCCCATCGGCATGCTGTTCGGCTGCCCTCTGAAGTAGGCGGCCGGCTGCGTGCTCCCATCCGGCATCGTGACTGTTTCCACGCCGGGATGGTTGAACATGTACACACCCCAGGTTACGCCCCTCTCTTCGTCGACTACGGGTATCCGGCGGGGCCGGATGCTTTCGATGAGGGCGAACACGCCGGAATCGATGGCTTCAGTGCAGGCTCCCCTGTTGAAGGCAGGGGACACTTCGCCTCCAGGGCCGGCTTTTGCCGCCGGAGGTTCCTGCATTTGCGCCGCCAGTTCCTCCGGCAGCTTCGTGCCGGCGGTCCACATCCCGTTTTCAAGGCGGTAGCATTCCTCGTGCCAGGGAACGATCTTCCCGTTTGACTGCTCGATCGAATCAAAATAAAGATTCGAGATCTTTACAAGCTCTTCGCGCGATACTCTTTCCTCGGGCGCCAGGGCTTCGGAATAGGCCGCGGGCGGCACGGCCATGGCTCCACCCAGCGTCCCGCCCATCATGGCCCCGGTGACGATCGATTCCGCTTCGGTGATCTTCTCGTTTTCGATTTTCAATCGTGTCGTCAGGATAAAGGGACGTTCCACCGTGTTCATTTCGCCTTCTTTTTCTTCCTTCACTGAAGCCCGGATCACGCCGACGAAAGCGATCTGGCCGGCCTGAGGATCGGATACGTAGAATTTGTAGCCGGTCAAGCCGGATGCATTGGCCCATAAGCCCTCCGGGGATGCTCCCGGAAAAATCTCTTTGGCGTTTTCCGTAAACCGGACGCTTTCGGCGAAGGGCGCTTTGGATGCATCATGCGCCACCATGGCGTCCAGGTACTGATTCATGAAGCCTTCCAGGCGCTCCCGGTCGCATGGGACGACGGCGGTCTGATCCGCCTGGTCCCCGCATCCGGTCATTCCGATGAAGATTCCCACTACCGCAACAGCCAAGAATCTGCGCATAGCCACTCCCCTCCTTGAATCGTCGTAATTGATTTTCGTTATTATACGTTGACTATTGCCGCCTTTTGGTTGAATTCTCAACGCGCATTATCCTATCTAAGCTGCAGTAAAACGCCTTTGAAATTCCGAATGAATCCCTGAAAATTTACATGAAGGGGACTTATCGAAAGCGCGGAAAATTCGCGGATGGAGAGGCATCTCTGAAAAAGGGCTTCCATTCCACGCGGCGCGGCCGACGGCCGCAGCCAAGGTTTTGAAATTCGCATGAAGCGGACACTCGCTTTCAGCCCTCGTCTTTCAGCGCTCATTTGACGCGTTGCATGGTTTAAAAAAGGAATCAGGGAGGAGCCTCCCGATTGCTTCCTTGCCTTTTTAGGGCCGTCCGGAGGCGCTGTGGCAGCAACCGCATGATTTACGGCGTTTATACTCCCTTGGAAGCGATTGCTTCCCCCGTTGAAATCGAGAATGAACCGGTGATGCGTTAAAGGACCTCGACAGGGCTGGCGCAAGGACCCAAATAATAAATATGTAACAATTATGTAGTTTTTTACTGATAATGATACAATTCTGTCGGAGCTCAAAGATGAAGAGCATGGAAGCGGACGACGGCAAAAACCTCACAACGCTGCTGGAAGCAAGCAAGTCCCTCTCCGGGACGCTCAACCTGAAGCATTCACTGCACCGGGTTCTGGAAATTCTGGAGCAGCGCCACGGCGCGGCGCGCAGCATAGTTGTTCTTCTAGGGCAGGATTCGGATCTCCATATTGAGGCGTCCAACGGCATTGCGCCGGAAGGACAGCGGGCCCGGTACAGCCTGGGCGAAGGGATCGTCGGCCGGGTGGTCCAGAGCGGGAAAGCAATCGTGATCCCGCGCGTAAGCCTTGAACCGATGCTGCTGAACCGCGCTTTCAACAGAAAGAAACTAAGGGGGGAAGAATCGTTTTTATGCGTGCCCATCGTGTCGAACCGGAAAGTCATCGGGGCGCTCGGAGTGGATTTGCCCTTCAAACGGGACAGGGACTATGACCGGAGCATAAAATTCCTGCGGGTGGTCGCTTCCCTGATCGGCCAGGCGGTTCGGGTCGAGCGGCTGGTAGAGGCGGAGACCCATCGCCTGGTCGAGGAAAATATCCATCTACGCGAAGAGCTGCGCGAGCGCTACGACTTCTCCCATATGGTGGGGAGCAGCGGAGGCATGCGGCAGGTGTACGAGCAAATCGGCCGGGTCAGTGCAACCAATACCACTGTTTTAATCCGGGGAGAGTCGGGAACCGGAAAGGAGCTTGTCGCTCGGGCCATCCACTATAATTCTCCCAGGGCGAAAAAGCCCTTCGTAAAGGTCAGCTGCTCGGCGCTGCCCGATACCCTGATCGAGTCGGAACTGTTCGGCTACGAAAAAGGCGCGTTTACAGGCGCACAGAGCCGAAAACCCGGACGTTTTGAATCGGCCGAAGGCGGATCGCTGCTTCTGGATGAAATCGGCGACCTGAATCCCGCAATTCAGGTAAAGCTGCTGCGGGTGGTTCAGGAAAGGGAATTCGAGCGGCTGGGAAGCACCCAGACGATCAAGGCTAATGTAAGACTGATCGCCGCCACCAACCGGAATCTTGAAAAAGCCATTGCGGAGGGTACCTTTCGCGAAGATCTTTTTTATCGCCTGAACGTGTACACGATTTTCATCCCGCCCCTGCGCGAGCGAAAGCCGGATGTAATGGCCCTTGCGGATTATTTCCTTGAAAAGTATACGAAGGAACACGGCAAAAAGATAAGGCGGATATCTACGCCCGCCATTGATATGCTGATGAGCTATCACTGGCCCGGAAATGTGCGCGAACTTGAAAATGCCATAGAACGCGCCGTGCTGGTCTGCGACGGCAATGTCATCCACGGCCATCATCTGCCCCCCACGCTCCAGACCGCGGAAGCATCGGGCACCCTGGTGAAGGTTTCCCTGAGCGCCGCCGTGGCATCCTATGAAAAAGACCTGATTCAGGACGCGCTGAAATCAACACGCGGCAATTGCAGCAGGGCGTCGCGGCTGCTCAGCACCACGGAGCGGATTCTGAATTATAAAGTAAAAAAGTACGGCATTGACTCCGGCCGTTTCCGTGCTTAAAGGCCTCAATTAAGCGTGCGCCGGGCCGGCGTCAGGAACGGATTAATCCGTTTGGGCCTTTTGCGTCTGGAATCCGCGCCTGTCTTCATAAAGAACGCACGATATCACGGTTTTCTCGCCTGCAATACTCCCCCATGAAATGACCAGCGACGGTTCGTGTAAAATGGATCTTTTGATCTTGACGATGGCAGAAGACAAGAATAGCATTGGATATCATTGAATACTAATGGAGATCATAACGCCATGGATAACGACGATAGCTTGTTAACACTGGAGGATGTGGCGGAGCGGCTCAAAATTTCTGTTAGCACTGTGCGTCGATGGGTAAAATCCAGCGAGCTAAGGTCCATTAAGATAGGCAATCGTGGCCAATATCGTATCAGCCTCAGAGATCTTGAGGAGTTTCTGGCTGAACAAGAAGCTCAGACTTCGGATACTTCAGCGGTGGCCGCCTTTAAGCAGGGCCGGGAATGGAAGCGGTCTATCGACTGGGCGCGGGGGCATACCAAATATATTGTTGTGATCGGAGGAGTAATATCCGGCCTCGGCAAGGGGATCGCGGCGGCTTCAATCGGCAAACTGCTCAATTCCCGGCTGATGGTTGTGCCGATCAAGTGCGACGGGTATCTCAACACCGACCCGGGCACCATGAATCCCATAGAGCACGGCGAAGTGTTCGTGCTGGACGACGGCGGTGAAGTGGACATGGATTTCGGCCATTACGAGCGCTTTCTCGGATTGACGTGCCGCTTCGAATGGAACCTGACCATGGGGAAGGTTTATAAAGCCATTTTGGAGCGGGAGCGCGAAGGCTTCTATCTCGGCCAGACCGTGCAGCTTATTCCCCACGTCACCGATGTGATTAAGGAATGGTTCTATGAAATTCCCGGACGTCTGCAGGCGGACATCGGCCTGATCGAGATCGGCGGCACTGTTGGGGACATGGAGAACGAGTTATACCTGGAAGCGGTGCGGCAGCTGCGTCAGGAAGTGGGGGAGGAGAACGTGCTGATCGTCCTCTTGACTTACATCCCGATCCCGGCGGGCGTTGAAGAGCAAAAATCCAAGCCGACCCAGCAATCGGTCAAACTGCTCAACGAGCGCGGCATCAGACCGGATGTCATCATCGGCCGCTGCGCCGAGCGGCTGACGGAAAAGATCAAGCAGAAGATCGCCTTGTTCTGCAACATCGACAAAGCAGCAGTGATCTCCGGGCTTGACGTGCCGTCCGTGTACCAGATCCCGCTGGTTTTCGAGGAAGAAGGATTGACGGAAATCGTCCATAAACAGCTCACCATTTATTCGCCTCCGCAATTGCTGGAATGGCGCAAGCTGGTCGACCGCGTTTTATCCCCCGCAGGTCCGCAGATTCGTGTCGCCATTTGCGGGAAATACACGAAGCTGCACGATTCCTACGCCAGCGTCATCGAAGCGGTGACGCACAGCGGCGCCCACATGGACAGCCGGATGGACGTCGTATGGCTGGATACGGCCGAACTGGAACGCGGCAGCGGATCCTGCGAGGAGTTTTTGCAAAAAGCAGACGCGGTCATTGTGCCGGGCGGATTCGGGACCCGGGGTATTGAAGGAAAGATCCAGGTGATCCGATATTGCCGGGAGAACAATATTCCTTTCTTGGGAATCTGCTACGGCATGCAGCTGGCGGTGGTGGAGTTCGCGCGGCACGTCGCCGGCTTAGGGGGCGCGCACACGACCGAAGCCGCTGAAGAGGGGGTGGAGGTCGCCGATCCCGTAGTGTGCGTGCTGCCCGAGCAGGCCGGCGTCAGCCAGAAAGGGGGAACCATGAGGCTGGGCGGCCAGGATGTCCTGCTCAAGGGAAACTCGATTGCAGCCCGGATCTATAAGAGCGGGCGGATTCGCGAACGCTTCCGGCATCGCTATGAAGTCAATCCGGAATATGTGCCGCGGTTGGAGAAAGCGGGTATGGTGTTCTCCGGGAACGATCCAAGCGGCGCAATTATGCAGGTGATGGAATTGCCGGATCATCCTTTTTTCCTCGGATGCCAGTTCCATCCCGAGTTGACTTCTAAACTGGAAGAACCGGCGCCGCTGTTCCGCGAGTTGATCCGCACCGCTTTTGAAAGAAAAAAACCGCCTTCATCTTAGGAGCGTTGATGCAAAACCGTTCAAAAGCAATATTGGCGCTGGCCGACGGCCGCGCCTTCCACGGCTGGTCTTTGGGCGCAACCGGCGAGGCCTGCGGTGAAGTGGTTTTCAACACTTCAATGACGGGCTATCAGGAAGTTCTCACCGATCCCTCCTACCGGAGGCAGATCGTCACGATGACCTACCCGTTGATCGGCAACTACGGCGTGAATGGGGAGGATGCGGAGGCAAGCCGGATCTTTTTGGCCGGATTCGTGGTTCGCGAAGACTGCCCGGCTCCGAGCAACTGGCACAGCTCCGGCAGCCTGCACGGATATTTGCGCAGGCACCGCATCGTTGGCATCGCGGGCGTGGATACGCGCGCGCTGACGCTGCATCTGCGCGAAAAGGGCGCGCAGACGGGCATCATCTCCACGCTGGATCTCAGTCCGAAATCGCTCGCGCGCCGCGCCGCTGCCTGGCCGGTCCTGGATGGGCGCGATCTGGTGAAAGAGGTAACCTGCGCCGCGCCGTACCGCTGGACGGAGACGGCCGGGCCTTTCGATCCAAGCGGCGGGCCGACCGGCGGCCGCGGCAAGGTCGGCCGTTTCGTGGTCGCGTACGATTACGGGATCAAACGAAGCATCCTGAGCAATCTGGTGCGCGCCGGCTGCCGGGTGGAAGTTGTGCCGGCGGCAACGCCGGCGCGCGAGGTGCTGGAAAAGGACCCGGACGGGATTCTCCTCAGCAACGGACCGGGGGATCCCGCCGCGGTCGATTACGCCGTCTCCGAAACAAAGAAATTGTTGGGCGCGAAGCCGATCTTCGGCATCTGTCTGGGCCATCAAATCCTCTGCCTGGCCATGGGCGGCAGAACCTACAAGCTTAAATACGGCCATCACGGCGGCAACCAGCCCGTGATGGACCTGACGACGCGGAAGGTTGAAATCACGGCGCAGAACCACGGCTACGCGGTCGACATCGATTCCATGGGCGGCGATGTCGTGTGCACGCATATAAATCTGAATGATCAAACGGTGGAGGGAATGTCCCATCGGGGATTGCCGGTTTTCTCGGTACAGTATCACCCGGAAGCGTCGCCCGGGCCTCACGACGCCGCCTACCTGTTTGCCAGATTTGCGGATCTTATGGAGCGCTGAAATGGCTGCGCGCGGCGTTCCGGCTGTTTTCAACGGAGTGGATTATGCCCAAGCGGACTGACATCGAAACCATACTGGTTCTGGGCAGCGGACCGATAGTGATCGGCCAGGCCTGCGAATTTGATTATTCCGGCACGCAGGCATGCCGCGTGCTCAAATCTCTGGGCTATCGCATTGTGCTGGTCAATTCCAATCCGGCGACGATTATGACGGATCCGGAACTCGCGCACCGCACCTATATCGAGCCGCTCACGCCTGAAATTCTCGCCCAGATCATCGAGCGCGAGAAACCGCAGGCCCTGTTGCCGACTATGGGCGGACAGACGAGCCTCAATCTGGCTTACGTGCTGCACGAAAACGGCGTTCTTGCCGCGCATGGGGTGGAACTCATCGGCGCGAGGATGGACGCCATCAAAAAAGCCGAAAGCCGGGAGCTGTTCGCTGCGAGCATGCGCAGGGTGGGCCTGGAGGTGCCGAGCGGCCGCATCGTGCGCAGTATGGAAGAAGCCCTGGCCTTGATCGACGAGATCGACTTTCCGGTTATCCTGCGTCCCGCATTCACGCTGGGCGGAACGGGCGGAGGTACCGCCTACAAGCGTGCGGAGTATAAAACAAAAGTCTCTCTCGCGCTCGACCTCAGCCCCGTGCGCGAGGTCCTGGTGGAGGAGTCGGTCATCGGCTGGAAGGAATACGAGCTGGAGGTCCTGCGCGACTCCATGGACAATTTTGTGGTCGTCTGCTCGATTGAAAACCTCGATCCGATGGGGGTCCATACCGGAGATTCCATAACGGTGGCGCCGGCGCAGACGTTGACCGACAGGGAATATCAGCGGATGCGCAACGCGGCGCGGCTGGTGGTGGCTGAAATAGGCGTGGAGACCGGCGGTTCCAACGTGCAATTCGCCGTCAATCCGGCCGACGGCCGCTTGGTGGTGATCGAAATGAATCCGCGCGTCTCGCGAAGCTCCGCCCTGGCATCCAAGGCTACCGGATTTCCTATCGCCAAAATCGCGGCCATGGTCGCCGTTGGTTTCACCCTCGACGAGATTCCAAACGACATTACGCGCAAGACGCCGGCCTGTTTTGAACCTTCCATCGATTATGTGGTGACCAAGGTCCCGCGCTGGGATTTTGAAAAGTTTCCCGACAGCGGCGACGAATTGGGCATTCAAATGAAATCCGTCGGCGAGGCGATGGCCATCGGGCGGAATTTTCCCGAATCCCTGCAAAAGGCTTTCCGATCCCTGGAAAACGGCCATTCCGGCCTGGGAGCGGACGGGAGCGATCCCATAGACGTTTGCGGCCGCAAGGGGGATGCCGCAGCCGGAAGAAAGGCGGTGCGCCGCAGATTGGCCCGGCCGCATCCCGATAATCTGCTGTATATAAAAAACGGGCTCCAACTGGGAATGAGTGTGCCGGAGCTGGCGAGGCTCACCGGAATTGATCCCTGGTTCATCCATGAAATCCGGCGGATTGCGGATATGGAAACGGATTTGCGCGGCCGTGCACTGGCTTCTCTGAGCCGGGAGGAGTTACGGGAAGCCAAAAGGTTGGGCTTCTCCGACCGGCAGATTGCATTCCTTTGCGGCGGAACCGAAGACAAGGTGCGCCGGCGCCGCGCGCGGCTGAAGCTGGAGGCGGTATTCAAGACGGTGGACACATGCGCGGCGGAGTTTGCCGCTGCCACTCCGTATTACTACTCCACCTATGAGGAGGAAAACGAGGCCCTCCCCAGCCGCCGGCGGAAAATCATCATCCTGGGCGGCGGCCCCAACCGCATCGGACAAGGCATAGAATTCGATTACTGCTGCGTGCACGGCGTCTTCGCCTTGAAGGAAGAAGGCTTCGAGGTGCAGATGATCAATTGCAATCCCGAAACGGTGAGCACGGATTACGACATTGCCGACAAGCTGTTCTTCGAACCGCTCACCTTTGAAGATGTCATGCGCGTCATCGAAAACGAAAGACCGGAAGGCGTCATCGTGCAGTTCGGCGGACAGACTCCGCTCAAGCTGGCCCTCGCGCTCGAACGGGCGGGAGTGCCTATCCTGGGAACGTCGCCGGACAGCATCGATCTGGCGGAAGACCGCGAGCGTTTCGGGGCGCTGCTCCGCCGCCTTCGCATCCCACACCCTCCGTTCGGAACCGCGGCATCCGCAGCAGAGGCCGCCGCCGTGGCGCGGCGGATCGGGTATCCGGTCCTGATGAGGCCGTCGTACGTGCTCGGGGGGCGGGCGATGAAGATCGTTTACGACGATCGCATGCTGCGCCAATACATGCGCGACGCGGTCGGCGCCTCGCCCGAGCATCCGGTGCTGATCGATAAATTCGTGGAGGATGCCTTCGAATTCGATGTGGACGCCGTCTATGACGGACGCGACCTGCTGCTCGGGGGCGTCATGCAGCACATCGAGGAAGCGGGCATCCATTCCGGCGACAGCGCCTGCGTGCTGCCGCCGTATCTCATCACGCGCGAGCAACTGGAGCGCATCGAGCTTTACACCCGGAGGCTGGCGCGCGCGTTGAAGGTCAAAGGTCTGATAAACGTGCAGTACGCGATGCGCGACGGCGGCGTTTACGTGCTGGAAGTGAATCCGCGCGCCTCGCGGACGGTTCCGTTCGTCAGCAAGGCCGTCGGATTGCCTCTTGCCAAAGTGGCGGCGCGCGTTATGGCGGGCCGATCGCTGAAGCGGATGGGCCTTGCCGGCCCGCTGCAGCCGCGGCACGTAGCGGTTAAGGAGGCCGTGCTGCCGTTCAACAAGTTCAGCAACGTCGGCATATATCTGGGGCCGGAAATGCGCTCCACAGGCGAAGTCATGGGCATTGCCTCCAGCTTCGGCGGCGCCTTCGCCAAATCCCAGCTGGCCGCAGGGGGCGAGCTGCCGACTTCCGGCACGGTGTTTATCAGCGTCAATGACAACGACAAATTCCGAGTCATTCCCATTGCCCGCGACTTCGTCGAGCTGGGTTTCAATTTGGCGGCGACCGAGGGCACTTGCCGGTCGTTGCAGGCCTGCGGAATCTCCTGCAGCCTCGTGCATAAAGTGGGCGAGGGCGAGCCGACCTCGCTGAGCTTGATCCGCCGCAATAAAATTCAGCTGATCGTCAATACTCCCTGGGGCAAAGTTTCGCGCACCCATGAATATGAAATCGGGCGGGTTGCCCTGGCCCACAACGTGCCCTGCATTACGACGCTTTCGGGCGCGGCAGCCGCCGTACGCGGCATCCGTTCCGTAAAAAACAAAACGCTCGCCGTATGCAGCTTGCAGGAATACGGCCGGTGAAAAGGCTTCCGAAAAAACGGCCGTCTTGGATTGGAACAGAGGCTCCCAGGGTTGCTTTGGCATTTGAATTGCTAGCGCCATGCCGTGATTGTGAACGCTGTTCAGAGAAAATCATGCACAAGAGCAACGAATGCCAAATAAAGGAGAGTCACAATGGAACTGAGAAGAATTGTCATCGGAGGTTTAAACGCCATAATGCTGCTATTGGTAGCAGGGACGGCGGCGGCGGAAGAAAGAGAGGCGTTCAATGCGACCGTGTCGGCAGCCTATTTCAACAAATATGTCTGGCGCGGACAAAACATAAATGACAGCAGCGTGCTGCAGACGAATGTGTCAGGCAGCGCATACGGGTTTACCGGATCCATCTGGGCCAATATCGACCTGACCGATTCGTCCCAGACGGCGCCGGACAATGCGGGCGAGTTCAGCGAAATCGACTATGCGCTGGAATATTCCGCATCGGTGCCGCGCGTCGGCGCATTGGAATTTTCTCTGGGCGTGGCTCATTATCTTTTCCCCAACACATCCTATCCGTCGACGACCGAAATTTATGCAGGCCTGAGCCTGGCCGCGCCTTTGTCTCCGAAGATTACGTGGTACCGGGATGTGAATACGATCGACGGAAGCTATATACAGTTAAGCGCGGGACATACATTTGAAAAGATCGCAAAATGGAGCGACGATTATTTCATGGACCTGGATTTGAGCGGAAGCTTGGCTTGGGCCGGTCGCGGCTACAACCGGGGCTATTTCGGGATTGACGGGACCAAATTCAATGATCTTACAATCAACGTCAGGCTCCCGTTTGCGATGAAATCCTTCAGCATCGCCCCGAGTCTGAATGTGTCCGCCATGTTGAGCCAAGAGATCGGCAACGCGGTCTACGAGCGAAACAACATCTGGTTCGGCGTGGAGCTGTCGAAGAGCTTCTAACCCCGACTATCCACGAGGATTCGCAGCAAGCCGCTGGGCCCCTGCCCGCGCGACCGGGCCCCATAGGGCGAGCGGCTGTTGCAGGGCTATATCTACGTTGCTCGTCGTCGGCCATATCCCTGCATCGCCTGCTCCATACGCCTCGATCTTGCTTCCAAAAATCCGCCCGTGCGGCGCTTCCGGATACATGGACGGACCTCCTGGGCGTTGTGCGCCGCCGCTGCTGCGGCTTTTGTCCCCTTCCCCCATATCCTACATATATGTATTTTCATTTATATTATATTACAAAAATGTCGCATAAGCATTCGAGCGCTTGTTTTTTGCCGAGTGTCCTGGGTGCTTTAAATGCAAGTTCTTCAATAGTTTGTTGTGCCCCGGGGGCGTGCATTCCCGGAGGCGCCGAGAAATGGAATGCGTCTTGCAGCGGCAACGCCGGTGAAAGGAGAAAGAACGAGATGAAGGCTAAAATGTTTTGGATACTGGCGACTGCGATTGTTGTTGCGGGATTACTGGCTTTGCTGGCCTATTCAAGCGCGCCTGAAGAAAGCGGGGCCTCCGGGAAGCTAGATGGGGCGGACTCCGCCTGGGTGTCCATCGCCGCAGCCCTGGTGATGTTGATGACGCCGGCATTGGGATTCTTTTACGGCGGCCTTGTGCGGCAGAAGAATGTGGTCTCCACCATCATGCAATGTTTGATTATTTTTGCAATATCCACGGGCGTGTGGACGTTGTGGGGGTACAGTCTCGCATTCGCGCCGTCCGAAGGGGGCTTTATCGGAGGAATGAAGTACATCTTTCTTCGTGGGGTCGGGACCGCGCCGAATGAAGCGTACGCCTCCACCATCCCGGGATCGCTGTTTTACTTCTTCCAGCTTAAATTCGCCGCCATTACGCCGGCGCTGATCATCGGCGCTTTCGCAGAGCGCATACGCTTCCGTTCGCTGATTGTATTCATCGTCTTGTGGACGACGTTCGTTTATGCTCCGGCGGCCCACTGGGTTTGGGGCGTAGGCGGCTGGCTGAGAAATTTGGGCGCATTGGATTTTGCCGGCGGAACGGTGGTGCATGTGCTGGCCGGGATTTCCGCGCTCGGGTCCGCCATGGTTATCGGACCTCGGAGCAAAAGCGCGCACTCTGCGCGGCCGAACAATGTTCCTTTTGTCATTCTCGGCGCCGCTTTGCTCTGGTTCGGGTGGTTCGGCTTCAATGCAGGCAGCGCTCTGGCCATGAACGGCGTGGCGGTTAATGCGCTGGTCACCACCAATATCGCCGCCGCCTTCGCATCTTTGAGCTGGATGGCGGTGGATTGGACTCTGTGGGGCAAGCCTTCGGCAACGGGAGCGGCCACCGGCGCCGTATGCGGGCTGGTGGCGATCACACCGGCCGCAGGCTATGTGGATTCCATGGCTGCCGTTATTATCGGAATTCTGGTGGGCATGATCTGCAATTTTACCGTGGTTTTGCTGGATCGCACCGGGCTCGACGACACGCTGGATGTTTTTGCATGCCACGGAATGGGAGGAATTTTTGGAGCGCTCGCTACCGGGTTCTTCGCGCAAAAATTGATCAATCCCGGAGGGGCTGACGGATTGTTCTATGGAAATCCGATGCAGGCGCTGATTCAAATCGCCGCCGTTGCCGCCACCGCCGTCTGGGGATTTGCGATGTCCTTTGTATTGCTTAAGATCATTGATAAGGTCATGGGCCTGCGGGTGACCCCGGAAGAAGAAGAGACAGGATTGGATCTTTCGCAACACGGAGAAAGCGCATACAGCGCCGACTGAAAAGAGTGTCGGCCGAAGCGGATCTGGCGGATGCCGGCTGCTGGTTTGGCTGCCGCGAAAATCAGGACGCTGAATCTGGATTTCCTGAGCATTCCCACCCCCATGGAATCTCTAAAAAAATGGTTACAAATCGGCGGCGGGTCGGGGACAATAGTTGAGCGCGGGATTGCGCCGCGTCTATGAAAAATTCGCGCGGCAGGAAAATACCGGCAATAAAGGCGAATGCGTCCGTGAGCGAACAACAATCGGCGACGGCTAACAAACAGAAGGAGAGGAAGCATATGGCAACGGGTTACCATGAGGACAATCTGTCGGAGAATACAAAAGATCTGCATCGCGGTTTTGTCAGTCTCACTGAGGAAATTGAAGCGGCGGACTGGTACAATCAAAGGATTGACGTCTGCCAGGATGAGGTTTTGAAGGGTGTGCTGATTCATAATCGCGATGAGGAACTCGAACACGCCGCGATGATCCTCGAATGGCTTCGGCGAAAGATCCCCGAACTGGACGAGCAGCTGCACGAATACTTATTCACTTCGGGTCCCATAAAGGAAGAAGAGAAAAAATAGGTCGACAACCCTGACGCGGATTATTCATGAAGCTTTTGCTGCTGCGGACGGGAATAACGGAGGCGCCGCAAGAAGAAGTAAAAGGGCTCTCCGAAGGCGATCAAAAACGCGTCAGGGGGACCCGATTGCCGGGTCTAAAATTAAAAAATCGTTGACGAATTTTCAGGCCTGCTTGGATGAAAGACGGCTCGGCATTGTGTATTATCCATTGAAAATTGGCTAATGGAGCTTTGTAGATGGTTAACGAAATTAAGGATGATAATTTTGCCGAGGAAATTTTGAAATCAGGGACAATCGCATTGATTGATTTTTGGGCGCCGTGGTGCGGCCCGTGTTACATGGTTTCTGCTATTGTTGAAAAACTATCGGGCTCCTATAGTGATAAAATGGAATTTTATAAAATGAACGTAGATGAAGCTCCCTTGACCGCCCAGAATTATGGAATCATGAGCATCCCGGCGTTGATGCTTTTTAAAAACGGGCAGCGCGTAAACCAGGTTATGGGAGCTGTTCCTGAGTCGGTGATAGAAAAAATGATCAGCAGTGTTGTTGAATAGCTTTTAACCCGGGTTAATGGGAAAGGGGGAAAGTAATATGCCAAGAGGAGATGGAACCGGCCCGAGAGGCGGAGGGCCGGGAACAGGCAGAGGCGGCGGCGGTAGATTCGGAGGAGGCCGCGGCCAAGGGGGCGGCGGAGGGTTTGGAGGAGGCCGCGGCCAAGGCGGCGGCAGTGGGCAAGGGGGGGGTCGTGGCCTTGGAGGCGGCACTGCGGCAGGGCCCGGAGGCAATTGCGTTTGCCCGAACTGCGGTGAGAAAGTCCCGCATCAGCTGGGAACTCCTTGTTATGAGCAGAAATGCCCAAAGTGCGGCTCTGCCATGGCAAGGGAATAATCGGGCGGACCGTCAGCTTGCCGGGAGGCGATAGAAGTGGAAATCCTGGAAAGGCTGGGCCTTACTTTCATCCCGCTTTTTGTGGCGATCGATCCCATCGGTATTTTGCCGTTTGTTGTTTCATTGACGGGGGAAATGACGCCGCAAAAGCGGAGCAAGACGATACGTCAATCCATGATGGCCGCTTTAACTCTGGGCCTGGTTTTCATAGCAATAGGCAAGGGAGTCCTCTTATTCCTCAATATCCGCATGTCGGATTTCCTGGTAGCCGGCGGCATTATACTGCTCGTCCTCGCTGTGCGGTATTTAATGACCGGCAAGCTTGTGGAATTCCAGCCGACACTCGGAGACGAGATGATCGCGGTAGTGCCTCTGGGGACTCCTTTGGTTGTGGGTCCCGCTGTGCTTACAACACTGCTGTTGCTCACGGATAAATTCCACTTGTGGATCGTGATCGTGTCCTTTGTTCTTAATCTGCTCCTTGCATGGTTGGTTTTTTCGCAGGCCGACCGCATGGTACGGATTCTGAGAAGAGAAGGAGTGGGAGCGATTTCCCAGATAGCCAGCCTGCTCTTGGCGGCTATTGCGGTGATGATGATCCGGCAGGGACTTATGGATATATCGGCACCGTGAGAGAGAAATCTTCCGGTACGTAAGCCAATATGCGAGGCATTGCGTTAATCGGGATTTTTGATCCAAATTCAACTGCGGCGCGCGTATCCGTGTACTTCTGCGCCGCTGCTGTTTCGGAGGTTTCGGTCAGCGGGAGGCGGCATTATTGCGTATTCCCCTCAATATCTTGAGCACATCTTCGTCTTCCACGGTCTCAAACCGGTTGTAAAACTGACCCACGGCCTCAAAAAAGGGGGGTACGCGCAGGCAAACCAGTTCGTCCGCCTCTTCAGCCAGCTTTTTAACCGCTTCTTCGGAACCGACCGGGATCGCGGCAATCAGTATGCGGGGATCCTCTTCGCGCGCAGCCCATAGAGCAGCCTGAAATGTTGCTCCGGTGGCAACCCCGTCGTCGGTAACGATAACGATCCGGTTCTCGCGCGGGATTTTAGGATAAAAGTCGCGAATCATTTCGCTGCTGCGCCGTATTTCAGCCAACTGCCTCCTTTTCTCGTACTCGATATGGTCGACGCCGATCCCCGCTTCATCCACCACCCTCTCATTCAGGAAGATGCGGCCGTCTTCGGATACCGATCCCATTGCCAGTTCGGGATAGTTCGGGGTGCGCATCTTTCTGGAGAGAACTATGTCCGGTTCTCCCTCAAGCGCTTCGGCTAATGCGCGGGCGATCACGATCCCGCCTCTTGGTATGCCCAAAACCAAGGGACGCTGACCTCGATAATTTGATATTTCCCCTGCAAGCAGCTGTCCGGCCTCCTCGCGGTCGGCGAACGGCCTGCCGCTCCTTGATACGATCTTCGGTTCGGACATAGTTCACCCTCATGATAGTTTCTGAGCTATTGTTCAATCATCCTTTCAACGCCGGCCCCTTGATTCCATGAGCATGCAAAAAAGCGGCCGTCCAATTAATGCCTTCGACGGGTATTTGCGAGGCATCGGCGGTTATCTCGGATAAATGGGTCGATGGTACTCGATTTGAGTTGTTCGTCGATTTGCGCCGTATCCCGTTATTATACGAATTTAAGAATTTTTTATGAAGAAAACTTATGAAAACGAGTCTGAAAAGCTTATGCCGGATTATTCATGAGGATTTTCAGCGAAGCGCCGCAGACATTCCTGGATCCGCCGCGCGCCGGAAGTCTCATGAATCATGCCGGGTGCGGAATGGCGAATAAGGGGAATTCGAGGATGATGCGGTTGTTGCGGATCAGGCGTCATGGCGCAAGGCTTCCACCGGATCGAGGCGGGCGGCTTTGGCCGCAGGATAGATGCCGAAAATCAGGCCCACCGAAACCGAAACCAGAAAAGCCAGGAGTATGGAATTCAGGGTGACGATGGTCGACCAACCGGCCATAACGGCCACCAGACGCGAGAGGCCGAATCCGCAGGCGATGCCGAGCAGTCCTCCGACGAATGAGATCAAAACGGCTTCAACCAGAAACTGGCGCAAAACGTCGCGCTTGCGCGCCCCGACCGCGCGGCGCACGCCGATTTCATGAGTGCGCTCGAGAATGTTGGCCAGCATAATGTTCATGATGCCGATCCCGCCTACCAGAAGCGAAATGGAAGCAATGGCGACCATCACCATCTGGAAAATGCGCTGGGTCCGCTTTTGTTCGGCGAGCAATTCGGCCGGTACAATCAGGCTGTAGTCGCTTGCGTTGCGGTGCGACGCGCTCAGTATTCCCCGAACCATGTCCGCGGTTGCGCCGACATCGGCATTCTTTGCGAGCTGGAGATACAGGCCGTCGATTTCATCCCTCAAATAGCTTCGGTTCTCTTCCAGGCGGTAGATCATGCTGTGGACCGGCATGTAAATTAGATTATTCAGGTCCTGGGCCTTTAAGCCCGACAGCTCGCTTCGAGAAACAAGCCGGCTTCCCAAAACGCCGATCACGCGGAACCACTGCTCGTGAATTTTAACGCTCTCCCCCACGGCGTTTCTTTGAGGGAAAAGATTTTCTTTGGCGCCCTCTCCCAACACGCACACCGCGGCCCTTTCGTCATTCTCAAGCTCTGTGAAAAAACGTCCCGCGATTATGCTCAGTCCCGCAATTTCGCGGAATTGCGGTTCAACGCCGTAGACTCCCGGCATATCCATCGCGGATTTGGGAAAGATGCCGGTGGGCGTCATGCATTTTCTGGGCGATGAGGAGGAGACGGCGCTTATGTTGGCGCGGATCACTCTCAGGTCCTTGAAGGAGAGACCGGGCGAAATTTTTCTCAACTTGACCAGCTCGTCGCTATCGGAGATGTCTTTTGCCTCAACAATCAAATTCCGAACTCCCAGCTGCTCTATAAAAGCGAGAACCTGCTGTTGTGCTCCGGCCCCGATCGACAGCATCGACACCACGGCTCCGACACCGAAAATCATGCCCAGCATGGTCAGCAGGGATCGGAGCTTCCGCGATCCGAGATTGCGGAACGCGAGTTCCCAATCCTGAAGAAACTGCCGGCTCTGATGGTCGGTCATTGGGCGGCGCCTCCGAGAAGGAACTCAAGCGCGCCCTTCCGGACGGCGGCTTTAAGCTTTTCGAGATCGGGGTTTACAAGGGCGATCTCCGCATTTTCGTCAAGTCCGTCAATCACCGCCCGGCTTTCGGTGAGATACTTGATCCGCACTTCTCTTGGTCCCCATTCCCCGCTGGCGCGCACATAAACAAAGGGCTTCGAGTCTTTCTGAAAAACCGCCTGGCGCGGTATGGAGAGAGCATTCTCCATGGCTTTTCCTTTGATAATCATGCGCGCGCTTGCGCCCATGTAGAACTCATCGCCGTTTCCTTCGACTTCGAAGACCGCATCGAAACTCCGGGTGGAAAGCGCTTCTAGATAGTCGGCGGTGGTATTTGCCGAGGACGCATTGGAAGCGGACGTAGCCAGGGACCGAATGCGGCCGGAATATTTTTTAAGCGGCGTGGAGTCCATCCATATATCCACAGGCATTCCCGCTTCGAGATTGCCTCGATCGGTCTCGAGCACTCTGGACGCAATCTCGAGATCATCCGTACCCTGTATTTGCGCGACAAGCCGGCCGGGATAAACCTGATCCCCTTCCCTGAACTCGGGAATTTCCATTCCGCTGTATATTCGGATCGAACCGCTGCCGGACATCAGCGCTTCAAGATTCTGCCCCAGAACGACAATGCCGTCCGTCGGCGCCCTCCATGTCATGTTTTCAATGTTCTGCAGGGCGAGTTTCATCGCCATTTCGGCCTTCATGCGGGCCACGTTCTGTACGGCCATCTCCGCGGCATTCGAGCTCGCGCGTGACTGGATGTCGCGTTGGAGCTGTTCGTATTTTCGTTTGGCATCCTCCAGGTCAATCAAGTTCTTTTTGGCCTCTATTTCACTCAGCAGCTCGTTCCCCTGCACTTTGAATTCGGCGCGGCGGACGCTGTATTGGGCTTTCAGAAGAGCGACCTTGTCCTGTGCGGTTCTCACGGCCTGATCGGCCCTCATCTTGATGATCTGCTGTTCGGCTTCCTCCAGCTGCGATCTGCTTTGCTCCAGGTTGTATTCCTGCTCGCCGGGATCGAACTCGACGACCACATCCCCTTTTTTAACGCGCGTACCGGTCTTGACCAGGCGGATGATCTGAAGGATGCCTCCGGATACGGGCGGAGCGACAATGGTCGTCGTGCGGGCCGGGCGCAGTTCGCCAAATGCGTGAACCCTGATTTCAACCGGTCCGCGCGCCACCCGCGCCGAAGGGATGCGAATCTGCGATTTCCGCAAGCCGGAGATCTCGGCCAGAAAGGAGCAGGCGGCGGTCAAAACCGGAACCAACAGGATCAAGGCCGCGGCCAGGACGTGATTTTTGTTAATCGCCATTTTAAACCGCCGCTGCGAAGTCAATTCGTCGGAAGCTGATTCTGTCGCAATTCGTCATTTCACTTTTTCTCCGAGAGAGTCGGATCCTTCAGCGCGATTCGCTCCCCAGGCCTTAATCCGCTTGACACCATTGTCTTGCCGGAGCGCCGGCGCCCCAGAGTCAAAGGACGCTCGCGGTATTCCCCGTCCGAAAGCACGTAGGCAATCGTCCGTCCGTTTCTCAGGAAAACGGCTTCCGCGGGGATCACAATGCAGTCCGGAATGCGCTCCACCTCCACCCGGCATGCAGCCGTCATCCCCGGCCGGAGCCTGGAATCGGGATTTTCCAGCTCTACCTCCAAATCAAAGTTCTTTGCAATAAGATAGGAAGAATAGTCGATTTTGGCGAGCGGACTGATCTTGCGCACCCTCCCTTTGTGTTCCTTATCTGGGACGGCTTCAATATTAAGCAGCACGATCTGTCCCAGCTTCACGCGACCCCTGTCGGCTTCGGAAACGGGCGCATTCGCCTGAATTGTGGAAAGGTCGGGTATTTCGGCTATTGAGGCGCCCGCATAGGCGCGATCCCCTTCCTTGAAAACCGGAGTCGAGCCCCCCAGCAGATTCATGCGGGCGCGGGAATTTTGAAGAAACGTGATAATGCCGTCCGACGGAGAGGTCAGGGTGAGGGCAGCCATCCTGCTCTCTGCCTGCTCGAGGTCCGCTTCCGCTTTCTCGCGGCGGCGCAGAATGGCGGCCAGATCCGCCTCGAGTCCGACGCGGCGGGATGCCATCCGGCTCTCGAGCTCTTTCAGTTTGTGTTCCGCTTTTTCCAGGGCAAGAACATTTTTCTCATTTTCAATTGATGGGATCACATCGCTCGTGGCGGCATCCAGCCGCGCGCGCTCAAGCTCGAATTGCGCGCTCAGGAGCTCGGTTTTGATCTGTTCCTCTACCAGAAGCTGCTGGGCCTTTGCTTTTGCCATTTCCGCGTCCGCCTGTTTTAAGGATGACCGGGCCTGTTCCGCGGTGCGCTGAAGCGTGGTCGGATCGAATTGCACGACAATATCGCCCTTCCGCAGATGGGCGCCGTTGCGGGCGAGAGTCAGAATCTGCAGATCCCCCGCGTTGTAGGGGGCCGCAATCACATTGGAGGATCGGACCGATATTTCGCCGCGCATTTCCACGTAGTCGATGAAATCGTCCAGCCGGACTTCCATGGAAGGGACGCGGGATCCTGCATTTTTGCCGCCGCGAGCTTTGAACAAAACGAACCCGGCCGATGCCGACAGCAGGATCAGCACAAGGCAGAAACCGTAAGCGGTCCGTTTTTTGAGTTTTCTGCTCATTCCATCCGCCTCTTATTCCACCGGTATATTCCTATTCGCGGCGCCCCTGCCCTGTAACGCTCGAAACCGGACGTCGCCTGATCTGCGGACAGGCCGCGTATGAGCTATTCTGCAACCCCATCCGGATTGAGATCCTGCCCGTTGAGAGAGACAACCATTCCCTCCTCGAGGCCGCTTTCGATAACGGCCAGACAATCGTTCATCGGTCCCAGTACGACCGGGCGGGGCTCCAGGGATCCATTTGAGACCACCTGAACCTCCGGCCGGCCGTTGCGGACAATGACGGCTTCTCGCGCAACCGTCAGAACATTTTCAAGGTTCTCAAGCGCGACATCTACTGCCGCGGTCAGATCCGGAAGAAGCTTTGGATTTTTGCCCTGGATCGAAACCTGAACGAAGAAATGACGGATCCGTTTTGAACTGGAACTGGAGGCGGCCATGGCGCTGATACGCTCCACCCTTCCGGGAAAAACCAGATCAGGGTATGCATCCAGGCGTATTTCCGCGGGTTGACCTGCGTGGATTTTGGCGACATCCACTTGGTTGACACGAGCCATGACCTGCATTGCGGAGGGATTGACCACCAGCATGATGCCCCCGCCGGCTCTCACTTCGTCTCCCTCCTGAGGATCCGCCATGCGAGTTCCCTTGTTAGTCGGGGTCAGGACAGCCATGCCGTTCATCGGTGACCGGATCGTCATCCTGTCTACGTTGCTTTCTGCATAGTCCAGAGCCTTTTGCGCGCGGTCGCGCTGAATTTCGAGTATGCGAAGGTCTGCGGCCTCAGCCTGTCGTTTTAAGGTGAAGCTATCTTCGAGCTGCCGGAGCTGGGCTTCCGCTTCGGCCAGATTCGCTTTGTTGATCTCGGCCTGGTATTTCGGGATGACATCGTTTTTCCGCATCTCCACCAGCGCTGTCCGGACGTCAACTTCCCCGCCTTTGATTTCTGTTTCATCGCATCACGCAAGGCGTCCTCGCTCACTGCCG
>CAZDMR010000001.1:0-64265 GCA_964506795.1 uncultured Acidobacteriota bacterium | reverse complement strand
TTCATCGGTGATTTTGGCCGAGGCCTGATCCGCTTTCTTCTTGCGGATCTGCTGGATGAGACCGTCGACTTCCGCTTGGCGGTCCAGGATGCTTTTGATCTGTGCCTGGCGGTCGAACTCGACCAGAATGTCGCCCTTCCGAACATCGGCGCCGTTGCGCACAATTCTGGTAATGACCATCATGCCCGTTCCAGTCATCTGGCCGAAAAGACGCGGGGCGAGAACGCTGTAGGATTGCACGGCGCTTACGGTGCCGTTCATGCGCACCGTGCGGAGAAAATTGCCTCGCTTGACCGTTGCCGATCTTGAATGGCGGTCGCGAGCCGCATCGGGCGCCGATATCCGCGTGCAGGAAAACAATCCCAGAAGAGACATTAACGCCAGAAGCATCGATCGATGCCGTATTCGGCTGAGCATGGATTCTCCGCCCAGAGATTAAAATACTGAAATTGCGCTCTATTATGAAAACACTTTAGACGTCCGGTTGCGGCAAAAAGTTTTATTTTTTTGAAAGCGGGGATAGTCATTTGTTTTTTTCCGAGGGCGGCAGGATAGGATGGAACCGGCCGGGAATCAGCCGGCGTCTAGGTTGAAAGGGCACACCTACAACGCGCCCGCATCCATTTCGCGGGAAGGCCGAAGCCAATCCGAATTCCTGGATGGCGAGACTCAGCCGCCGGCACGCCGGAAATCACTCGCCGCCCGGCAGGGCTTTAAAAACTGAACATCAGGCCGCCGGTTATTTCGAACATATGCAGCGATTCGTCCAGTACTTCCGGAAGTGAGTAGCCTCTTACGTCGAAACGCACTCCCATGGGGCCGACCAGGTTCGTGAACTTCAGTCCGCCTCCATAGTTCAAGGCAAACCGTGTTCCAAATTTGTTATCGGCTCCGCTGCTTCCCGGCATCGATATCGAAAAAATCCTTCCCGAATGAACCAGCCCCAATCCGGCGGTAACATACGGAACAAATTTTTTGACGGGAACGTTCAGGATGAGATTGGAATTGTAGATAAATCCCATTTCCTGATCGTCCGGGTTGGCAAACATGTCCGCGGCGGCGAAATCGGGCATGAAACCCAGGGTATGTTCGAACCCGATAACCCGGCCGAAATCGGTTTCAAAACGGAATCCTACGACGGCGTCCCCTTCCAGGCCGCTTCGCACGTTTTGCACTGTAAGCTCTCCGGGATTGTTGAACCCTCCGAAGATCGTAAAGGATACCTGGGAAAAAGCGGGGATGCTGCCGCAGGCCGCCAAAACAAGAGCTAGCGTCATATATTGAAGCATCTTCCGTTTCATATAAATCCTCCTGGAAATAAGATTTCAGTTCAGGGAGAGTTCTTCACCTGTTAAATCATAAAGCTCTTTCGGCCCGGGCTTCCCGGCTATTGCACCGGAAGTTCAAGGTCATCCGTAAGAGTAAATTCGAATTTAGTTCGGCATCAAACGCGACTTTGTCCCCCTTCGTTGCCAGCACGCAGGCAGTTCCCGCGCCCCGCCGGCAGCGGCTCCAATTGCCGCGCCCTTCCCTCCGCCGGCAATTGCCCCGATAATGGCGCCGCTACCCATTTTCGCCGCGCCCTCCTTCTTTTTCATTTGAATTGAATCTCTTCTTCCAAAATAAATATCATCCGGAGTCGCGTTGCCATGAGCTTCATAGTATCCCCGGCTGTTGTGCCAATCAACGATGCAATCCCGCGCTCGAGTTATTTCGGTGGTTTTTACACAACCAGATTTATCTGTTCCTTTCAGGAGCGGTGATATCGCTCAATCTCCCCGTTGGTATGGGAGTGTTAAGGTGAGGCCAGCACATGCCGGATTCCTTTAATTCCGAGATAGAGGCCAGAATCTGTGCTGATCAGTTCCGATCCATTGTCAGTGACAAAACGCGGGCGATCTGCTTCCCGCAAGGAAGACAATCCAACCGCTTCGCATGCCTGCTCGGTCACACCGCTGAAATCTCCGGTCGACATCGCCGACTGAAATCATCCATAACCGGGATCAGGCAATACCAATCCCAATTCTTGCCCGCATCCAGAAAAGCTTTGGACCATTTGCAGTAAATCGAGCCGGAGATGCTTGTGGCTGCGGCAAATTTCCGCGATGCGGGATTTCCCCTGGAAGACCTTCGGCAACATCACAGATTTTTCTTCGGCGGGGAATTGACGGCGAGTGGCTTTTCGGATTTGTTTGGCAACATCGCCGGCCATGTTTGCCTTCTCGTTTTGATGTGCCATGATCAGCGTCGGACGGAACGAGCGGGATCGGCAGACCCAGGAGTTGGAGAAAGGGACCGCCCTCCCCAACTCCTACAAAGTCTCTCCTGTCTTTTTTCCCAAATGGGTCCCATTTCTACTGCTGGCGGACACCTATGACCGGAAAGATGTAATTCTTTTTAATCGGCCCCGTATTCTGAGATATCCATTCAGAATTAACGTTCGATGTTCAGTGTTTGAGTTTTTACGTTGAAGATTTAAGGTTCCGGATTCAGCTGCCGCCGGAGGTCTTCCGGAGTCGTCACCGGCTCCCTGCAGGTGAAGTTCTCGCACACATACGCGGTCGGCATCCCGCCTGCAGAAGATTTGCCTTTCAACAAAAACATGTTCTCGTCCGATCCGCAGGCGACCACCTTGTTGGGGAAATAGGTTTGGAAAATCGCATCCAGCAGTACCCTTGTTTTGGCAGCGGCAGGATCGCCCGCTATGACGATTTCCTTTGGCTTCCCGAAGTGGAAGTCTAGGGCGCATAGGAGATTGGCAAAAGCCGCGGGAGATCTGCGCATTGGAAGCGCCATTCTTTTCAGAACCGCCGCGGGGTAATGCTCCCGGCGTGTATCGCCCGTAAGTTTACCCAGTTTCAACAAAGCATGGACTGACACGGAATTTCCCGAAGGGACGGCAGAATCGTAAAATTCCTTCGGCCTGTGGATCAGGGATTCATGATCCTTCGATGTGTAGAAAAACCCGCCTTCCCGGTCATCCCAGAACTCTTCTATCATCCGGTCCGCCAGCTTTTGCGCATCCCGGATCCAGCGCGGGTTGAAATCCGCCTCATAGAGCGAAAGCAGGCCGTCCAGAAGGCAGGCATAATCGTCCAGGTATCCATTGAACCGGGCGCGGCCGTCCTTGTAGCTGCGCAGCAGCCGTCCGTCCGGTTGCAGTTCGGAGGCCAGGAACTCAGCGTTGCGGACCGCCGCCTGCCGGTAATCCTCCCGGCCGAGAGAGTTGGCCGCTTCGGCGAAGCTGCGCAACATCAGCCCATTCCATGCAGTCAGGATCTTTTCATCGCGCAGCGGTTTGACGCGCCTTTCGCGGGCTTCAAAAAGCCTGCGCCTCCCATTCCTGATAATCTCCTCCATTCGCCCGTCCGGGATATCGTTGCGTTTTAACGCCTCCCCTGAAGGGTCGGGGATGTGAAGAATGTTCGATCCTTCGAAATTGCCCGCGGGAGTGATCCCGAAATAGCGGCAGAAAAGCGCGGCGTCCTCCTTGTCCAGGATGGATTCCACTTCCCGTTGTGTCCAGAGGAAAAAGGCGCCTTCCTTCCCTTCAGTGTCGGCATCCTGGGAAGAATAAAATCCCCCTTCCGGAGACGTCATTTCCCGCAGAACGTAATCCAGGGTTTCCTCCGCGATCCGGCGGTGAAGATCTTTTCCGGTGAGAAGCCAGGCATTGAGATAAACCCTGCCCAGCAGCGCGTTGTCGTACAGCATTTTTTCGAAATGGGGAACCAGCCACTCTGCGTCGACCGAATAGCGGTGAAATCCGCCGCCGATCTGGTCAAAGATACCGCCGAAAGCCATATGCGTCAGGGTGTTTTCGATGATTTCCAGGAGCGCCGGATCGCCGTTCCGGCGATAGGAGCGCATGAGAAACTCCAGAGCCATTGAAGGAGGAAATTTGGGAGCATGCCCGAATCCGCCGTAGCGGGGATCGTAGGCGGAGATAATCCCGGACACTGCGGTTTCAAGTATTTCCGGCTTCAGATCTTCTTGCCTTTCGGAAAGCCTGCCGAGTTTCTCCATCTCATTGATAATGGCCCGGCCGCTTTCGGCAAGAATTTCTTTTTTCTCCCGATACGCACGGGCCACGGCCTCCAGGACCTGCCGGAAGCCCGGCCGTCCATGGCTGTTCTGCGGAGGGAAATAGGTGCCGCTGAAAAACGGGACCTGTTCCGGGGTAAGAAATACCGTCATAGGCCAGCCGCCGCTGCCAGTCATGATCTGGACCACGTTCATGTAAATCGTATCGAGATCGGGCCGCTCCTCGCGATCCACCTTGATGTTTATGAAATATCGGTTCATCAAGCCGGCGATTTCTTCATTTTCGAACGATTCCCGCTCCATGACATGGCACCAGTGACATGCCGAGTAGCCGACGCTCAGCAGGATGGGCTTGTCTTCCTTTTTCGCCCTCGACAGGGCTTCTTCGCTCCAGGGATACCATTCGACCGGATTATGGGCATGCTGAAGAAGGTAGGGACTCGTTTCTTTGGCGAGTGCATTGGTGAATTCATGCGCCATAAATTCAGAATATGCCCGGCAAAAGTCCCGGTCAAGAAGGCTCACGGTCAAAAAACCGGACGTTGAACGTTGAAAGTTGTAGGTTCAACCCCGGACCTTTAGAGTTCCATCTGACCGTGGTGGAAGCACAAAAAACCGCGCGCATAGAGACTGCCCCGCAATCCAATTGCCATAAACGTATATTCAAATAGCTGCAATTGATGCAAGCCGTTCACCCCGGTGCCGAGACGCCAAAACCGCTAAGGCGACGGGGCGGGGCATGGAAAGATAAACGCTACTTTCTGCGAGGCTGTCAATGTTCAGTTGCCCTTTTTAGATGAGGCCCGACGCGGTTCAGATTGACGGTTCCGCAACTCCAGACTTTTGTCATCGGAAGCGGATTTCCAAGAATGCCGACTGTGGAGAGAACCTGCCTACTGATCTGCTGCAGCGACCTCGTAATAATCGCCGCACGGAGTTCACCATTGCCTCATTGTTGTGCCGGTTTATGGATAACCAAGCCCTAATACCTGCAGCACGGCGTCAATCCGGCGGAGACTGCTTCGCAGGGCTTTGACCTGTTCCCTGGGCGGCGGTTTCGACCGGGAGAGATCGTCGAGTTCTTGGAGAAGCAGATGAACGCGGTCGAAAGCGGCTCCCGCATTCAAATTATCATCCAGGCAATCTCGGAAGGCCGGCTCTATTTGTTCAATCACCTCCATAAAGGAGTTGTTCGGCTGCCGGGCCCACCGTTGGCTCCGGGAAGAGGAAGCTGATGGGAGGCTGTGTCGCTTCCGGGATGCGCCCGATGAAACGTCCAAGTCGGCGGCCGGAAGAAGTCTTTGCAGCAGTTGTTGTACGTCGTCCAGCTTCTGAGCCGTCTGCCGGAAATGCTCCGGCGTGTAGTTTAATTTTTCTTGGTAGTGCCGGTGCATTAAAAAGAAGCGTAGGTGCTCAGGCCGATAACCCTGATCGAGAATATTGTCCGGATATAGGATATTCCGGCGGCTTTTGGCCATCGGTTTCCCCTGAACGATCAAGTGCTCGCCGTGCAGCCAGTAGCGCGCCAGCTTGATCCCATATACGGACTCCATCACCGCGATATTGTAATCGTGGTGACGATAGAGATTGTCGATTCCTCCACAGTGAATATCAATGGATGGCCCCAGATGCTGACTGATGATGGCCGGATCCTGAATGTTCCAGGATGGCCTGCCCTTGCCGATCGGGGTATCCCAGACAGCGGAAGTATCGGAGTCCCGGGCACCGTGCCAGAGGATGAAATCTCCCAGATTCCAACGCTTGCCGGGATAGGTGTCCAGATGAAAGCGGCGTTTTTTCTGCGGCCAGCGGCGCATGTCCAGCCGGAACAGCTTCCCGAAGCCTTTAAATTTCATAGGATCGAAAAATATATCCCCTCGATGGCGGTAGGCGGCTCCTTTATCCAGCAAAATCTGAATCAGGCGTACCGCTTCCGCTATGGTGGTCGAAGATCGCGGGATTTGTGGTGGAAGTTTCAGGCGTAATAGCTGTGCTTCTCGAAAAAAACACCGGGCGACTCCATCGGTCAGCTCGGCCGGGTCGACTTGTTGCCTGCACGCCTCCCGGATCGTTTTATCCTCAACATCCGTAAAGTTGATGATCCTTTTCACGCTGTATCCAAGATACTCAAGATAGCGAACCAAAATATCTTCAAATACAAACGTACGATAATTACCGATATGGGGACGGCGGTAAATGGAAGGTCCGCAGGTAAATATCTTCACGATGGCGCGCTTGCCGGATGTCGAAAGTTCTGAAATAGACCCCGAATGGGGAGTAAAAACTTCAACACTCCTGCTCATTGTGTTGTACAGGCGGAGCATATTTCTCCTGCGGCGGGCGGACCGCCGTACGGGGTGCCTGCCGGATGATTTTGCAGTGGTATCCAGAATATATCGAGCATGTCCCGGAGAGTCAAAGAGATGTTTCTTATATCTTCTTTATATGCGCAGAAGCGTGTCCGCATTTTTGCTCTCCGTTGGTTCACGCTTCAAGCGCCGGCCCCATCTTTTTGGAACCATTTGCGAACCGACTCCGTATTCCCGGCCGTGTCCTTTCGAATTGCCTCCGGAAGAGGCAGGTTGTCGCGAAGAAGCCCGCCTCTTCCTTCCTGCATGGCCCCGTAATTCCAATATCAGCGGCGGCTCGGATGGGTTAAACTGCCCGCGATATTACAGGCGCGGGGGAGGGTGAAATTTTACGGAAATGTCGTCATTGGCGGATGGTTTTATGGATCATCCCGTTGATTTATTACGGGATCGGCCTTTCCGGTCTTCTATACGAGCCCATCCGAATCCGGGCGCATGAAATCATCAACAGCGGTGTACAAAGAGATTTTTCGGAAAGCGCCGCGATCGAAACAGTCGAAGCGTGCTTCTGGCTCTCTGCTCTGGTCCTGTATCTTGGAGCGCTCAGAAAGAGAGTTTTTCAGGGGAGGCCGTATCTGTGGATCCTGTTTTTCGCTGTCCTGTGCTTTGTTGCGTTCGGTGAAGAGTGCAGCTGGGGACAGCAGTTCTTCCATTATCAGACTCCGCAATCCTATGCGGAGGTCAATGCCCAGCAGGAGTTGAACTTTCACAACATAAATCTGGCCAGACTGCTTGGGCTTTCCGAAGCCGGTCCGTATTATCACCGGCTCGGGAATCTGGCAGTCTTTATCAATCCTCTTTTCTACATGTTCTGCGTCACGGTCTGGCTGATTCTGCCCGTGGTCCTTGAGCGGACAAAAGCTTTTCGGAATCTCCCGGTTTTCAGAGGCTTCCCGGTTCAGAGCAGGTGTTTCTATCTGGCTTTCACTTCATTTACGTTGACGTACCTGGTCGTCGACCGGTATCTGTTTGACGCGGGAGAACTTTTTGAGCTGACGCTTGCAACCGCGGCATGTGTCGCTTCCATCCATCAGGCTGTTTCATCTGAACAGCGGTGAAGGCAGGGGGAAATCCGGCTGCTTTGGCCGGAAAGCGGCTGGAAGGACCGAGAGCGAGGACAGATCCCGCCTGCCGGTAGAGCATAGGAAAAGAAGCGGGTCCATGCCCAGGTTCCGTCGGACCCACTGTGGCCGAACGCAACCAGCTTCCTGGCGGCGTCGACATAGTCGATCATCATCTGGCCGTAGTAGGCGGCGAGCTTGGGAAAGCCGATGAGCACTCCGGCTCCGATAGCAATCGCAGGTATCAGCGTGCGCTCGACTGCGGCTTTGCTGAGTACGGCCTTGTCCCCCACGCGCCTTTGTCCAGGTACATGGCGAGAAAGCGCGCCCAGTTGCCGCGGCTGCCCGCGTAAGCCGGCGTAAACCGATCGAGCTTGTTGCCCGCCGTGCGCACGAGCGGGAAGGTCTCCTGCATGTCCAGCGGCTCAAGGATGTGTTTTGCAATGAATGCTTCCGCCGGCTCGCCGGCGACCGGCCTCAACGATCGCGCCAGGCAGCTCTCGCTGCGAGCGCCAGCGCAGGCCGCTGAACAAAGATGGCCCAGAACATTACGAGCCGAAACATGGATATAAGCGCAGCGTCATGGGACTAACTTCTCAACATGAATAGGAACAGGTTTTCCGGAACGGGGTTATGCCGATCGCTTCTCAATCGGAATCGTGCGTTTCCTTCAGGCCCGACGCGTATTTCAGCCGTCGCTGCAGCCTGCGGATTTTCCCCAATGCGCTCAGCGCGAAAATAAAACCCAGCAACCCGAATATGAAACCCATGCTTCCCGCCTTGCCCCCCCCCGTCTCTAATAAAATAGGGCGCTTTAACGAACCGGGCTCGAACCAAGCCTATCCGCTCCTGGCCGGCGCGGCGGCGCGGTCATAGTACGGAGATTGAGAAGTGTGAGGATCAGGAAAAAAACGGTTCCCGCGAATGGGCCCCATGTCTCCAGCTTCAGCAGCTTTTGCGCGATGGAGAACGACAGGAAAATCGAGGTGACGATTAAGATCCAGACGTAGAAATTCGCCACGCCTCTGATCATACGCATGCGATCCGCGTGCGTATAGAGCGGGTCTTTCTTTCTGCCGTAGAGCAAATACATGACGAGTGCGCCCAGCAGTATGTACCCCAGCGAGAGGATGCCGATGTTGGCGAAGGGACCGCCAAACCCCGGGAACGGATGCCTTGCGACATAAAACATGAATGCGACGAACTGGAAATAAGCCACGATGGCAAGCAAAACGGTCAACGGCGAGACAAAGTCGAACAGCCCGCGGCGTTGCAGGATGGCCTTGCGCTTCGCTTCCGGCAACAAGCACCTGTGCACCTTGTTGAACCTGGTTGTGAACCAGGCAATCAGGATGATTGGAAAATTCTGTAGCAGGAAGTACGCAGTTACTATGCCGCCTACCGCGCCCCCATCCCAGTCCGGGCGTTGCATGGTGCTGATGAACCAGCCCATCAGCAGCAAGCCGAGCACGGCGACGACCGTGTTCGCCGCGCGATACCGAGCAAGAAAGCGCTCATGAGCTTGACCGACGTCAACGCCCGGATACAGCTCCGCAAGGCGTTCGGCGGGGACGTTCTTCAGCCCTGTTCGAATGAACCGGGTAAACAGGACCGCGTACAACACCGACATACCCAGTATCTGCACCGGGAACACCGCAAGAAACAAATAGACTTGGATCATGACAACGTCACTTTGACGGCCGTTGCCGGTTGATGGCGCCGGCGAACGCATTTCGAAGCTCAGAATCGGTCACGCCCGCTTTGCGCAGCTCGTCGATTGATTCGCTGAGCTTGCGCAGCGTCCATTCCTGCAGGTTGAACTCGCAGTTCGCCTTGGCCTTTGGATGAACATAGGTGCCGCGATAACCCTTCGTTTCGATGATCGAGTCGCGTGTCAACAGCTGGTAAGCCTTGGCGACGGTTTTGCTGTTGAGATCGAGATCGTTGGCGAGCTGACGAATCGAGGGGAGCGCATCACCCGGCTTCAAAACGCCGGCAGTCACCGAAGCCTTGATCTGTTCGATGAGCTGCTCAAACTGCGGCAAGGGGCCGTCAATGTCGATGGTAATTTCCACGATCGCCACTCCTATGTACCAGTCGTACCCATGGTACAAGTGGTTCAATGGGATTGTCAACCCAAAAAACAACCCCCGGCTGTTGCGGGGGGTTCCGCTTTTCGTTATCCATCCGGCTTTTGGCGAGAGACTTCGGAAACTTGCTTACATCGTGCCATCCATGCCGCCAGGTGGAACATAGGGAAAATAAGCGGCGTTTTTATGGCGCCCATGCCGTCAGGCAGTTCGGAGCTTCGGATTAAGGGGATTATGTAAATTTTCCCGGATATTCAAACACGATTTTACAGGTTGGAGCAAAGCAACGGGGAATTTGCCGGCCTTTCCCTCTCCACGCAGTCTGCGGCTGCCGCAAGATCGCGGCGGCTTCCATTAATTGAAAGAGGGAGCCTGGAGCGTAAGCGGTGGCTGTGCGTTTCTCCATTTTCGAAAAGGCGTCAGAGGTTATCAATGGCGCGCCTGAGTTTGGCATTGATCTGTTCGGCCGCCTCTTCGAGCTCTCTGTTGCCCGCAACTGAAAGCATCTTTTTCGCATCGATCGCCGCCACAACCGACCTGCCCTCTTTTTCATATACGATTACGTTGCACGGCAACAGCAGGCCGAGATCCGGCTCTATCTGCAGGCTCCGATATGCAATCGGGGGATTGCACGCGCCCAGAATAGCGTAATTCTGAAACTCGACACCCAGCTTTTCCTTTAATTTCTCGTGGATATCGATGCGGCTGAGGATTCCGAACCCTTCTTCCTTGAGGGTCTCGGTAACCCTTTCGATTGCCCGGCCGAAGGGCAGATCCACCGACCGGCCGTATCCGTATCCGATTTTCAATCCGTGGTTTTGTTCGCTCGATGTCATAAGGCCTCCGTCTCTATTCGACAATCCGGCTATGCGTGCATTGTCCGTAAAGCTGATGATGCAAGCGGGAGTCCCGCGCCTGGTGAAAGCGGACGAATCCGCAAGGGGCACTTTGTGAATCAGACGCTCCCAAGCACCTCGTCCCCGCAATGCGCTGTCTTCCGGCGATGGACAATGGCCCGCGGAAGCCGAAAAGCGGGGATGATGAAATTCTGTCAGGAATATCGACTGCGGACTGGCTGATGCAGCCGGCTGTCGTTGAACCTGCTCCACAAGTCCCTCCCATTGACGATACTCGATAGATGAATCGAGCCGATTTTGAAAGCCCGCTCGGCAGCGCAAAACCTGCCCGCTAACCGATCGGCTTGTAGCGCCTCGGATCCTTGGGATCTTCCGGCTTGTAAACATTGGTTTCGCTCGAAGAAGGACGGTCGGGCGCTAAAGGGGAATAGGAATGATCTGTTGAAGGAATGCCGGCGCTCCCATCGGCCCGCTTGATTTTGTTCACCACCCCGATAAGGATGGGGATCAGAATCAGCAACGGCGCCAGGAATTCATACGGCGGGGGCAGAAAAGTGGCAAGCAGGAGTAAAACCCCGTAAATCAGGACATTCCAGCGCCACTGTTTTTTATTATTTTCTAAAGTCTTATAATCTTTGCCATAGTCGGCAGGATTTCTGTTTTCCGCCATGTTTGCTCCAAATGGTTTTTATCGGGGTGCTTCCCTCAATTCAGATTTGAAGTTGCGGGGCAAATTAACGGACATACATTGATCCTATTAAAAGGCAGCCATGAAAGACAGCTTTTTTCATACGCGAGAATTAAAAGACCCATGCAAGGATGCTCTATATGGCCGGAAACCTTTGATTAGTTAAGCGGCGCCATCATTACTCCGGGTAGACATAGTCGAGGCCCAGGCGTTCGAACCAGCTCTTTTCCACTTTTTTTATCTCCGAGAGCAAATCCTCCGCGAGCGGCTTGGGAGTGTGCCCCGAGAGAATTTTCAACGTCTTCTCCCGCAGCAGCTCTTCGCAGTGCACGGCGGAGCCGGCCCGATTTGGATTTACGCCCATGCTCCGGTCCAAAATCTCAGGCACCCAGAAGCTCCGGAAGTGATCGAAGGAATGATCCTCGGCAAGATAGTTGCCGCCCGGACCCACCTTCTCGATGAGATCCAGGGCGAGGCTTTCATCGTCGACCTCCAACCGCCGCAGCATCACATCGGTCATTCCGATGATCTCGTCGGTCAGCACCATGAGCTCGGGGGAGATCATTGTTGCATGGTCCATCAGACCCACGTCGTGGACCATATTTGCGCCGAAAAGCACCGATGACATGCACTGGAATGCCGCCTCGAGACCGGTCTGGACTCCCATGACCTTGGCGTCGGTGCAACCAGCCGTCCCCAGCATGGGCAGATTGTAGTGGTGCGCAAGCTCCGTGGCGCCTCCCACGAGAAGGTTGAGTTCCGGCGATCCGTAGGGATAGATCGTGGTTTTCATGTCCATGATGTTCGGCATTGCGCCGTAGATCATGGGCGCGCCCTCTCTCTTGAGCTGGATAATGGCAAGATGGCTGAGGATCTCCGCATTCGCAACGGCCAGCGTCCCGGCGAAAGTGGCCGGAGCGGTGGCGCCGGCCATCGGCATGGAATAGACAACGTTGGGCAGGCCCCACTCGGCGAGGAGGAGGCTCTTTTCCAGGGCGTCTCGACCGTGGACCAGGGGGCTGATGGGTTCCACCGACCCAAAGAAAAAAGGACGGCGGCGAAGCTCCTCGGCGCCTCCGGCCACAAGCGAGCATATCTCGAGTTGGTCTTTTAGGTTCTGAAGATTTGCGATGGAAGATCCGAGCGGCTTTTCGCTGTTTTCGAGCTGGATCATGAAGGAGACCTTGCCGGCCAGCACCGCGGGAAGACCCTGGGGGTATCCGGCCCATTCGCTCGTAAAGGACCAGGTGAGGTTCGGAAGCGCGTCGATGAGGCGCGCGTTGGCTGCCACGTCCGCGATCCGGCAGGGACGTCTCCGCCCGTCTTTGGGATCCAGGATGTCCGGTTGATCCGGCGTGCCTCCGAAGGTGCAGCGGTTGCCCTCAAGCCTGACGAAGGGAGTGCCGTCACGCTTGTGCAGTACGACGGTGCTCGGGACGGTCTCGAGGGCTTTTCCCACCAGGCGCTCCGGAATAAGGACGCGCTTTGGGTTCGACACATCCGCTCCGGCTCCGTCAAGGAGCTCGAGAGCTTCCTCGCAATCGACCGTGACGCCTACACGGGAGAGTATGCGGAGGGACGCCTCATGGATACGGGTCAGTTGCCGATCGTCCAGGCGGCGAAACAGGGGTGGGGAGAGTTCCAGGTAGTTGCTTTGCGTATTGTCTGCATGAGATTTCATTTCCAGTATTAATATGCATTTGTCGGCGGCGGACGTCAAGGCCGCTGGGCTTAAAAACACCACCCGCTGCGTTCAGAATAGGAGTTATGTTTTTTAGAATCAACCGGAAAGCTCTGTCGAGCCCGCAGTTTCGCGTTGAAGCCGGCCGTCTATCAGGTATTCTATCTTTTTTGTCGCTTTTTGCGATTCGAGGAGCGGGCGGCGAATCCGTCAGGGATCAGGCCGCGCCTCAAGTGTTTCATACAGCAGTTCAGGAGGGACGATACAAAATGATTATTATCGGCGAGAAACTAAACGGATCCATACCTTCAGTAGGGAAAGCCATCGCTGAACGGGACGAAGAGCGCATACGCCGCCTTGCAAGAATGCAGACGCACATGGGGGCCGATTTCCTCGATGTATGCGCATCGGTGGAGGAAACGGTAGAGGTGGAAACATTGAAGTGGATGCTGGACATCGTACAGGACGAGTCGGATGTCCCCATTTGTCTGGACAGCCCCAGCCCGAACACCCTTGTCAAAGCGTTGCCTTTCTGCCGGAAACCGGGTATTGTTAACTCCGTGTCGCTTGAGGGGAATAAGGCGGATATAGTCTTTCCCGTCATTGCAAACACGGAATGGAGCTGCGTTGCGCTCCTGTGCGACGATAAAGGTATTCCCAATTCAGTGGAACGTCGCATGGAGGCTTTCGACGGCATCATAGCTAAATCAAAGCAATATGGGATTGATCCGTCGCGTTTGTACATCGATCCGCTGGTAATCACCCTGTCCACCAACGACGCGGCGCTTACATTGTTTGCGGAATGCACGCGCCGCATAAAAGAGCGCCATCCGGACATCCATATTACCAGCGGATTGTCCAACATTTCTTTCGGGCTTCCGGCCCGCAAGCTCATCAATCAGGCATTCATGGTGCTTGCGATGAATGCGGGCATGGACAGTGCGATCGTGGATCCGACAAACCGAGACATGATGGGGCTGATCCATGCAGCCGACTGCCTGCTCGAAAAGGACGAATGCTGCCTGGGATTCATCGGAGCATTCCGCGCAGGACGTTTTGGGCCGGAGCAGAAGAAAAACTGAGGAGACGAATCGAGATTCAGACGCTATGCAGTCAAGAACCGGGCTCGAAATCCGGATTAAAAGTAAAAATGAAACCGGCGGCGCAGGCGGATGCCGCGCCGGTCATTATAACTTTCAATTATTAGCCGCCTTTGCGGCCGAATAAGCGCCGGGCTTCCTTTCGCTGCCTGAATCTCATTCCCTGCGGTGGCATGGTGCGCCGCCTCCTTAAAAAAAAACTTGAACGTCAGGATAAGCATGGAGAGTACCGTTATGTCGAAAATTCAGGAAATTGCAGAAGCCGTCGAAATGGGAAAGACGAAAATTGTTGCAGGCCTTGTTGAAGAAGCTCTCGCAGAGGGCTGCGATGCCACTGAAATATTAAACGTCGGAATGATCGAGGCGATGAACGTCGTCGGCGAAAAATTTCAGAAAAGTGAAATATTCGTTCCCGAGATGCTCATTGCCGCGCGCGCGATGAAGAAGGGGGTTGAGGTATTGAAGCCGGAACTTGCCGCCGTCGGCGCCAAAACAATCGGGAGAGTCATTATCGGCACGGTAGCGGGAGACCTGCACGACATCGGGAAAAATCTTGTGGCGATGATGATTGAAAGCGCCGGTTTCGAGATCACGGATCTCGGCGTGGACGTGCCGGCCGAAAAATTCGTCAAAGCGGTTGAAGGCGACGGGGAAAGCAGCCTGGTTGCGCTTTCCGCTCTGCTTACAACCACCATGCCGGCGATGAAAGCAACCGTTGCGGCCCTGAATGCCTCCGGCGAACGCTCCCGCTTCAAGGTCATCGTCGGCGGAGCTCCCATAACCCAGGATTTTGCCGACCAGATAGGCGCGGACGCCTATGCCCCGGATGCGGCGGCTGCGGCCAAGAAGGCCAAGGAAATATATCCGGCCGCTGCGCAGTAAAGCAACAGGCCCGGCCTCAGGATCGCGAGCTTTCGTGCTTCCGCCGCGGGCTCCTAGAACATCTCTTTGCTCATTTTGTCGATTTCTTCCGACACGGCTTCGTACACGCCTGGGTATGTGCTCATCGGCCCGCCCATGGTGGTGTTCGGGATATAGTAAAACTTCCCGTTGGTTTCGCAGGCTCTCCGGACTTCGCGTGCAATGACTTCCCGCGACCAGTCCTCGCGGTCTACGATTCCGTTGTCGATATCTCCCATAAACGATATTTTCCCGCCGTATTGTTTAACCAGTTCAGGCACATTATTTGTGGTCACGCACCCCTGCCAGATATCAACTCCTATTTCGATCATATAGGGGACCAGATTGGCCGCGTAGGAATCGCTGTGATGCACAATAAGCTCAACTCCATGCGATTTATAGTAGCCGTATATCTTTTTATAGGCCGGCACGATGAATTCATTGAACATCTCGGGGGAGATGAGAGAAGAGACATGGCTTCCCCAGTCGTCATGATGGAAAATGGCATCGGGATGGAAATGGTGGCACAGCAATTCCGCGTACCCTAATTCCCAGTCGGAAATAAACTCGATCAACTCCTTCGTTGCTTCGGGTTCTTCATAGAAATTGATCAGGCAATCATCCATACCCATCAGATAGTGCAGCTGCTCAAATACGCCCGGGGCGATAAAAACGGTCGCGAACACTTCATTTCGGTTGATCGATTCTATCGGCGGCTTGAACTTGTCCCATTCTTTCGCGGGGTAATCCAGGCGCGGAGCTTTGACGACTTCCTTCCATTTTGTGATGTCCTTCAGCACCTTGTGCTCGTCATCATGAACCGGAAACGGGCCCGGTACATTTTCCGGCCACTGGATGGTGACGCCCCAGCCGTTCACCGCGGTTCCGCCCGGGGTGACGCGCGGGGCCGCCGAGGTGACCGGATCTCCCATGATCATGCCGAAAAAGGTGTCCTGACATACCAGCGCTTCGTACTGGTTTACAAACCGGTCCGGCTTCCCTCCCTTGATTGTCTCAATTAAATTCTGCCTCTTTGTCAACATCGATTGAATCTCCTTATGGTATGAGTCAGCCGCATCTATCGGGGCAAGTCGATACGCTGTCCGGCGCCGCCCAATGATTCCGATCCTTTCCCTTGCGCTTTTCCCCCCTGGGTTATGCAATTGCGATTATTCCGGCGGGTTTCCAATCCGGGCTTCGCTGTGCGTGCATATCACCTTACATCAATATATTTGGCTCCATCAACAATTTCGGTGACAGTCGCCGCAGGGCCTCCGTTCGAAAACCTTCTGCGCCGTCTCCGCCTTCCGGGCGTGTTCGGCTTCTCGTTCACGATCCTGGAGCCTTGTTGACCCGAATATTCCGTGAAGGTCGACGGCGAGGCGCTCCCGAGAGGCGCTGTCTTCGGGGCAATCCGCTGAAAGATGGGATTGAGCGCCGAATCCTGAATTCGTGCCGGACCTTTTGTCCAAATGGTGTAGAATTCCATTAACATACTCGAGATAAGCTTGCTGAAAACATTTATCAGAGACCGGAGCGGATTCGATATCGAACGGAATGGCCGGAAACATGATTATTATAACCGGGAAAGGAGTCCGACATGGCTTACGTTACAATAGACGGGCAGCAATATGAAAAAGAGCTTCTGGATCTTGCCGAAAAGCATACATCTGGAAAAGGAGAGCGTAAAATTTCCGTAGATGAGGCTAAGGAAATTATAAAATCCGCGCGGGATGGAGTTCGCGTGACCGAGACGGAAAAGGCTACCTTGAAGTACATCCGCAAGAATTTTGAATTTACGGATGCGGCAGCGGTTTATTTCGACGATGAACTCGCTAAAATCTAACGGTTTTCAATCGGCGTCTGTTACGGGTGAAGCATGCGCGAAGAGCGGAAACGCTGCGGCTTAATCTCTTGTCCTTTTTCTGCAAGCCCTCGGACGCGGCCGGTGCGGGAGGCGCGGACGCATTCGGTATGAAGCAGAACATGCCGAGCGGATTCAGGTGAATGTCTCTTAAAAGAGGGCTGATTATTTTTCTCGTATGATGGCCGGTCGGGGTCATAATTGCATCATATATTTCTTTATCTGTATGCACGACAGCTTGTAAATGGCCGTATATTTCTTGCATCTCCGTTGCCCGCATGAGGGTGCGGCGGTCGGTTTCGTGTATATTCTTCATTATGGCCGGGGGAAGCGAAAGCCGCCATGTCCCGGTGGATGGACCGCGAAGCACCCGCTGATTTCCGAGGCGAACAAAACGATGCTGAAGGACCCCGACCTAATCTACCCGGGGCAGGCGCTTCGTATTCCGCCGCTGCAGGAATAAAACCGATGATTCCGGTGCGGGCCCGGGGCTGCGTGCCCTGATGCCTGAAGCAATCGAATCTTTAACAGACAGGAGGTTGTCATGGTGTTTATGAGCTTGTTGGTACCCAAGGGCAAAGGTAGGGAAGCGGTGGAATATCTCAAGGAACTCGAGGCTCCCGAAGGGATCAAGATTCTCGACGTTTACATCACCTTCGGGCGCTATGACGGCGTGGTGCTTTTCGAGGCCCCCAACGCCAAGACTGCCCTAAACTTCAGCCTGAAAATCGGCTTTGCCACCGACTATATCGTTGAGACCCTGAATGCAGTCCCGGTGAAGGAGCTCTAACCTGGATTATATATGAGCCTGTTTTAATTCTCGGACAGGCTTTTGTACAAAGGCGGTTTCAAGGGGCATGATGGAATGGAAATAAGTGCTGAAGTAATCACGGCTGTCGCTTTAGGGATCGGGCTGGCGGCCAGCGCCGGGTTCAGGGTTTTTGTGCCCATGCTGGTGGCCAGCATCGCAGCCCGCATGGGGGTGCTGCCCGTTCAGGACGGGTTTGTCTGGCTGGCCGGCTGGCCCGCGATTATCTGCTTTGCAACGGCCACCGTCTTTGAAATAGCGGCCTATTACATACCGCTGGTGGATAACCTCCTGGATTCCATAACCACGCCGCTGGCTGTGGTGGCCGGAACCCTGCTGATGACATCGATTCTTCCGATAGACAACAGCATGCTCAAATGGATGGCCGGGTTCATTGTCGGCGGGGGTATGGCGGCCACGGTGCAAAGCGGTACGGTGCTGGCGCGGTTGGCTTCCACCACCCATACAGCGGGAATCGCCAACCCGGCTTTGGTTACGGTAGAAAACGCTGCAGCCGTCGGCGCCTCCGTCCTTTCGACCATCGTTCCGGTGATCGCGGCAGCCCTATTGCTGGCCCTTGTCATTATCCTGCTCGTCGTATACCGCAAAAAGATATTCCGCAGGAAAGCTCACGCGCAGTAGACCGGCGCGGCACGGGTATTGACAGGGAAAATAAGCAGCGGTTTTTTAGCGTCCTTCCTATCAGGAGGCTTGCGGCTTTTAGTTTAAGGCTTTATGTCAACTTTCCTAAATGCTGTTGCTTTTCTTATTTTGAAGGGAACCAAAGGAGTCAGGGACAAGGCGCATATTGGTTCTGCCGGGGCTTCCGCTGATAAACGATTTTGAATACTGATGGAGCTTTGGCGATACACAGCGATCGGCAAGAATGAACGGGATCTAATCGCAGTTTATTTGAAATCCTTCTTGTTTTATTCAATAAACCGTCAGGTAATAATCAGGATTATTTTCGCCATGATCGGGTTGAACGAATCATCCATCGAGTCAGTCTTTAAGGAAGGGTAAGGACGAATTATGGGCAAGCTTGGAATTTTGTTTGATATCAATAAGCTGGACGATGTCCTCTACGGTTCTGTTGCCTGGGATATCTTCTGGGGAGCAATCGGCGCCGAGGGCCTACCTGATGGAGACAGGCTTTATGAAGGTGACACCGCCGCCACGCTTGACGGGCGAGAAAATGTCTACTGTATAGCTATCGAGTCCGAGAATCGCAAGATACTTGACCATATCCGAACCAGGCTCGCCGGAGACGAAGCATATCTAGCCGTCGCGTTCGGAGAGAGGTTTATTGATACGGATGCTGTAAATCAAGAACCACTCCCGCTGATGGGGCATTTCGAAAAAGGACAGATTGTGGGAGAACACGCCATCAATCCACGATCGGCCCTGGCGAAGCTAAGGAGCATTCTCCGGCCCCCTCCCGAGAGTGCTTCATTGCCCGTCTCCGAACGTTCCAGACCTGCTTCGACCCGAAGCGCCGAACTGCCTGTTGTCGCCAATCTCGACGAACTCATTGAAGTTCTGGGGCAATATTTCCCGGGAGAAGGCCATGAAATGCGATTCTCCCTTACCCCTGAAGAGCTTTGCGATGTCGTGGAGCGCTATATGGATGTTTTTGACGTCTATTGGCATGTAGGGGTAGCCACTGTAGCCGAAGCCTCTTCCTTTGTGAACTTTATGCCCAGAGGGCGGCGCGACTCCAACATTATGTTATTCGGCCTTATGGAATTCCCATCGCGGGAGGATGCTCTGCGCTATTGTGAACGAGAAAGCATCACGCCGAAGGAATGGGGTCTCCACGGATCTCTGGTGCACAACTTTGTGGGCTTGAAGATGGTGGATACCATGTCGGCGGATCACTTGGCGCCCTATGTGATTAGGCCTGACGAATTGTGGCCCCGGATCTGCGGACGTCAAATCGATCTGAAAATATCCGGTTCAGTCGAGGAGCATCCGAAAACAGGGTTGATCGAAACAGCAATTTCAAACTACGAAATGATCGATATTGACGGTAATAAGTATAAAGCTGTAAAAATCGGCGAACAGATCTGGACGGCTGAAAATCTGAAGGTCGGCCATTTCAGGAATGGCGATAAAATACCTCGGGTAAAGACGGATTTCATTTGGAAAAGAAGAGGGAGAAAAGAGAAACCGGCATGGTGCCATTACGACAATGATCCGGTTAATGAAGGCAAATACGGCAGACTCTACAACTGGTTTGCGGTTAATGATCCGCGCTGTTTATGCCCTGAAGGTTGGCATGTGCCAGCCAACGAAGAAGTCAGGAGACTTGTAGAATATTTGGGAGGTGATTGGTACTCAGCATACATCAAGCTGAAATCTATCCGCGCGAAACCCGATCCGCATCCAAGATGGGATGACAACCCAAACAGGGCTACTAATGAAAGCGGCTTCTCGGGGCTCCCGGGGGGAGTGCGCGACGAGAATGGCAAATTTTTCAACATCGGCTATTTTGGTTACTGGTGGAGTTCTATGGTGAAAGATACCGTCTGCGCCTCCAGCTTCTATCTGGGGGCGGGCACATTTGGTATAAACAGCAATCGAAGCCGTCAAGGTTTATCTGTCCGCTGCGTGAAAGATTAGGGTAATCGTTAACCCTGAAAGAATTCCTTCACACATTCAACGTATGTCTTGTTGCGAAGAAATATATCGATCGATATTGTGATTTTACTTTTCAACCCGCCTGGTTTTCAGGCTGTCATGTATTTCGTATGCTCATGCTTGAATCTATGGCTGCTAAAACTGTCCGATGAAAAAACAAGGAGTTCCCGGCCGGTGGATCCGTTGCCCGTGGCTTTGCTGCAACTTTCCGGTAATCATTTGCACGAGGCTTGTTCTACAATTGGTCCTTCAAGGCTGTCCTATCGAACAATTTCCGGATTTTGAAGAAAGGGGAATGGGATGAGATTTCAACGATTATTAACCGCATTCGCATTAGCCGCCTCGCTTGGCCTGTTTGGGATGATGGGGTGCGTGACGGCGGTTCCGAAGTGCGACCGGCAGTGTCTGATCGATCTTATGCAAAAATATATCGGCGCGCTTTCAAAACATGATCCCAAGGGTTTGCCGTTTGCAAAAGAGGTCAAATTTACCGAGAACTCCGAAAAGACCGTGGAATTTCTGGAGATCGGAGAAGGATTGTGGGAAAACGCAACAGGCGGCCCGACAGAGTTTCAGATTTATGCCGCAGATCCGGAGGCTCAGTCAGTCGCGTGCCTCGTGGTTATGAAAGAAAAAGAGAAAGATATTATCCTGGGAGCCCGCCTCAAACTTGAGGACGCCGAGATCACCGAAGCCGAGCATCTGGTGGTTCGAGGCGGTGGAATGAGCAAAATGCCTTTCGGCTCCATGCCTACTCTGCAAAAGGCTCGCCCCGGCTTTTCCGAGGATGTGCCGAAGGCCGAACAGATGAAACGAGAGGATTTGATCAGAATCGGGCTTTCCTATTACGACGCTCTCACTTCAGAAGACGGCACGCGCGCACCATTCGCCCCGGAATGTGAACGTCGAGAGAACGGCATGACAACCGCCGGTGGCGTCCCTCCTGCTTCCAGCGGGAAAACGCCTCCAGGGGGAGATATGCCTACAGGAGGATTTGGAGGCGTCCCGAGAGACTGCGAAGGACAGTTAAGCGCCGGAGTTTTCTCCTATATCACTGAAATCAAACCGCGCATGGTGGTCGCCGACGTGCAGAAAGGACTGGCCGTCGGCTTTTCTATGTTCCGTCACGACGGCACCAAACGCCTGCCCAAAAATGCGGCGCCGGGAACGAGCAACAAGACGCAATATGGGCAATTCAACCTGGCGGCGATGCATATCTACAAAATCAGAAAAGGTAAGCTCTATGAAATAGAGGCCCCCGGGGCGGTCCTGTCCTACGGCACCAAATCCGGCTGGGAAACGGAAGAGACGGTTTATCCGAAACCGAAATAGGATTTCGTCCGTCCACCGTCGGGGTCGGCGGTTGCTCGCCATGCATCAGCCGATCCCGACGGCGCCATAACCCCGAAGCCGACACGGCGTCACGCCGCATCGCTAAGGAGCCATTTACGCCCTCCTGCCTCAAGGACATCCCTTCATGCAAGCCTTCACTCTGTTGGGGATACTATGAAATATGAACCAATAGCCCGGCTGTTTGCCAACTCAGGCATCCCAACTTTGGATTGCTTTTCTGGATAGGGATTTAGAATACAGCTTATAATGCAAATCGCGGAGAGAAAAAAATAGGGATCTTCCGCAAAATCTGTGGGTATAACTCAAGCGGAATTCCCCGCCTGATGGAAATGCCGCAGCTGCGGAAATCGGCAAAATGCGCGGATTCCCTCAACTGCTTGGAAAAGTTCCACCAAAGTGCGGTGGAACTTTTCGACATTTCCACAGGCTCTATTGGTTCTGTTTTTAATCTCTAAGTTGAAAAAGCTTGAGGATCCTAACGATCTATATATTGTACCCGAAGGCAATGGAAAAAATTCAAGTAGCGCATCCTGCGGATAGTTCGAATAAAAGGCCTTTTTCAGAGATGCATCTTCTCTTCCGCGCATTTAAAATTCCTACAGCTGATGATGTGTGTCGTAACGGCTTTATCATTTTGTATTTCCAGTCGGCGCATAGAATTTTATGCATTGAAATAGATGGCCTTGGCATTTCGTGTTCACGCGAGTGCGCCCTCCCAGGACTGGAACGAAGGTGTCTCCTCGAAGCTTTATTGCCTTCAATCGTTCCATTAATCGCCCAAAAACATTTTGCTCTTCATAATGCTCGCTGAAGCTTACGCCTGTGCGGCCAGAATGACGCCAGATCTTTGCCGCTATGAAAAGAAAGCGCAAGCGCGCCGTTGACAGTGTGGCGTGCTTCAACGTTTGCGTCGTATCCGTTGCCTCCCGATTAAAAAGCATCAACCAAGCGTTGAGATTGTATGCCAGCATGACCAACTGGAAGTGGTTCTGGTTCGTTACAAACAGGCGAGAGGGGTGCGCTGCCAACCCGGCATCGTTGTTCGATTCCTTGATCAAATTCTCGGCCCCGGCCCGTTGATTGTAAAACCACTCCACTTTGTCGATCGGCTCCGTCATGTTGGTGACGAACACGCGATATTTATAGTGTCTGGTCGCGAACAGCTGATATTGCACTGCCTCTTCCGGTTCCTCGTCATCGTCCGGGTCTTTCTCGTAACGCAAAGCAATGAATCGGTATGCTTTGCCCCAACCTTTTGGCTGATACCAGAACTCGCACTGCTCCTCGGCCTCGGTATGTGGCGATGGTTTCCATTCCGCCGCGATCAACTCCTCCAGCAGCCGACTAGTTTTTCGTGCCACGATGACAAATCGACACTTGAACTTCTCGTATGCCTCCACCGCTTCCCAGCAATAGAAACCGGAATCGGCCCGTGCACAGAACAACGTCACACAATGAGGCAGAGATTGAAATACTTCCTGAAGGTGCCGCGCAATCTGCTTCCCTGTAGGGCGATCGCCGTTGCGCAATTCGCCAGCCACGAATTCCCTGGTTTCTGCCAGAAACGACAGAATGGGCTGATAACTCTTCTTCCCCTTATTTTTCGGATTGTAGCTCCTGCGTGCTCCCATCTGCTTGCCGTAAAGCGTGTGCACGGTCCTATCGGTGTCGATGGTGACCGATTTCAGCGCGACATTGCCGGCGGCCCACAGGGATTCCCGCATCCGCCGCTGGATACCCTGGATCTGACGGGCTATGCCGACATGCAAAGAATCGAGAAACCGCCAGAGCGTGCATTGCGGCGGCAAGTGCCGAACCTTCAATATTCCTGCCAGAAGCGGGTCTCGGGCTATGAAGCGCAATTGATTCAGCCGCGTGAATCCGAGATAGATGCCCAGAACTATCGCCAGGATGAACTGGTATGTGGACATCGCCTTGGTAGCCCTTGCCACGGTCACATCCTCTTCCACATGCTTTTGGAATCCAATCTTCTCAAGCATCGTCGCCACGGGAAGCAGGCCACCATAGGGTGTCAGATTCTTCGCGTTGAAATCATAGCGCGTGGAAGCCCCGATTTTATTAAGGTCCGAGTAAACTTCGTTCGAGGCTTGTCTGGCGCATCTTTCAGAGCTATGCTGGACTTTGTTCGTAACCATTTGGGTGACCTCCTGGAGTCGAAAGATTTGTTTCGTAAACTCTCTTTTACTCCAGTCTTTTCGGGGTCCCCAAATGGTTTTTTCAGCTCAGCATGCCCTCATTTTCCAAAAATGTGCATCATTCGGGAATAAAGGAGCTATTTCTTGAAGAATTCAAAAGCAGGTGTACCGGTTACAATATGGAACCGTAATTTTATATGCATATTACTAATATCTTTTATACTCTCCATTTCACATTTTGCAATAAATCCTCTTATCGCGTCCTATGCCCTTCACCTGGGGGCCAGTGCCCATATTATGGGATTACTTACAGGCCTGTTTTTTGGTGTCGCGCTATCAATGAGGCCCATATCAGGTCCTGTTCTCACAAAATTTGACAAGCGAAAACTGATGCTTCTGGTTTTTTTTATCGGGGGAATAGCAAATATCGGTTATGCGCTCTTTGACAATATATCCGCATTTATCGCATTCAGGCTGCTTCACGGTCTTCAATATGCACTGGTTGGAACTCTTACAATGACTCTGGCGGGAGACAGCCTTCCCAAAGAAAAAATGGCTTCCGGAATGGGGATTTACGGGCTCAGTGCATCACTCAGTATGGCAATAGCACCAACGCTGGGAATAGGCATTCTCAATATCGGCACCCATTTAAAAAATGAAAGCTTCGGCTTTACCTGTATTTTTCTTTTTGCAGCGTTTATTTCCTTTCTGGGGCTTATTCCGGGTCTTATTCTTTTGCCGGATAAAAAGACCAGGGAAGATAAATTAAGCACAGGGGCCTGGTATAAAAATATCGCTTCTGTTCATGCGATTCCCATGGCCCTTATTATGTTTTTTATTTATCTGGGATGGTCATTATATAATGTGTATATTGTAGAGTATGCAAAAGAGCTGAGAATATCGGGAATAAGTTCATTCTATACTGTACTGGCAATAGTTCTTATAGTTGTCAGACCGGCAAGCGGTTACCTGACCGACAGATTCGGGTTGACCAGAATATTTTTCCCCAGCCTGATAATAATGGCTTTGTCATTTATTGTAGTCGGATCCGCAAAATCAATCGGCACAATGCTCACGGGCGCAGCAATAGCGGCTGCGGGGTTCGGTGCATTCCAGCCTGCTCTCTATTCCATGTGTATACTTTCCGAAACACCCCTTAAGAGGAGTGTTGCAAGCAATACTCTATATATCGGCATAGATATAAGTTTATTTTTCGGACCGATTGTTGGCAGCATGGTGTATGATATGTATAATTATTCTATTATGTTTAAGTCAGCTTCACTTGTGATACTGATGGCCCTTGCTGTTTTTATGCTGTTGCTGCCATCCTATTACCGCAGGCGCAGAGTGCTGGAAGCGATGGATGCATAATGGGTTCTACCGCTCTTGTCCAAAAACGGTTCGCGCGGGCAGCAAGGATGAGACATGTTTGGATTAGGGCACAAGGCTCAGGGCACAAGGCACAAGGGAAACAAAAACAAGAAGGAGGATAAATAAATGAAAAGCGTAGTAATCTATCACTCATGGACAGGAAACACAAAACAGATCGCAGAGGCAATACAATCGGGCATCAGGGAGATATTTTATCATTGTAAAAGCGCATCTATGATGGATGTAGATATAGAAAAATTGACAGACTTTGATGTGATCTGCCTGGGCCGATAGGTCGAATAAAAGGCCTTTTTCAGAGATGCATCTTCATCCGCGAATTCTCCGAACTTCCGATAATTTCCTTTTATATAAACTTTCAGGAATTCATGTCGATTTATAAAGGCATTTTAGTGCAGGTTGGGAAGAAAAATGCGAAGAATTTGCACAGGCTTACTTTTTGGACCGGCTTGGGCGAGATGCAGGATCTGGCTTTGGATTAGAAATTGGCTGCACCGCGAATTGTCCTCATCCTGCGGCCCGGCCGGAACAATCCGGGACCTCCAGCGGGCGGCCGGAGCAAGAATGCCGTTATATTTCACGAGATTGAACCTCGGCGGGGGAACCAGGGCGGCAAGCTTGCCGATAAGATCCAGCGGATCGAATATCACATACTCGGTCCCGTCGCGCCAGCGATGCCTCAGCCGGTACAGCACCCGACCGTCCGGCAACCGCGACAATCGTTCCGTCGCCACCGCCGGCCGTGCCACATAGCGGCACAGATTTTCCGACTGACGCCTCGCCTTGCCGGGAATTCGCACCGCGGCATGCAGGCTGAAACCCGACAGGTTGGCGCAGCAACGGGCTGCCATTTTGCCTTCAGGCTGAAATTCAAACCTCACCGCTTTAAGCCGCTCCCCTGCTCCAGGGCCAACGGCAATCCGTACCTGCACCGAAGCGCTGTATAATTGCGCCAGCAGAGGCTGATCCCGAGGAAGCGGATCCGCTTCTTCAAAACCGGCTTGCGGCCCCAACCCACGGAGCTCAAGCAGTCTCTGAGTCTTTTTTACGATGCTCGCCGTCACCTTCTTGATCTCAGAATCAGTCGGCTGGAGCAGTCTCCGGAAACGAATCCGTCCGTCTGAATCCTCATGGTAGACGCCGTCGAGAACGGCGCTGTGGAAGTGGACATTAAGATTGATCGCGCCTCCAAAACGCTGTACGAACGTCATCCCTCCGCACTCGGCCTTGCGGATGCCATACTGTTTTTTCGCCGGCCGCCGCAGCGAGGAGAATACCGTCTGAACAAATATGCGGAGAACATCTCTCACCAGACCGGAGTCGTAAGCCAGCCGGTAGCGCAATGCATATCTGTAGAGAGGGTTATTCTCCGGATTGCGGGGGGGCGGTATTCGGCGGCGGCCGCATCGCAAATGAAGAAACCCTCTTGCCGTGTCTCAAAACCGGCATAGGGGAATATAGCGTGACCGACGGAAGAGACGGGAAGCCTTACTTTACAGCTTTGCTCCGAAAGTGGGTGCGCCATAAACCTTCTAACTGCCGACATATCCGATGAGCCAATAATTTTTTCGGAATATCCGGCATCTTCTTTGGCGCAGAATCATGTTGTCGTCATTAGAATGGTTGCGGTGTATCGTTTTGCCTGCGAAGGTATCCATTCCGCCCGAAGCCTAAACACGATGCCTGACGGTATTGAAGAAGTTTTGCGCAAGTTCTGGGGATTTGACACGTTCCTGCCGCTGCAGAGACAGGCGATGGAATGCGTGTGCCGGGGGCGCGATTCCATCGTCGTTCTGCCTACGGGAGGAGGCAAATCCCTGTGCTTTCAGGCTCCCGCCCTGGTGCTGCCGCGGCTGACACTGGTCCTGTCGCCCCTCATCTCGCTGATGAAAGATCAGATCGACTCGCTGCTGGAATCGGGAGTCCCTGCCGGCCGCCTGGACAGCTCTATGTCCCATCCGGAAAGAAAGGAAACCTATGACCGGCTCCGAGCCGGCGGGCTAAAACTACTCTATGTGTCGCCCGAACGGCTCATGATGGAAGGTTTTCTGGATTTTTTGAAGCAGCGGGGTATTTCCTCTGTCGCCATCGACGAAGCGCATTGCGTCAGCATGTGGGGGCACGATTTCCGCCCGGAATACCGCAGGCTCAGCGTCTTACGCGATATTTTGCCCGGAATTCCCATCGGCGCCTATACGGCTACGGCGACGGAGCCTGTGCGCAGGGACATCGCCGAACAGCTGCGTCTCGACCGGCCCGAAATCCTGGTGGGAAACTTTGACCGCCCGAATTTGATCTACCGGGTGCGCCGCCGCACGAACGGTCACCGGCAGATCCGCGACGTGCTGGACCGCCATGCCGGAGAATCCGGGATCATTTACTGCATCCGGCGCGCCGATGTCGATGCAATTACACGCACTCTGGCAGGAGAGGGCTACCGTGTGGCGCCGTATCACGCCGGCATGACGGATGAGGAAAGAAAGAAAAACCAGAACGCTTTCATCCATGAAGAAGTGGATATTATGGTGGCGACGGTGGCATTTGGCATGGGCATCGACAAATCCAATGTTCGATATGTCATCCACGCCGCAATGCCCAAATCGATCGAGCATTATCAGCAGGAAAGCGGGCGCGCCGGGCGCGACGGTCTGGAAGCCGAATGCCATCTCTTCTTCTCCGGCGCCGACTATTCAACCTGGAAGCGGATTCTGGAGGATTCCGAACCGCAGATGCTTGAAACGGGCGCAGCAAAACTGGGGCAGATGTACCGCTATTGCATCGGCGCCTCCTGCAGGCATCGGGCCATTCTTCACTATTTCGGGCAGATCCTGGACAAGGAGAATTGCGGAGCGTGCGACATCTGCCTTTCTGAAGTGCAAGGAGTCCCCGATGCGTTGACGGTCGCGCAAAAAATCCTTTCCAGCGTTATCCGGCAGGGAGAACGCTTCGGCGCAGAATATACGGCGGCCGTTCTGACCGGCTCCCAAGAGGACAAGATCCTCGCGAACAAGCACGACAAGCTCAGCACTTACGGGCTTCTGAAGGAATCGGGCCGCTCCGCCGTAAGAGACTGGATCGAGCAGCTTGCGGATCAAGAGTATATCGAAAGGGCCGGGGAATACGGAGTGCTTAGGATCACTGAAAAAAGCCGCCTCATTCTGAAAGGCAATGCGAAGCCGCTATTGCTGGAACCGGCAAAGAAAAAACCCGCGCGGAAGCCTCTCGCGGCAAACGATTCCTCTGAATCGGTGGATCCCGAGATCTTTGAAAATCTACGCAAACTTCGCCTCGAGCTTGCACGGCAAAGAGGCGTGCCGGCCTACATAATTTTCGGCGATGCTACCCTTCGCGAGCTCGCAAGCAAGCGCGCATCCACTCCGGAGGATTTGCTTCTGGTATCCGGAATCGGATTGAAAAAGCTCGAACAGTACGGGAAACGAATACTCGAAATCATACAAAGGCAATAGATAGTAATTTGCTTTTTTCCGGTGGGAGTAGGATAGCATAGGACTTGTCGGGAAACTGCCGAAGTTCTCCCGCACTGCATGCAATGAAGAGAAATTTCCCGTCATCAAGGATTGCAATAGGCGTAGAGAGAACAGCAAAAGCGAAAGATGCCATGAGGAGAAGCGCCGACGCGGCGGATGCCCCCGCGCCGCCGGAATCCTTTGGGCACATGGGGCTTGGAGTGCGATCTCTTCGTTGCTCGTCGTCAACGATGTCCCCGCATCGCCTCCTCCTCGCGCCTCGATCGCGCGCGTTTTATCCACGCCTGTCTGCGCCGCCTCGCTACGAATCCTCATGAATAATCCGGGTTAAAGAAGGCGAAAATGCCGGATACGAAGCGCATATCTTTGGTTGCTTTCTCGCCTGCATCCTTGTGGAAAGCATTAAGCCGGATGTGTCAGCGCGCCGGTTTGGGAAACGAGCCGCACAAGGTTTTCGAAGAGCTTAAAGAACTTAGGTGTCTAAATGCGGAAATTGGGATAAATCCGCAAGCCATCCGTAACGACCCAATCTTGCGGAGATTAGAATCTTAGAAGCGAGGCGGCAGGTTAGGTTGTTCCCAGGAGTTCGTCCACCTTGGATAAAAGGGCGGAGGGTTCCACCGGCTTCTCGATAAAAGCTCTTACAGGCATGAAATCGTCGCTGATGTCGGCATCGGAAAAGCCAAACGACATTTTGCTCAATTGGTTGACGGCGCTCAACAGCAGCACCGGGATATCCTTTACTTCTTCGTTTTTATGGAGATCGCGGGCTGCGGAAAATCCGGCGTTGGGATCTTCGGGGAAAATAATATCCAGAATAATGAGATCCGGGCGCGCTTGCTTCACGCTCTCTACTATATTGTCCGGATCTGTTTTCACAAATACCTCGTGATCGTTGGCTTCCAGGACCATCCTGAGGCTGTCTATAATGTCCAAGTCGTCGTCAACTATCAGTATCCTTGCCATGATTGTTTTTCTCCTACTTCGGCTCTGTTACATCAAATCTTACTGTAAAACTGCTCCCCCTGCCAATGATGCTCTCTACCTGAATGGATGCGCCGTGGATAAAGACGATCTCTTTGACAATGGAAAGCCCGAGCCCCGTACCGTTTGGGTAGTGGGTTACGGCGTTTTTGCTTCGGAAATGGTCGTTGAAAATCTTGTCCAAATTATCCTTGGGAATGCCGATCCCGTTGTCCTGAACCGACACGGAGACCTTGTGCGGCGTGCTCTCGAGCGATATCACCACGCGGCCCGTGTTGTCGCGGCAGTAGTTGATCGCATTCTGGATCAAGTTTGAGAAAAGAGTCTTCAAATGCGACTGGGATCCCAGGATGAATACGGGAGCATGGTTTTCCGCAAGGTTTATTATCTTTATATTTCGCAGTTTTCCGATAAGCTCCCCTTCGCGGGCTTCTTCCGATAGGATCGAAACCAGATCCACCGGAACCATGTGCATATCGGTGACCAAAAGCGTTCTCAAATTGCTTAGATGGATGATGTCTGTGATCCTGCTCGTGATCTGATCGCACCGCTCGCCGATGCGGGACACAACGGAATGGGCTTTCTCCGGAAGCGGTCCGCAATAGCCGTCTCTCAACGTATAAACGTAGCTCTTGATGGCGGCGAAAGGGGCCTTAAGCTGATGTGTGGCAAGAAGGATGGATTGAGTCTTCTCCTTGTCGATTTTAATCAGCATCTGATGGGCATCTTCAAGCTGGTGCTCCCTCAGTTTCACGCTTGAGCTTATCTCGCTTACGAGATACCAGCAGAAGAGAAAGACGCCGCCGCTGGCAAACACAAATCCGAAAGTGACCGCGAAGCTCGAGGCCACCATGGCCTTAAACTGCCCGTCAAAAATGCTTCGCACCGGGATGACCCCGGCCCATTCCATTATCAAGGGCAATCCTGCGAAAATCCAAGCGGTTGTCGCCACCATAAGGGAGCGCCAGCGCGAGAATAGGATGGTGGCCAGGATGATGTGGGCCATGAAGAGGGCTGCCATTGGAGTCTCGATGCCGCCGAGAGCGTATGTAAGGAAGCTCAATGCCACGAAGTCGGTAAACATCTGCCACAGCAGAAGGTGCTGCAGCTCGCGGCGGCGCGATTTATCTCCGAAAAGGTCCCGCCCGATAACGGAATAAGCCAAATTGGTGATCGACAGAAATACCACGGTGATCGCGAAATCGACGGGCCGCACGTCGGCAGGGAGGAGGCCGGTTGCCGCGAAAAGCACTCCGACCGCACAGGCCAGGATGGCGACCCAGCGCATGTTGATAAACCATTTGGCTCGGGCGACCAGTTCCTGGGCCCGGATATCGGATGCGTAGGTGGTTACCGAACCCCATTGGTAAAAAAAGGAATGCTTCTTTTCCACCGCTTTGCCGGTTTCTTCCATGATGAACACTCAGCCCTGATTGCCGGCTTTTTGCCGCAATGGCAGGGTGCAGGCCGTCTTTAGAGCTCCCAGCAGCAAGGGAATGCAGGCGGCCATTTCAGGCGTAAGCCCTTGTCTCGGGGAGATGCTGAAAGGCTGCACGCCGAAGATGAAAACCGTTTTATCGAAGCCGACCCCCCTCGCCAGCTCCAAGCCCTCCGCCAAACCGAGACCATGAGTGGACACCGACCCGGTTTTGAGAGTCATTGAGGCTTCCGTGTCGGGGAAAAATCGGTGCTCTCCGGGGGAAACATTCATATTCACGGCGTCCACCAATATCGCCGGTCCATTCCACTCAAGCAGGAAAGACGCCACTTTTGCGGCGTCCGCGCCTTCGAGCAGCACGCAATTCGCCGAGCATTCCGCGTCCTCGGAAAGAGCTTGAACCAAAGCGAGCCCGATCCCGTCGTCACCGTTGAAAACAGTGCCCACGCCGGCGACTTTCCATTCAGATTTTGCTTTCTGAACAGCAGGTTTAGTCGACAAATTCCACATCCATCATATGAACCGCGCAGGAGATGCAAGGATCATAGGCTCTCACAAGCATTTCCATATGAAGCGTCAACTCCTCTTTGGACATTTCCGGCAGCATTCTCGGCACAAACGCCTTCATGTCCTGTTCGACATTATTGATGTTCTGGCTGGTGGGGATTACGGCGTTGGCATCGATGCAGCGGCCGTTTTCATCGAACTCGTATTCGTGGAACAATATTCCGCGGGGAACCTCGCAAGAGCCGACGCCTCGGCCCGCCTTCATCTGGAAGGAAATATCCTCTTCCTTCAATCCCTGCTCCAGCACTTTGTCCAGCATGCGGACCCCGTTGTACGCGCAGTGAACCACTTCGACTATTTGAGCGATGTTGTTCATGTAAGGGTTGTAACAGGGCGTCTTGAGGCCGAGCTCCTCGGCCGCCTGCTTGGCCTCGGGAAGGAGCTGATCGAAGTTGTTGTTCACGCGGGCCAGAGCGCCGACAAAGTAAGAATCCCGATGCCATTTGGACCACTTCGTCGTCGAGTGGGCCACCGTGAATTCATTGGTGATTTCCCGGTATTTGTCCACGGGCACCGTGGATTTCATGTCGGAGCTGTATACCTCGCCCTCGTAAAAAGCATATTCGTCGGGGTGTTTGAGCGAAACATACTCGGTTTCGCGTTCATAGGGCGGAATCTTGAGGGTCTTGGCGATTCGAATAGTTTCCTTCATATCCGGGATGGCTTCCAACATCCTTTCCCGGATGGATTCCACCTCTTCCATGGCGGGAAGCTTTCTCCAGCCCTTGAGCGTGTTGGACATCGGATGCAGCATGCGCCCGCCGAATACCGTCGTATAGTCATTGGACAGCTTTTTGAGACGCAGCGCGCGTTTTACAACATCCGGATGGCTCTTAGCCAAGGGCATGACGCTCTTGACGCCCAGATAATCCGGCACAGCCAAAAAGTATACATGCAACAAATGGCTTTGCATGAACTGGGACTCGGTGAGAAGCTTGCGGAGCAGCACGGTCTGGGGGCTGGCTTGAATGCCGAGAGCGGCCTCGACGGCCTTTGAAGCGGTCATCTGGTGTCCCACGCAGCAAATGCCGCAGATGCGGCTCACGATCCAGGGGACTTCGGCGGGATGCATGCCCTTCACGAAGTTTTCAAAGAAGCGGTTTGCCTCCGTGATGGACAACTTCACTTCTTTGACCGCGCCTTCTTCGGTGCTGATAATAATGCGTCCATGCCCTTCCACGCGGGTGATCTGTTTCACATCAATGGTATATGTTTTTCCCTTCGAAACCATTTTCAAACTCCCCTGGCGATCGGTTCGGCGCCCATGAACAGCCGGTACCGGCTTTGGATATCCTGGTCTTCTATGTTGTGCTCCCGCATCAAGGCGATATGGGCCGGGATGTTTGCATAGGGAAGCATGCCGCGGCAGCCGTCGCACACGTATCCTTGATTGACGCAGATGCTGTTGCAGCCGCCCCATGTCACCGGCCCCATGCAAGTCAGGCCGCGCTCGAGCACGCACTCATTCCCGTTTTTCTTGCATTCGACGCAGACCGGATTGGGCGGAAAGTAAGGCTCGGTTCCCTGAAGCAGAGACGTTAACAAATGAAGAAATTCCTGCGGAACCACGGGGCAGCCGCGCAGATAAGCGTCCACCTTTACGATGGCGTCCACCGGCCGAACGCGGGTGTGCGCCCAGAGAGACCAGTGGTCCGGGTCCACCTGAATCCTGTTCCGGGCGGTTACTCCGTATACCTTTTCGTAATTGACGGCGGGCGCTACGAAATTGGATCGTGCCTGGACATTGCCGTTGCAGGCGCAGGCCCCCAAGGCGACGAGATAGTTGGTGCGCGACCGGATCCGCCGGAGCCGTTCTATATCCTCATCCCGGTGAATGCTGCCTTCGATAAACGCTATATCGTAATGCGGAGCCGTTTCCGAGAGAGCTTCCCGGAATTCCACCAGGTCGATCAGCTTAAGGATATCGAGGAGAATATCCTCGCAATTGAGAATGGCCAGCTGGCATCCCTCGCAGCTGGCGAAATCGAAAAAGGCCACCTTGGGTTTCATTAAAGAGCCTCCGGTAAACATTCAAGGTTGGAGAACCGGAAGACCGGTCCCTCTTGACAGCAATATATTCCGTTGATTTGACAATGCCCGCACTTGCCCACGCCGCACTTCATGCGCCTTTCGAGATCGACGTAAATCTGATCGTACCCGACTCTCTTGTCGGCAAGCGCCGTGATGACGAATTTGTACATGACCGGGGGACCGCATAGGGCGACGACGGTCTTTTTTGGATCGATGCTCAATTTGGGTATGGGATCCGTGACAAGGCCAACGCTGCATTCCCACGGCATGTTTTCCGTGCTGTCCACCAGCCGGACGACATCGATGCCGCTGTCGGCCCATTCCTTGAGCTGCTCTCGGAAAAGCTCTTCGGCCGGGTTGCGGCAGCCGGAAATCAGAGTAATCCGGCCGAAGCGGCCGGATTCCGCGGCCACGGCGGTGATGAGGGATCGAAGCGGCACCAGCCCGAGTCCGCCGGCCACGAAAAGCACATCCTTCCCGTAAAAATCGTTCAAGTCGAATCCGGATCCGTAGGGGCCGCGGATGCCCAATTCGTCGCCGACTTTCAGATTGTGGATCACCTGAGTCAGGCGTCCCGTCCGGCGGATTACCATTTCCAAAATGTTGTCCTTTCGGGGACCGCAACTGATGGAAATAGGAGCTTCCCCCACGCCCAGGATCGAAACCATGACGAATTGTCCCGGATGATGGCCCAGCGGTTTCTCAAGCTCGACGCGGAAATACCGGTCTTTGGCGGTCATATCGGCGACGTCGACGATCTTGCCGGCCTGCGGCATAAAGGTATCCCTGGCAAGCCGTTCGTAATCGGATGGAGCGGTTTGCATTATTGATCTCCTTCTTGGATCAGATCTGTAACTATGTCGTAAATATCGATATGCGAGGTGCACTGCCGGCCGCATCTCCCGCATCCCACGCAAACAGAACCCTGGCCGTATTTATCCGGCAGGTATTCGAATTTGCGCTTTACTCTATGGCGCTGTCTCGCCGCCGGCTGGGGACGGAAATTGTGCCCTCCCGCAACCAGCGCGAATTGAGGCAGCATGCACGCATCCCAGGTTCTCGTGCGGCTTCCGGATTCCACGTCCAGGTTGAAGCTGTCGGCCACGTCGAAACAGTAGCAGGTGGGACAGATCAAGTTGCATGTGCCGCAGGAGAAGCAGCGCACGACATGTTTTTCCCACACGTCGCTCTGCCACGTGCGGCCGATAATCTTGGCGATTTCAGGAAATGCGAGCGGGAACGTGCGGCCGAAGGGCTTTGGCATCGCGGCCACGGCCTCCGCTTTCCTGCGCGGACCGTCGTCGCACTGCTGCCATTCGGCCGTCGCGGCGAGTTTCTTGCCCAGGTCTGTTTTGATCTCCGCAAGGAGATTCCCGTCCGCAAGCGGAGTAATGAAAACATCCGCCCCTTCGGTGTGATGAAGGGACTCTACTGCCGCGCAGAACGCTCTTGGGTCGCACGGAACCATACAGGCATAAGCGATGATGGCCGTATTCTTGCGGCGGGCGATGTAATAGGCGTCGGGCACTCCATCGTTGAAAAAAAGGTCCATCATAAAGATGCCCTTAAGGTCGCATGGCCGCACGCCCGCCAATACGCGAAAGGATGTATCCAGAGTCGGGCTCGCTTCGGTCTTTCCTTGCTCGTTCTTTCTGAAGCTCAAAAGCTCTTCCCTTGCCGGTACGAGCAGCTTGGCCGGCGGCACAACCGTGGGAGTGTAGTGTTCGAACTGTATATCCGAATCCGGCTTGACGAGGCTGAAGCGGTAACTCGCCCCACCGTATTTCTCCGGGAAATAAGTGGGGTTTTCCGAAGCCAACAGTTTTATCCAACTGATTATGCTTTGTCGGGTTGCGAGATAATAACTCATCAGAGATTCTCTCCAATTTATTCAAAACCAGGCTGTCAAGCCCGATGAAACAAAATGCCGCCCGGCGCGCTGAAAGGGGCAACGGCCTACGGGTAGAAATAGGGCTCGGCGTTGCGAAGAGTTCGTCAAAACAAAGTCTAATTAAAAACGGTTTTTTCGATTTCCTTCCCGGGGGGGAGGATTTTCAAGAAGCTTTGGCAGATAGGCGCTTGCATTTTTACATTCAATTCAATGCTTATTTCTCGCTTTCTGCTTCTTTCGCGGTTACGAATGATATGATGCAACCAAGCCGACGGAAAAGCAAAGATCCGGTTTCTCGAGAGCATAAATACAGCCGGTCGTTTATCCCGCGCGTTATTTTGACAACAGACCGGCTCCTCAATTACTCAATCACTAAAGTTATCATACTATTGAGGAACGAACTGTGAAAGCTGAAATTTATGGAAAAGCCCGGGCCGGATAAAAGACTCGGCGGCCGCGTCGCGCGTCAAATTTCCGTGGAGGATTCGCGCTCGCGCCCGTTTTCGCGGAAGGCGGCGCCGGCTCCATGAAAGCGGTTTTCGACGAATTTGCCGGGTTCGGAGACAAGGCTCCAGCCGTACGAAATTGCATCCTGCGGACAGACGTTAAGGCAACGGGCGCAACTGTAGCAATCGGCCGCAAAAAGCTTCCCGTCGATTTTTCCTTTTGCGGCGTCCAGCGGGCACGCAATGATGCAGGCGCCGCAGCGGTTGCACCGGTCCGGGTCGATTCGGACGCGCGCCAGGCTGAGCGTTTCAAACAACCACGAGATAAAACCGAAAGGGCAAATGAACTGGCAGAAGGGACGGTAGGCAACAAGAGACAGCGCCAGCGAGATAAATATGGCGGCCGTAATCAAGGCGCTGTCGAAATCCATGTTGAACAGATTGAACGGGTTCAAAGAGTGGTATAAAACCAGCCCCTTGCGCTCGCCGAAGACATCGAACATAAGCAGGAAAGTCATCGCAAACAAGGTCGCGCGAACGGTATTCGACACGACAAACGGGATTTTTTTGCGCTTGAAGCGGTTCAGCGCCGGAAGGCTGTAAAACAGCTCCTGCAAAGCGCCGAAGGGGCAAGCCCAGCCGCATACCATCTTGTTGCCCACCACGCTCAATGCAAGAAAAAACGCCAACACCATTACTTTTTCCAAGACCGACGGATAGAGTCCGATCATGGACTTGAAAACCTGAACGATCGCCTCCATCGGATTCGGGGATTTGCCCAGCGGGAACCCGAAAACCACGCCGGCCGCCAGCAAGGCGAGAATATAGGGAAGCCGCGGATACCAGGTTCGCCGCGAAGTTTTCGGCGAAGCGTCCGGGCGGCCGAGCCGCCACAGGAAGACAAGCCCCCATAGGACCAGCGCGGGAATGACAAAATAGCGCAGCTTGGAACTGACATGCCCCGCCAGATGAGCGGCGGCGTGATCCAGGTCTTTTTGAGTGACGTTGAGTTTCTGGAGCGGCTTGCGTTTCGACGCTTCGATCGGCAGGCCGAGTTCGCGGGCCAAGGCTTTGTTGGTCACTCCAAGCTGCGGCGCGATTTCTCGGATGCTCATGGATGTCGTGAAAGAATAATGCGAGAGCGATCTGCGGGGAGGCGCCGCAAACCAGCCGACAGCCACTATGGCAAAAGCGGCCGCCAACGATCCAATAAGCCAGAGCCGCTGCGCTTTAGACAGAGACAGTAAATAATCCATGTAATCCGCCGTTCCCTATCGGCTTCTTTCAGTTCAGTGAGGAGCCGTGCGCCCGCGAAGTCCCTAAATCTGTCCGGTTGTCGCTTAAGCTCCCCAAATTTAAAAGGGCCCTTTTTGAGAGCTCCACGCGAAATGTGCGGAGCGGGAATTTTCTCACGGCGGCATGCCTTTGTAAACTTGGACGCCCGGAATTTTAGCGATGCGCCCCGTGTCCCGTCCCGGGAATCAGCCGCCGATATCGGCGTCGGCGAATATCTCGGGGACAGAGAAGGAATTTTTGGGACGGCACCGGCGGCCCGTGGTAAAAGTACAAGGGTTGCGCGCAAGCTCGGCGATCCGTTTGTGTATTGCGGTGGAGCGCAGCCGGGGCTGGTTCCCAAAGCGGTTTATTTCATTGATGTGCGGATTGTGAAATTGGTGTAATCCTCCGCGGAGTTTTCATAAGAGACTTTCAATGGAGATTGAATGATTTCTCTTTTAAGGCTTTTCTGCTTTCTCCGGGGATCTGTGGGCGCACTTGTGGCGTCGCTGATTTTATTGCTGGCCGCGACAGGCTTGGAATTGATACAGCCCCGCCTGATCGAATATGCCATCGACAACGGCATAGAAATCGGCGAACCCTCGGCCATCCTGTGGGGAGCCGTCGGAATCATTCTCATCGCGCTCATGGCGGGAGGGCTGAATCTAGGATCCGGCTACAAGCTGATCAAGTCCTCCCAGCGCATGGGCTATGAGATGCGCAACGCCTTGTACCGCAAGGTGATGAGTTTTTCCTTCGAAAACCTGGACCGTTGGCGCACCGGCGAAATGATGGTGCGGCTGAACTCGGATGTTAATGCCGTGCGCATGTTCGTGCGCATGGGTCTTTTCATCGTCATTCGGTCCGTCATTATGATCATCGGCGCCGTCATAGCCATGTACCTGACGGATCCCGGGCTGGCCGGCATCATGGCGGTATTCATGCCGCTGACGCTGGTTCTGTTCTTCGCCGCCGCAACCTACATACGCCCGCTGTTCATGAAGGCCAGAATCGCGCTGGACGAACTGAACAACACGCTCCAGGAAAATCTGGCTGGGGCCAAGGTGGTGCGCGCCTTCGCCCGCCAGAACCACGAATTGGACAAGTTCGGGATTCGCAACCAAAATCTATTCAGCGTCAATCTCAATGTAGGGTATAAGTTGTCGCTCTTTTTCCCTTTGTTTTTCCTAATCGCGCAACTTGCGACCGTGATTGTGCTTTGGGCCGGGGGAACAACCCTTATTGAAAATGCGGCCGCCGGAATCGCGGGCAACCTGACGCTGGGAAAACTCATCGCATTTAACAATTATGCGACTATGGCCATGTTCCCGCTCCTGATGCTGGGAATGGTTCTCAATTTTATAAGCATGGCAATGGCATCGGCGGTCCGGCTCGATGTACTTCTGCGGGAGACGTCCACGATTAGGGAAAAGCCGGAAGCGTATTCTTTCCCCTCGCTTAAGGGAAAGATTGAATTCCGCGGCGTGTCGTTTCGCTACGGCCAGGGGCAAAAGGCGCTGAATGAGATCAATCTGATCATCAACCCGGGCGAAAAACTGGGCATTATCGGCACGACGGGAGCGGGAAAGTCGAGCCTGGTTAATCTGATTCCGCGGTTTTACGATCCGCAGGAGGGAAGCGTCTTAGTGGACGGCATAGATGTGCGGGACATCTCGCTCGACACTTTGCGCAGGCGGGTGGCGATCGTGCTGCAGGAAACGGTGCTCTTCAGCGGCACGCTTCGCGACAACATAGCCTTCGGCGCCCCGGATGCGGACCGGGCCGATTTAACGCGGGCCGCGGAAATCGCTTGTGCGATGGACTTCATCCGCGAGAAACCGCTCGGCTGGGAGGCGCCGGTGGGAGAACGGGGGGCGGGGCTTTCCGGCGGGCAGAGGCAAAGGGTTGCCATTGCGCGGGCCGTGGCCGCGAAGCCGGATATTATTATTCTCGACGATGTGACCTCGTCCCTCGACGTCACGACGGAAAGGCGCATCGTCGAATCGCTCTACTCCGAGTTCAAGGACCGGACCGCCGTCATCATCAGCCAGAAAATCAACACCATCCGCGACGCGGACCGCATCGTAGTCATGGAAGGCGGAAGCATTGTCGCGGCGGGCTCCCATGAGGAGCTTTTGGAATCGGACCCGACCTATCGCAGAATAGTGGAAACGCAGTCGGTATCGTCGGCCGCCGGAGGAGGATCGGCGGCATGAGCAATCCCAAGAATCCCTCTTCGACATCCAAAAGCTTTGCCGGGCGGACCAAAATTTCAGCCCACGGCCGGAGGGGTCCGATGATGGGCCCCACCATTATCGAAGCGCCAAAGGATTATCGCAAAGCGCTTCGGCGGCTCCTAGGCTATTTCGGGAGCTATAAGGTGCTGATCATCGCGTCAACGGTTTTTATCGCGGCAGCGACCGTGCTTCGAACTCTTGGTCCCGCCCTGATCGGGGACGCCATCAAATATGATCTCGAACTGTCGAAAAATCTTCCCGATTTCATCTATAGAATGAAAATCGTGCTTGCGACGATCCTGGGCGCGTGGATTGCCGACGCCGGTTCGGGCATCTTAATGACCCGTCTTTCCAACCGTATCGTTTATCGCTTGCGCGAAGATTCTTTCGCGCACGTGCAGAAGCTTTCCATGGAATCCTTCGACAAGCACGGGATCGGAGATTTCATCAGCCGCATGACTAACGACGTCGAAATGATTTATAACGCCTTGAACAACGGGTTCTCCAATCTGGTCGGCGGCCTCTTGTCCATGGTGACCATTCTTGCGGCCATGATCATTCTCTCAATCCCCCTGTCGATAGTGGTCCTTTCGGTTGTGCCGCTCATGGTTGTTCTGACGGGAATCGTCGGCAAAAAAATCCGTTTCGCTTTCCGTAAAAATCAGGAATGGGTGGGTCGTTTGACCGCCAGCATTGAAGAATCGGTTTCGGGCATCAAAGCCATAAAAGCGTTTCGCCGGGAAGAAGCTGAATTCGCCGAATTCGAGAAAATAAACGATGCAAGCCAGCTCGCGGGCGTTAAAGCCGAGCTGATTTCCTACGTCTTTATGCCTTTGATGAACTTCATGACTTCTTTCACCCTCAGCCTCATCGTCGGCATCGGCGGCTATCTCGCGCTTAAAACGGTCGCCGCGCAAGCTGTCGCCGGGAACATGGCGGCCGTGGGCGGGGTTTCGATAGGGCTTTTAACGGCATTCATCCTATACTCCCAGAGGTTTTTCGAACCGCTGCGGCAGATCACCCAAGTTTATAACATGATCCAATCCGCCTTGGCGGGCGCCGAGCGCCTGTTCGAAATGATGGACATAAGGCCGCAAATCACTCAGAAGCCGGACGCGCTTCCGCTGGCCGAGATGCGGGGCATTGTCGCATTCAAGAAGGTGGGCTTTGCCTATGAAGAGGGGAAAAGGGTGCTTGAAGATATTAGTTTCCGGACCGAACCGGGCCAGGTTGTCGCCATTGTCGGCCCGACGGGCGCGGGCAAGACCACCTTGATCAATTTGTTGAGCCGGTTTTATGACGTGAAAAGCGGCTCCATTGAGATTGACGGAATCGACATTCGGGATATCAAGATCAATGATCTGCGCACAAGCATGGGAATTGTGCTGCAGGAGCCCTTTTTCTTTGCCGCCACGATTCGCGAAAACCTGCTTTACGCCCGGCCGAATGCGACCGAAGAACAAATGATCTCCGCGGCGGAAACCGCAAACGCCCATTATTTCATCTCAAGGCTTCCGCACGGCTACGATACGCAATTGTCCGAGCGCGGCAATAACCTGTCCCAGGGGGAGCGCCAGCTTCTCGGCATCGCACGCGCTATTTTGGCGGACCCCCGAATCCTTGTTTTGGACGAGGCGACCTCCAATGTGGACAGCCTGACCGAATCCCACATTCAAGAGGGATTGATCCGGCTCATGAAGGGACGGACCAGTTTTATCATCGCCCACCGTCTTTCGACGATCCGCAATGCGGACCAGGTCTTGGTTCTACACAACCACCGCATCATCGAGTCCGGCACTCACGACCAGCTCATGAGAAAACCAGACGGGTTCTACGCAAAACTCTACGGAATGCAGCGCCAGCGGGCGGAAATACTCGAATCGGATTTCGCATAATTTTTCGTGGCCGGAGAAGGCTCCTGGGGAGATTGACGGTTGCGGGGGTGTGCGGGAACACGGACATCGGTTTTTTGGCCTTTGCGACGGGCAAGGCAATAAAGGCCTGGAATCCGCCGCCGCAGTAGAAGCCGCATGACCAATCCGGATTAACCCGCTGCAATCGGAATGCCGCATTTGGCACGATAGTTGCCTGTTTGCAAATGGGGATATTATGGACCGAATGGGAGTATAGTAATTAGTTTTGGCAATGGTACGCGGAATGCAAGAGCGCGGCCGCAGGGTTACGGGGGCAATGGCATTTGTTTACCTGTGTAAAACGGCCATCAAAATGCATGAATAAGAGGCAGTGCGAATTCATCAAGCACATCGAAAATCATCGTAAAGGAAAGAAAAAATGAAACAAGACAGCGACAGAGCAAAACAGATGGAAGAGCAGAAAAAGCGCATCGATTCGGTTTTGAATCAGATCGAACACCGGGTCGTTGTTTTCAGCGGCAAGGGGGGAGTCGGCAAAACAACGGTATCCGTAAATCTTGCGTATGCTCTTGTTAAAATGAACCACAAGGTGGGCTTGCTGGACGCAGACATCACCGGCCCCAATGTCCCCAAGATGACCGGAGATTCTTCTCCTTATAGGTCTGGTGGAGATTCGCGCTTGATCATGCCGCAAGTCAAGGACGGTTTGGCCGTAATCTCCATTGCGCCCCTGGTGCCCGAGGATACTCCCGTAATCTGGCGGGGGCCTTTGCGCTCAGGCACCATTCGTCAATTTCTTTCGGATGTCATGTGGGGCGAGCTCGAATACCTGATAGCGGATCTGCCTCCCGGCACGGGCGATGAAGTTTTAACGGCCGTTCAAGATATGCACCCGCAGATGGCGATCGTGGTTACAACGCCGCAGGAAGTCTCCTTAATGGACTGCAGGCGAGCGGTCAACATGGCGAAAAAATTGGAGATCCCGACCATTGGGGTCGTCGAGAACATGGCCGGCTTGATTTGTCCCTATTGCGGCAAGGAAATAGATATTCTGGGAAGGGGCGGCGGTGAAAACATGGCGCGCCAGATGGAAGTCTCGTTTTTGGGACGCATTCCCATGGAGATTCAAACCCGGATCTCCGGCGATCAGGGCAGACCGATGGTGCTGCATGAGCCTGAAAGCAAGACTGCCGCGGCATTTACTGAAATTGCGGCCAATTTAAAAGCACTCTTTAAATGAATGCCTTTATAAAGAGGGTTTCCGCAACCCGCTGCAAAAACACAACAGGCTCCGGAGAGATGCCGGCATTTTAGTCTGCAGATTCCCGAGAGAGCTTCCTGGAAGCCCCGCAATCCGGAGGCGGCATACCCGCGTATCCTCCGTTTAGCGGGGCGTCTATGCTTATATCTTGTGGATGATCTCCAGTGCGGCGATGGTTCCGTCGCCTACGGCGGTGGTAATCTGTCTGTGCTTTTTATCCCGAACGTCTCCCGCTGCGTAAACGCCGCCGATATTGGTTTCCATTTGCGGATTCGTGACGACGTAGCCGCCTTCCGTCAGCTCTATTGGAGTAGGCTCCAGGAAAGAACTGTTGGGGACAATGCCGACGAAAATAAAAACGCCGTCGCGCTCCAATTGAATGCGTTCCTTGGTTTTGAGATTCTCCGCCTCCACGAGCATTTTGTTTCCCTTTTTCATAAAGGCGCGAGGCTCATGAGACCATAGAAAATGGACGGCCTTATTCTGCATCACTTTATCCGCCGTGATTTTTTCAGCCTGCAGCGCATCAAATTGATGGATGACCGTGATGGATTTGACAAATTGCAGGAGCAGCAAGGATTCCTCCATGGCGCTGTTGCCTCCGCCCACAAGGATAATGTCTTTATCCTTATAAAACTCCGCGTCGCAAGTGGCGCAATAGGATATCCCGCTGCCCTTATACCGGGCTTCCCCGGGGATATTCAGCAGCCGGGGCGAGGAGCCGGTAGCAACGATCAGATAATCCGAAGCATATATTTCTTGTCCGTCTATCTCCACCCATTTCTCCCGGTTGTGCAGCTTCAGAGACGTGATATCGGAGGCAAGCAGGAAGCTGGTATTATATTTTTCGGCCTGCTTCCGCATGCTCCCCGCCAATTCATATCCGAGGACGGGTTCGACGAAGCCGGGATAATTGGCGACTTGGTGAGTTATTTTCACCTGGCCGCCCGCGGACGAACTATCGACCACCAATGTGGAAAGCGCTGCTCTTGAGGCGTAAATGGCCGCCGCCATTCCTGCGGGCCCGGCTCCAAGAATGATGACATCGTATTTTTTTTTATTGCCGCTCATTGGGAAATACCGCCTTCAAGGAAATAGGTGTTACGAAAATACTTCTGCAAGGACGTCCTTTATCTCTTTTGCCGACTGAATACTGGAAGTGGCCATGACAACCTTGCCGTTGCGATAATAGATAGTGAACGGCAGCCCGTAAAATTCCTCGCATTCCGGCAGATTTCTAATAGCCTCGGCGGCCGGGATATCGAAATCCATATCGCGAAATTGAACATCGGGGTATTTCTCTTCGAAGATCTCGAATACCTCATAGACGGGGATGCACATGGGCCCCATTCTTCCGCAGCAAACGACAACCTTTTCATTGTTCTCAATAAGCTCTTTGAGCTCCGCTTCCGTTTCTACATGCTTCAAATTAGTGTCCAGCATGGATCAAGCTCCCATTTATTTTTAAAGTTTCCTAATCCGGATTATTCATAAGGGTCCGCCGCCGCAACAGAAGATTCATGGATAATCCCTTGCTAAAGACGATTCTGCCTGCGTCTATTCAATAGTCTCCTTTTATGATCTATATTCAGTCCCATGCCGTTTGTCGGCCGAGGAGGCTGTTTGCTAGATCCTATTTGCGCTATTTGAAAAAACGCGGGAAAGAAGGGAAAAGCGTCGAAACTACATTTTTATTCCTAAAAATAAAGCCCTGCCACCTGCTGATTCCAGCGAATACCCGCCCGCCAGCAGGCATGAGAAAGCCGCCGGCGCTCGCTGAACATCATGCAAAATCCCCATTCTTGAACAGGCTCCCAGCCATTGCCTGCTTACCCCCGTGACTATACAGATTTATGGAAATTTCCGCAACGCTGATTGCCGCCGCTGCGGTTTGTGATCCATGTTATGCTCGCAGCCTTCGGTTTCAATAGCGGAGAGCCAGCTGATATCCGGAACGAGTGGCTGTAAAAATATCGCCCACCTTGCCGGCGTCGCCGATGACCTCGATTCGGGGCACAATTTCCCGAATCTCCGCCTGGGGACCTTCAGCGGGGAGCATCCCCGAAGTCAGGAGAACCGTCTGAAAAGACTCGAGGCTTTTTTGAATCCCGTCCTGTTCAATATCCACGCGGTCCCCGCCGAAAGCTTTTATGGCAGTATGCGGCATAAGAACAACATTTTTCATTTCGCCGATCCGTTTAAAGATCAAGCTCTTCGTAATCATGTCCATCTCGCCCCCTAGCGGATCGGTGCGTTTCGTTGCGACTACTTCGTAGCCTTCCTGCCCGAGCATTTCCGAAATTTCCAGCCCCGTTTTTCCGGCTCCGATTACTAAGACGCGCGTGCCGTTGATTTTTTTCTCTCCCGTTAAATATTCTATCGATGTGAGGCAATATTGATTTTCGATCCCAGGAATGATCGGAATGTTCTGGACGGAGCCCGTCGCCCATACAAGAAGGTCCGGTTTCATTTGTTTCGCCAAGCTTGAGTTCACTTCGATGCCGGTGAGCACGGTCAGCTTTTCAGCGTTGAGGGAGCTTTTGAGAGAATCCAAAGTCTCCTTCATGCTGTTCTTGCCAGGAACCTGCCAAGCGAGTCTGAACTGTCCGCCTAGTTCATTCTGCTTCTCGGCCAGGGTGACTTCGTGGCCCCGTTGACTCATGTAGAAGGCCGCGCTCATTCCCGCGGGGCCTCCGCCTGCGATGAGCACTTTCAACGGATGTTTCGACGGCTCAAGCACCGGCATGCCGACTTCCGAATTAATATTGCAGCCCAACGGCTCTCCGCATCGCAGGCGGTGGAGGCATCCCTGCAAACAATAGCCGCAATAGATAATCCGGTCATCCTCTCCCGTGCGCCATTTTTCTATCAGTTGCGAATCGGCGATCAGAGGACGTCCCAGGGCGACCATATCTGCAAGTCCGCTATCGAATATTTCGCGGATGCGGGCCATCCTTCCCATCCTGCCCGCAATAATGAGCGGGACCGATGTTTGCCCGCGAACCCATGAAACCGCCTCGTTTTGGAATTTCAGGGGCAGGCTTCCGTGGTGAAAATACCACGGAGGGCTGAAACAAACATTGCCCATACCCACGTGAATCGCGGCGATGCCGTTGGCCGAAACTGCCTTCAGAAGGCCGGATAAGTCGTCGCTGCTGATGCCGAAATCGGGAGACATTTCATTGCCGGAGATGCGAACAATAATCGGAACGCCCGGAGCTCCATCTCTCACGGCCGAAAGGACTTCTCTTGCAAACAGCTGAAGGTCCCTCCTATAGGCGTCTTTTCTCTTATTGATCTTGCCGTTGCTGAATTGAGATACCAGATAGCCGTGGCCGGCTTGGATTTCGATGGCGTCGAAATCGGTCCTGGCTGCTTTCTCTGCCGCGGACCGGTACGCCTTAATGATGCCGTCGATTTCCTGTTCTGCAAGAACCCGTGCTTCCTGGCCGCTCGAGGGGCAAGTCATGCTCGACGGAGCGACCGGCTTGGTTTTGGTGGCGTTGGGGTTTGCCGCTGCGCCCGCGTGATTCAAGTGCAGGCAGGCAAGACGATTATTGCCGTGAATTACGTTTACGATCTTTCTCAGCTGTGTCTCGGATCCGGGTTGATGAACGGAGAGCTGTTTTGGATGTTCTCTGCCCTCCGCTGTCACCGAGACGGGCTCGACAATGACAAGGCCCGGCCCGTTCTGGGCAATCCGGCGATAAAACGTCAGCTGGCGATCGGAAACGGTGCCGTCGAGGTTGCCGCAGCCAAGCTTGATTGGAGGGAACACAAATCGGTTTGCCAGTTTGATGCTTCCAAGTTCATAAGGCGCAAAGAGTCCGTCCATGATTTTTATCCTTTCGGCATATTTGACCCGGATTATTCATGAGGCTTCCCATGCGGCGACGGCTCTTAATACTCAGGCAGGATCCTCGGCCGTCTCATTATGAATCCTCATGGATAATCCGGGTTTAGATTGCCCCCTGGCCCCCGCTCTTTCTAAGCCGGATAAAGTAAAGATCCTTCTTGCATTTAATATGCAAAAGCTCATATGAGGAAGCCCTGAGAATTTCCGAGAAATTCATTTTTGTGTCCGGGTCGCTGCAGATAATATCCATTATTTCTCCGTTCTGTATCTCCCGGAATGCCTTGGCGATTTTCAAAAAAGTCAGCGGCGTTATCATTCCTTTCAGATTTAGAACTCTCGAAACTTCAGCTGCCGGCTGAGCGCCTTTGCGCATATTCTTTTCGCTATGTCTTTTGGCCATAGTCGACGCAGATTAAGATTCAGGAATTATTTTTCATTGCATGGGGACCTTCGCCCGCAACAACGGAAAGGGCTCAGGGGTCCAAAAAATCGCTGTAGCCTGAATATCCGCATTTTCTTTTGTTTCCCTTGATGCATCTCCTGTGATTTCAAGCATCTTCACCTGAAACCTAGCAATATGCATGCCCCAAAAAGGAATCCTCCGAAGATTTTATTAAACTGTTGATAATGTTATATCTATGCCTGTTCGTTTGTTTGGCGATGAGATCAAGCAGTCCGTTTGTGTTAATGTAATTTAATATATGTTAAAAGAATCATTAACGATTTAATTTCGATTGCGCATTATCATGAGTATTCCGGCTTAACGACCGCCGGAAAGGGCGAAGTGTTGCAATTGCGGTTGCAGCTGTTTAAAATTCCACTTCAAGGATCGTATCTAAAAAGAAGCCGGCGGTTATTGCACAGCCCGGGATTTGCAGAAAGATATAATTCAGAGCGGCGCTTCCGAAAGGGAAATTTGTCCATGAAAACAGCAAGATTCTGGGAAGCCTGGGAAGGCGGTAAGGTCAAATGCAACCTATGCCCTCACCGATGCATCATTCTGCCGGGGAAAAGAGGGATCTGCGGAGTCAGGGAAAACCGCGGGGGCGTGCTCTATTCGCTCGTCTATGGAATCCCCGTTGCACAGGCCGTGGATCCTATTGAGAAAAAGCCGCTCTATCATTTTCTGCCGGGAACCGGTTCGTTTTCCATTGCGACTCGAGGGTGCAACTTCAAATGCCTGTATTGCCAAAATTATGATATTTCTCAGGCGTCCCCGGAAGAATCTTTCGCCGAGGACGACGTCGTCATGCCGGACGAAGCGGCGAAGTCCGCGAAGGCATACGGATGCCGCAGCATCGCCTATACGTATACGGAACCGACTATTTTCCTGGAATACGCCGTCGATACAGCGCGCATCGCCGCCGAGCTTGGATTGAAGAATATATTTGTAACAAACGGATATACGACAACCGAGGCCCTGCGGGCGTCGGCTCCGTATATCGATGCCGCAAACATCGACCTCAAATTCTTCAGCGATAAACTCTACCGAAAGATATGCGGCGCCCGCTTGCAGCCCGTGCTTGATGCCATCAAGCTGTACCGGGAGCTCGGGATCTGGATTGAGATCACTACGCTGATAATTCCTTCCTATAACGATTCTGAAGACCAATTGCAACAGATCGCGGAATTCATCGCCGGATTAAGCATAGATATCCCATGGCATATCAGCGCGTTTCATCCGGCTTATAAGATGAAGGGAATCCCGCCGACGCCGTATGCCTCTTTAAAAAAGGCACGTGAGATAGGCGCGAGACAAGGGCTTCGTTATGTCTATATTGGGAACGTCCATGATCGTTCCGATACGGTCTGTCCCCAATGCGGAGCCGTATTGATTGAACGCAGCGTATTCAGCGTCCTTGCAAACCACTTAAAACAGGGCCGATGTCCGGAATGCGGCGCGCCTATCGCCGGCGTGTGGACATGACGGAAGCGAATCAAGCTTGCTCCGGTTTCTTTTGTGGGTCGCCGGAATAATCCCCGGCAAGGGGGCCGTCGCAGCCTTAGGCCGCAAATTCGATTCGCACTTCGGTTTCCGGCAGCGCTCGGACGGCAGCTTGGCGCGCTTTCGCCGACGGCTGTCGGATCCGCCGGCGCGGTAGTTTCCTGGAGGGCATATCCACAATCATGGGAACAATTAAAGTCAGGGAGAAATCATGATGCGGCTGGGCATTTGACAAACGCCCATATTAATTGTATTTATAAAGGTTTGCACTGTTTGCCTGTGAAGTTCCATAGGGGACGGCCGGCGAGTTGGATCAGCGAAAGGAGGCAAACATGTTCGTTCAGCCTGTGGAAGGATCCTGGCATAGATAATGTTCCGGCACGGGCAGACAATAATAGGGACTTGAAGAACCGCGGTTTGAATAAACCTGCGCTTGAAACAAAACTTTGCCGGTGAGGCAAAGGAGGTAGTTTTTCCCCTCCTCCAATCTGGATTGTTTTTCTTCCCGTCATTAGGATGATAGGCTGGCAATCCGGAGCTTTTGTGAATAGGTAGATTTTTCCAACCGGAATGTGAAGGAAGCCGTGACAAGAATTCTTGAAGATTTGTTTCCCACATTGAATTTCGATGCGAGCGTCGGAGATGTGCGGGTGGGCCTCTTTCATACAGGCGTGCTGACTCGCAACTGCGGGCTGGCCTCAAGTCTGCCGCGCGATGTTTTGAAACAGCCCAGACCGGCGGTGAAGCAACCCGGCGCGCTGTTGGATAAAAGCGCGTTCGAGCTGGCCAGAATGGCCTATTCCCAAAGCATCCTGGAAGCGGCCATCGGCATGGCTGCGGTCAATTCACTGCTCGAAATCGACGAGAAGTACTGCCGGGACCTAAATGCCCGCGATTTGATCGCTGAGAAGGGCAAAGACCGGAATATAGTCATTATAGGCCATTTCCCCTTTATTCCTGATCTTGAGAGCGTAGCGAAAAGGCTTTGGGTTATTGAGAAAAATCCCGGAGAGGGAGACCGTGCTGAAACCGAGGCAGGGGATCTGATTCCGAAGGCGGACGTAATAGGTATAACAGGCACTGCCTTCACCAACCATACCATTGAACAGTTGCTGGGATTATGCCGCGCTGAGACTTACGTAGTAATCCTTGGGGACAGCGCCCCATTGTCCCCTGTTCTCTTCGATCACGGAATCGACGCTATATCCGGCACAAAGGTAACCGATCCGGAATTAACCCTGCGCTGCGTAAGCCAAGGATCCAATTACCAGCAGATTAAGGGAGTCCGGAAGCTTACCATGGTTAAGGATAAAACATAGCGGTATAGCGCCGGCGAGCTTTAGGGGAAAAACAAAAGGAAACGCGAAGGTTTCAAGCGACATTGAAAACGAAAGCTAGGAGGAGATATGAAAATAGCCATTTCGGCCGCTGGTGCCAGTCTGGATTCTGATGCCGAGCCGAGATTCGGTCGTTGTCCGTACTTCTTGATTGTCGATCCGGAAACTTTGGAATTTGAAGCGCTGGATAATTCCGCATCCATGGCAGCCGGAGGAGCGGGGATTTCAGCCGCTCAGGAGATTGTGAACAAAGGGGTGCAGGCGGTGCTGACCGGAAACTGCGGTCCCAACGCTTACCAGGTTCTTTCCGCAGCGGGCATCGAGATAATGACGGGTATTTCAGGGACGGTAAGGGACGTCATAGAGCAATACCGTTCGGGAAGATTTAGAGTCAGCAACCAAGCTAACGTGGCGGACCACTTCGGAATGGGCGCCGGTTCAGGCATGGGGCGCGGCATGGGCAGAGGCATGGGCAGAGGCATGGGGCGCGGCATGGGGCGCGGCATGGGCAGAGGCATGGGAATAAGTTCCGGGATGACTCCTCCCGCGGACCCTCCGCCGCAGCGGCTTAATCCGGAAGAAGAGCTGCAGCAGCTGAAAAATCAATCAAAAGACATGATGCAGGCGCTTGCCAGCATTCAACGGCGCATTGAAGAGCTGGAAAAGAAATAGATGGCTTTTATAACTCGGACAGGCTCCTGACTCGGAGATTCGAATCGAAATGATTTTATCGGTGGCAAGCGGAAAAGGTGGAACGGGCAAGACATTGGTGGCAACAAGCCTGGCCCTGTCGCTCAAAGATAATGAGAAGGTTCAGCTCCTGGACTGCGACGTAGAAGAACCAAACGATCATGTTTTTTTAAATCCCGAAATAACGGGGAGCGAACCCGTATTCATTCCAATTCCCAAAGTTGATGAAGAAAAGTGCACGCGATGCGGCATATGCGCCAAGGTATGCGCCTATAACGCAATCGTTGTTCTGGGAAAGCAAGTCATGGTTTTTCCTCAGCTTTGCCACGGGTGCGGAGCATGCACTTACCTTTGCCCGGAGAAGGCGATTTCTGAAGAGAACAGGGAAACGGGCGTAATCGAGTGGGGGCGCTCGGACGGCATCGGTTTCCTTCAGGGCAAGCTCAGTATCGGCGAAGCCATGGCGCCGCCTGTGATCAGGAAGGTAAAGGAGAATTCCAGCGACGGCGGCATCATCATCCGGGACGTCCCGCCGGGAGCCTCCTGCCCTGTGGTGGAGGCGGTAAAAGGGAGCGATTTCTGCCTGCTGGTAACGGAGCCGACTCCTTTTGGGCTCAATGATCTAACCCTTGCGGTAGAAATGATACGGGACCTGCGCATCCCTTTCGGAGTGGTGCTGAACCGCGCCGGCGTCGGGGACTCTGGAGTAGAGGAATACTGTCTCAGGGAGAAAATCCCAATCCTGCTGACCATCCCTTTGAATAAGGAAATTGCGCGAAATTATTCGCGCGGAATCGCACTGGTGGAGGGCTTTCCGGAATGGAGACCCCGCTTCAAGGAGCTTTTTAATAAAGTAAGAGGTCTTATCGATGAAAGAAATCGTGGTATTGAGCGGTAAGGGGGGTACCGGAAAAACCACCATGGTCGGGTCGCTCGCAGTCTTGGCGGAAAACAAAGTGCTCGTCGACTGCGATGTGGATGCGGCCGACCTTCATTTGCTGCTCAAGCCGTCCGAAAAACAGAAAAATGAGTTCTGGAGCGGGCAGGTCGCCTATATCGAAGCGGATAAGTGCACGCAATGCGGCCTATGCGAGGATGTTTGCCGCTATGACGCCATAAACAATTTCACGGTGGATCCTGTTTCTTGCGAAGGCTGCGGTTTCTGTTTCCATGTATGCCCGGAAAAGGCCATAAAAATGAAGGAGAGTATGTCCGGATATTGGTTCATCTCGGACACCAGGTTCGGGCCGCTGGTTCATGCCCGTTTAGGGGTTGCGCAAGAAAACTCGGGGAAGCTGGTGGCCACGGTCCGGCAACAGGCGAAAAAAATTGCGGAGAGGGATGGGAAAGACTTAATTATTTGCGACGGCCCCCCCGGCATTGGATGTCCGGTGATCTCGTCGCTATCCGGAGCGCATCTGGCTTTGCTGGTTACCGAACCGACTCTTTCCGGAATGCATGATTTGGATAGGGTTCTAGATGTCTGCGACCATTTTGGAGTCCAGGCCATGGTTTGTATCAACAAATATGACCTGAATGAAGAAAACACCGAAAAAATAGAAAGCTATTGCGTCAATCGAGGAGTAAAAATAGCGGGGAAGGTTTCCTTTGATAACGTAGTTACGGAATCCATTGTTATGGGCATCCCGGTAATGGAGCATTCCAACGGCAAAGTCGCCAATGAAATAAGAAGCATCTGGCGCGCTCTTTCGGATGCAATAAACAACGGCGGCGGGAGATAACTGTGCCAATCTATGAATATGAATGCCCCGAATGCGGCAACAATTTTGAGCTGCTGCGGAGTGTAAGCGACAGCGGAAGCGAGGCTGAATGTCCGAAATGCGGCGCAGAAAATGCGCGCCGCGTTGTTTCCAGTTTTGCCACCTCTTCCGGCGGCTTTTGCGCGCCGCGAAGCTCCACGTGAAGCATCGGCTCGTGAGGCAGGTTGCTTCATGAACATACGGATAAAGACGCAGGAGAACGGCGTTTTTTGAGGTGTTGGGCCATAATCTAAATTAATAATGAGGGGGAAGTGATTTTTATGAGATATGCAATTCCGATCATCAACGGAATGGTATCGCTTCATTTCGGCCATTGCGAAGATTTTGCGTTAATTGACGCTGACGAAAAAACCAAAAAAATTATAAAGAAGGAGTTTGTGCGGGCTCCTTCCCATCAGCCGGGCGTTCTTCCCGAATGGCTTGCGGAGCACGGCGTTTCCTATGTGCTCGCGGGCGGAATGGGTTCCAGAGCCCAGGCAATTTTCCAGCAGCACGGCATTGAAGTGGTGATCGGGGTTTCAGAAAACGACCCTGAGAACGCCGTTATCAGCCATCTGAACGGTCAATTGATGGCAGGCGAAAATATTTGCGACCATTAAGAAAATGGGAAAACGGCTATGTTGACAAAGGAACAGGTTGTTGAAAGTCTAAAGGACGTAGCGGTGCCTGCGGTTAGCCGGGACATCGTCGGAATGGGGTTGGTGCGCGAAATCGTAACCTCCGAAGAAAAAGTGAGAATCGTTTTGGCTTCAACCGGACTGATTCCGGGGGCGCAGAAATGGATCAAGGACAAAGCAAAGGCGGCGGTTGCGAAGCTGCCCGGCAGCGCTGAGGTGGAGGTGGAATTCCAGAGCCTCAAGGCGAAAGAGGTGAACAAAATAAATCACATCATAGCCGTGATGAGCGGCAAAGGCGGCGTGGGCAAATCTCTGGTATCCGGTTTGTTTGCGATCGCGCTCCAGCGCAAAGGCTATGAGGTCGGAATCATGGACGCCGACATCACGGGACCGAGCATCCCCAAGATGTTCGGCATCAGCCTTCCGCCCGGCGGCAACGAAAACGGAATACTGCCGGTGCTGTCGAGTACGGGAATTGAAATCATTTCCATCAATCTTATGCTTCCCAGTGAGGATTCGGCCGTTATCTGGAGAGGCCCCCTCATCGGGAACACCATCAAGCAATTTGGCGAGGATGTGCTTTGGGGAAATTTGGATTTCCTGATTGTCGACCTGCCTCCCGGGACGGCCGACGCTCCTCTCACCTTGATGCAATCGTTCCCGATTTCGGGCGTAGTTGTTGTTTTCACTCCTCAGGACCTGGTTGAGATGATCGTTCGCAAAGCGCTCAATATGGCCAAGGAAATGAATAAGCAGGTTCTTGGGGTAGTCGAAAACATGAGCTACCTGTACGTGCCCGAGATTGATAAAAAGATCGAAGTCTTCGGAAAGAGCAGGGCGGAAGAAATTGCAAAATCGGCCGAGGCCCCGTTATTAGGGAAACTGCCTATCCATCCGGAGGTGGCAAAGCTTTGTGACGAGGGCAGAATAGAAGAATACGGCGATGCAATTGTGGCCGATCTGGGAGAATCTCTTCTTCGCGCACTCCCCTCTCAGACAGCCTCCTAGTAAAGACCTTCATGCATAATCCGGGTTATAAGGAGATCAATCATGGCTGCTACATCATGGGATGAGTTTGAAGAACTCATCAAGTCCAAGATGAGGGAAATCTATTCTGAAGCCGCCATTGAACACGGCATGAACCCGAGGAATGTCGGCGAGATTGACGATGCGGACGGCTTTGGAAGAGTCACCGCTTCATGCGGCGACACCATGTCCATATGGCTCAGGGTCGAGAATGACACGATCATGGATGCGCGCTTCCTTACCGACGGCTGCGGTACCAGCCGCGCTTCGGGAAGCATGATCACTGAGATGGTCAAAGGCAAAAGCATCGCCGAGGCGCAAAAGATCGGCCAGAAGGATGTTCTGGACCGATTGGGGGGGCTTCCCAAAGACAGCGAGCATTGCGCACTGCTTGCATCGGACACTCTGAAGGACGCCGTAAACGATTACGTGGTTCGTAAAACCGCCAAAGCCAACTGAGGAACAGGATTTCCAAAAATCCTGCTTTGCGACAAATCCCCGGCCCGCCGGTCCTAGGACTATGTCCCGATAAGCATCAAAAGAGCCCCTATGGCGAGGCCGATTAAGAGGTTGATGAGCTTAACGGCAAGAAAAGCGCGCCGGGAGTGAGCCAGCAGCGGCAGCATGCCGTGTCCATCCTGAACGATCGAACTGGCAAGGAGAACGCTAAACGGCGCCATCCCTTTGGCGTACATCGTCACGAATATTAGATGCGGCCCCGACTCGGGGATCAAACCAAGCAGGCCGGAAACCATCAGCACAATCCATCTGCCCCGCTGTATAACCTCGCCCAGCTGCCATTGATCGACCATCAGATGAAGAACCAGCAGCGAGCCGAAAGTCCAGAGGAAAACACGGGGAACATGTCCCCGCACGACGTGCTTCCAAAGATGATCTTCCAGAAAATGTTCAGGGACGGTGGCTACAATAAACAAAGCCACGGCGGATACGAGAAGGAGAGTGACGCGGATCCAACTCCAGTGCGACGGACCGACCTGGCCGGCCGCGATCGCGATTAGAAAAACCAGCAGGGAAAACGATAAAACCCCCCGCGCGGGGGAGCAGTTTATCCATTGGGGGATGAACTGCTTTTTTTCGAAGCAGCGGCAGTGCTCTTCCTCGTGGAGGCTAAAACCTTCGCGGCAAGAGAGAGCTTTGGTCAAGCGCACGCCCAGGATGCGGTCCGTGAGCGCGCCCGCAAAAAACGCAATGACAAAGAGAATCAAGTGCAGGTATAAAGCGGTCTTCGGGAAAAGCGCAAACATCACAAAGGATTCGTCGCCGCTGGTGGCTATCATTGCGGCAACGAGAGCTCCCATCGAAAGGCGGCCGTGAGAGTACATGGCAACCACGGCAAACGCGCCCAGGCATCCGGGCATCACTCCGAGAAAGGTCGCAAGAAGGTATTGCCCCCACTTCATCCTGCTCAGGCGTTGCTGCCATTCTCCCTGGCTCAAAACGTTCAGGTATTCGATCAAAAGCATCATGACCGCCACAAAGCCCGTGATCATGATCGAATGCATCAAAACCGACAGGATACCTTCCATGACCAACTCCCGCAGATTGGCGATTTGCTTCCTTTATGTCCTCGACCGTCGCAATAAGGAGAATCAGAATTTCCGCTCCGCTTCGCCGTGCAGCGCGGAGGATAGCCCGCTATCGCGTACGCAATTCCCTTATACTATAGAGCAAGGCTTCTGAAACCGCGACTTTATCGCTGATTATTCATAAGGATCCGCCGCTGCATCCACACTTTTGCGGAACGCAAAGGAAAGTAGGACCGTTATTCGCTGCGTTATTGGGATTTCGTTTGCGTTGGAAGCCTGGGGAAAAAGGGAAAGAAGCGACTTGCCTAACCAACGGATATGCGCGAGCCGTTCCGGCTTCCATAGCTTGCTGTTTTTCAGCTGGATATGAGGGCGCAGTCCTCAGCTTGTTTTTTATCCGAATCTTTGGCCGGGGTGCTGTTATTGCTGTTCTGCCGGTAATGAGCGTTGAAGGGCAAATAATAATGCCGGCCTCTATAGAGTGGGCAGTTTCTGCACGCTTTGCCGGAAAAAGGGCATTTCATGTTATTTTTTGCCATCCTGTAGCCTCTACAACTAGAATTGCTTTCTTCGCGGTCGATAAATCGTCGATGCAATTATTTGAAATGGGCCGTCGCGGCCATCCTGCGGCATTCCAAAAATTGCATCGACAATTTTTTATCGCTGGAAAAACGCTAAACGCATAACTCATTCCCGCGGTTTATATCGAATCAACTCTCGGTGCTTCCTTCTCAAGCACTTTAGCCAGGGCTTCATAGCCCTTGTTGCCGAATTCAGTGACCTGCATAGTGATCAGCTGCGCATAGGAAAGGCCTTTTGTCTTCAGCCAGTCCTTATGCTTTTTGTCGGTTTGTCCAAGAAAATGCCGGGCTAAATCAAAAGGATCCGATGAAACCTTGCGACAAGTCGGACATCGATATATAGTCATTTAACACTTCCTCCCAATTCAATTTTTCGCTTTGCCGGTTTCCTTTTTCTCTTTATCGCGGATGGCCTTTAAAACCTTCTCCGGTTTCAGAACGTTGCTGTAAAATTCCGCTCCAACCGCATGATAAACAGCGTTAGCCAATGCCGGAGCGGTAGGAGCGATCGTAGCTTCAGCTGCTTCCTTGGCTCCAAATGGTCCTTCCGGCTCATAAGTGGGAACTTCTATCTGTTCAATCGGCGGCATATCGCGAGTCCTGAGGATTTTGTAATCCACAAAAGAAGGATTAAGCACCAAACCCTGATCCATAGGCATTTCTTCGCATAAGGCGTATCCCAGGCCCATATGAATGGATCCTTCAACCTGGCCTCGGACGCCTAAGGGATTAATGACCTGGCCGCAGTCGTGGACGACGAGGAAATCCTTTGCTTCAATGCGGCCCGTTTCTTTATCCACTTTCGCCTTGGCGGCCATGATGCCCATTCCGTAAGCAGGGGAGGTCATGCCCTTATTATGAGGAGTATAGTGGCCTCGTCCGATCAACGGTTCGCCGTCATTTTCCCTGATGGCATCTTTTACGAGATCGTAGTAGGAAAATCCTCTTTCCGGACGTAATTCAAGATATATCCTTTTATTTTTAGCCACCAAGTCATAGACAATATTCTCGCCCAGCTTCAGCCTTGCGATATCTATGAGCTTATTTTTTATTTGGGCCGCCGCCGCCTTAATAGCGTTGCCGTTCATCAAGGTTTCTCTGCTGCCCCAGGCGCCGAGATCAGTGAAAGTCGTTGCGGTATCGCCGATGTGCAGGCGGATGTCCTCAAGACCTATCCCCAGTTCTTCGGCGCATATCATTGCAGCCACGGTGTTATGCCCCTGCCCGATATCGGAGGCTTGGGTAAAGAGGTCGACCGTGCCGTCGACATTGACCTTTACCATCGCACCTGAGAAGGCATAGGGAGTGTGAATCCAGTTGAAAATTCCGCCCGACATGTAGGCGAAAGCCGCATATCCTATTCCCTCATCCTCGGAAATTTTGGGCCATTTTTGCTTGACTCGCTCTCCCATCTTTTCAATGCATTCCAGAATTCCGCAGCTTTCGAACTTATATTGACCGGGGGCCTCATAGCCGGGCCTTGCCGCGTTTATCCGCCGGATCTCGATCGGATCAATTCCAAGGTCGTGAGCCGCCCTTTCTAACTGGGTTTCGGAGGCAAATAAAGCCGATGTAGCTCCAAATCCCCGTATGGATGTCGCCCACACGGTGTTGGTATAAGTTCGAAACCCGTCGTATCTGTAATTGGGCAGCTTGTAAGGCATTGTTATGAAGGTGCCTACCAGATAAAGGGTTGTGGCTCCCAACCCCGTATAGGCGCCTCCGTTGGTAATAAGCTTTACTTCTTTGGCGAGCATCGTGCCGTCTTTTTTAAGCCCGATTTTTATCGCCAGATACATCCCTGTGCGATGCTCGGTGGTTGTGAATTCTTCGTCTCTATCGAAAACTATCTTTACCGGCCTGCCGGTCTTCATGGAAAGGAGGGCAGCGTTGACCGAGTCGGGCATCGTCGAATTTTTGCCGCCGAAACCCCCGCCGACCAGCGGTTTTATAACCCGTACGTTGCCTTCTCTTATCTTCAGAGCGTCGGCTATCCCGAGTTGGACATAGTATGGAGACTGGGTAGAGGACCATACCGTGAGTCTTCCGGTGGCCTTGTCATAGCTCGCCAGGGAATTATGCACCTCCGTAGGAGCCGGATGCGCGGGCGAAAGCTCATATCTGTCCTCTCGAATATAATCGGAATTCTTAAAGCCCTCGTCCACATTGCCCCATTCGATATGGCGAGTGGCGTTAATGTTGTTTTCGAAATCGTCATGAACCAAAGGGGCGTCGTCTTTTATAGCTTCCATAGCCTCGAATACAGCCGGCAACGGTTCATACTCCACCTCGATTAGATCCAAAGCCTTCTCGGCAATCTCCAGAGTAGTGGCAGCAACGGCGGCTACCGGATCCCCAATGAAACGAGCTTTAGTCGTGGCAAGAATTTCCTGGTCCACCAGCTCGCTGAAGCGCCGCCAGAGGCCGTATTTGCCCCCCGGAGTGTCTTTGCCCGTAACCACTGCCTTTACGCCGGGCAGCTTCTCCGCCTTGCTGGTGTCGATGCTTATGATCCTGGCGTGCGGGTGCGGACTTCTTAAAAGCTTGCCGTAGAGCATATTAGGCAAAGTCATGTCAAAGGTATACACCCCTTCGCCCGTTACTTTTGCCACCCCGTCTACGTTTGGTGTCGGTTTGCCTATTATGGAATATTCTTTCATTTTACCCCCTTCTCTGACTTTTGCGCTTGTATCCTCTTTGCGGCATCTCGTATGGCTTCATTAATCATGTTGTAGCCGGTACAACGGCAAAGATGTCCATCCATCGCCATCTGTACCTCCTCCCTGGTCGGGTCCGGGTTTTCATCCAATAGCGCTTTAGCCGCCATAATTTGTCCCGAGGTGCAAAATCCGCATTGGAAAGCCCAGTTGTCAATGAAAGCCTGTTGAATCGGATGCAATTTCGGGCCGTCCGCCAAACCTTCAACAGTCAAAACTTCCTTCCCGTTTGCTTGCAGCGCGAGTACGGAACAGGATTTGACAACCTTTCCATCGAGAATAACAGAACAGGCCGCACAAGAGCCGCTGTCGCAAGCCCACTTCGTCCCCTTCAATCCTAAGTGATCTCTTAAAACCTGAACGAGAAGAGTCTTAGGTTCTATCCAAAGATCTATGGATTCTCCATTGACCTTAAACTTCAACTCCTGTTTCATAACTTTCTCCCATTTTTGAAATTACGCGCTCTTAGCTCTTTCAAAGGCTTCTTTCGCTACTCGTTTAACTAAGGTTCCTACCAATTCCCTTTTGTATTCCTCCGATGCTTCAACGCTGGTGGTAGGGTTCGCTTCCTTTGAAGCCGCCTGGCCTGCTTCAGCAAGCAAGTCATCGCTGATCTTTTTGCCCTTTAATACTTCTTCAGCCTTTCTCGCTCTCATGGGCGCGCTTGCCACGCCGCCAAGCGCTATTCTGGCGTCGCTGCATGTTTCTTTATTTTTATCGAGAGACAACAGCACTGCAGCGGACGCAATAGCGTAATCTCCTTCGAGCTGGCTGAATTTATTGAACTTAACGCCTGTACGAGGAGGAATGATAGGCACCTGAATCTCGGTAACCAGCTCATCCTCGCGGAGTGCTATATCAAAAAAATCCAAAGTAAAATCCTCAGCATCCACGGTTCTCTCTCCGGCTAAACTGCTCATCTTTAACTTCCCATTTAACGCAATCAGCACCGGAGCCGGATCTCCAGCCGGATCGCCATGACAAATGTCCCCCGCCATAGTGCCCCAGTTTCGGGTTTCCACCGAGGCTATATTTTCTTCCATCTCATGCAATACGAAGAATTTATCGCGGACAATCGGCGATTTCTCGACCGATCGATGGGTGGCCAGTGCTCCAATTCTTAAACCTTGTTTTCCATCAAATTTGATGTAATCCAAATCCGACAGGCTTTTAATGTCAATGATATATTGAGGAGTAATCAACCTGTGCTTCATCAAGATGTTTAAAGATTGTCCACCGGCAATTACTTTGCAATCATCTCCCTTATATTGAGAACGCAACTTTAGAGCTTCCTCAAGTGTTTTAGGGACAAAGTACTCAAAATCAAAGGTAATTGTCTTCATTTCAGCTTGGACCCCCTTAGCTTTGTATATTTAGCAATTTATTCATTCTCTCCCCAAGGGCGACGAAGAAAGCAATCCATTGCGCATCTTATATTTCGTTTTTTCTCTAAATGTTGCTTTCTCCCTTAGCCTTCTGGTTAGCCCCGATGGTTCAAAAGTTCCCACTGGTGCGGCCGATCCGCATGCTTCTAGGCGGCCGCGCCGCAAGTCCTCATAAACAATCCGGATTCAATCGATCCTCTTGCTCCGGCTGGGACTTTCCATTCGCACGGGCAGGGCTGAATTGAAACCAGGTTCTGTCATCCCAAGGGTTGTTGAACGTCAAAAAATTCCTCTACGCCTCCACTGATAGTTTCCGCCTCAATTTAGGTGAATGTCTCGACCGGTATCTGATCACCGAGGGCTTGATGAAAACGCTTGGCGGCGCAACAAATGAAACAACTTGCGAGAGCGATTCTGGGCTGATTCCGTTTCCGGTCTGCCTGCAAAAATATCATGCGGATGCTTGAAAAATGCGCGGCCACTTATTTCATCTTTCGCACAAAATAATAACTAGTCCCTTCTCTAGCAGCCTGTTGTACTTTTACCAGGGGCTGAGGGGCGCTCTGTAGATCGCGGATGGCGTTCCCGATAAATCCGGTGCTTGCAAAAACAGTGGTATTCTACTATGAAACCTCCGCGCCACAGTGGAAATTTTCCAAACTTTCAGATGTGGCTTACTTCATCTTATTTTCCCATAAGGGTTTAACAGCGCCCCAATTGGCCGCCCAAGCGGCTGCCGGGCATGCGTTGACTCCCGGGCGCGCGATTTTTCCCTTTGTTTGCGAGGTGCGTCCCGCTATCTGCCCTGGCATTAACCCGGATCATAAACGGGTGCTTCGACGATCGAAAACTTATGGCTGATCCTGCGTTTAATTCCCGGCAGTAAGCTATTGCAGGGGATAATAAGGATCCGCAAACTTTCAAAAAATCGAATACAAGACTTGATTCAAAAAAATCTCAATCTCACAGGGTTTTTTATGCTCTACGCGTTAGTGCCCTTCAGCTTTTCCTGTAGATTTTTCGTAAACTCTTCGCCTACTTCGTTCGCCTTGGCTCTCATAATTCTTTCGCCGAAAGTGGCCAATCGACCAACCAAGCTGATATTTGCCACGTAGGATACCTTAACATCATTCGGCGACACTTCGTCAAGATTCACCTTAATTTCGGTTGTAAAGGTTCCCAGCTTTGTGGCGTCGGCCCCTCTGCCTACTGCTTTAATGAAATTCGGCGGTCGCACCTCAACCAGTTTGGTGGTGAATACTAACTTGACCTTTATGGGTCCTACTCTCTGCTTAACCACGCTTTCGTAAGTGGTTTCATTGATCGCTTCCATCTTTTCGGTTCCGGGGACGCAAGAACCCAGTGTTTTAGGATCCAGAAGCGAGTTCCATACTTGTTGGATGGGCGCCTGTAAATTAAATTGCCCTTCTATTAGCATTCTAAAACTCCTTTCTCTTACTGCAAACTAGAAGCCTGTCCGAGTATTAGGAGGCGCCGCGCGCATAGGTCTTGCGAAGCGGATCAAGGCGCTGGGAAAAAGCGATGCAGAAATCAATGATGCCGCCGCATCTGCTGTGTCGCGCCGCATAGCCAGGAACACGACATCTCCTAATACTCGGATAGGCTCCCAGCGTAAAGACTTGCGGCAATTACGTTCTTACAGCTGAAAAAGGATGTCAAGCAGAAATAGCGGGGCGCATGCTGTTTGAGAGCGCAGGCAAAAACCGCGGGATCTTATTCCCCGATATCCTCGTCCCATAGCGCCGGGCTGAAAGCGATAAAATCGCGCATCATTCGGATGCACTCAGGATCATTTAGAATAACCAGCTCGACTCCCCGCGAACGCAAATAATCCTCGGGGCCGCGGAATGTTTGGTTCTCTCCGATAACGATTTTGGGAATTTTATAAAGAAGAACAGCCCCGCTGCACATATCGCACGGCGAGAGAGTCGAGTAAAGGACGGCTCGCCGGTAGTCATCGAGCTTAAGGCGGCCGGCATTTTCTATCGCATCCATCTCGGCATGCAAAATAGCACTCGACTTTTGTACGCGGCGGTTATGCCCCCGTCCAGCGATTTTCCCATCGACTACCAATACCGATCCAATGGGAATTCCCCCTTCAGCCAAACCCTTCCGGGCTTCCTCAACGGCGGCCCGCATAAATTCATCCATGGTTGCCCCGTATTCTTATCGCACCCATCGCTTCATGCAGGCAAAGAGTCCGAATTTCGGGATGCAGCGGCCAGAATTCGATTTAATTCATCCAGGCCGGCGATTTCCCAATCGGGAACGACGCCATCGTCCCGTTGTCTGCCGTTGCGATTGATCCAAACGGCGCGCACGCCCGCATTCTTCGCACATTGAATATCTGTTTCCAGGCTGTTGCCGATCATCAATGCCGATTCCGGCCTTGAGTTCAATCGAGCCAGGAGCATCTCCAGTATGCGGCCGTCCGGCTTGCCGAATCCCACATCCCCCGATAAAAGCATTTGTTTGAAATATCGCGAAATCCCGGCTCCCTCAATTTTCATGCGCTGCAGATCCGGGGCGCCGTTGCTCAGCAGCGCGAGAGAATGGCTCCGGGAAAACCGCTCCAGAGTACGGATTGTATCTTCGTAGGGTATGTGGATTTGCCTGCGGAGTCTAGGAAATGCTTCGGCAAGTTCGGAAGCCATATCCGGATCGTCGATGCCGTGGCTGCAAAGCGCAATCCGCCATGATTCATGCCGATAATGAGGAGCCCAGTCGCGCAACGGTTTCAGGCTGGGATCGGGGCCGATGAATCCCGCCCACAGGCCCTCCCAGGAACTGATGCCCACCCTCCTGCAATAGGGGTGGGATGCGAAGCTTCTCCATAGCTGCCTGCAGGTCTTCCTGAGAGTAGCGTGAAGCTCGCCGGGATCGATCCCATATCTGGCTTGGGCCAGTTTCGCCGTCTCTATCAGCGCGGTTTCGGCGGATGCTTCTTCTACGACCAGCGTGTCGTCCAAATCGAAAATCAGGACGCTTATAGGCGCTTTCATTTCGGCCTCAGTATAACATGCCGCCGCATCTGTCCCTGCGGCGCTCGGAAAGCGGCCTTTTGCGGTTCTAACAGGGCCGCCGGAGTTACACCAATTGAACGGCCCGTTGTTCAATCAATATTTCCAGAGTCCAGCGCGCGGCGTTGCCGACAACGCTCATGCATTTGGTAGGATCCGAATGGGCGCCGGCCTCCTCAAACGCCTGCCATTCCTGCTCATCCTGATGATTGAATGAACGGCCGAAAACATATATCTGGATTTGTGGACATAGAATGGAACCATACTGCCTGACAAATCGTTCACACAGGCTTCTGGCTATTTCCATTCCGCGGTGCAATTCATCCTTTGCTTCCTGCGGCTGCTCCGTGGCGGAGACGCTGTCCGCCGGGCGGCCGAAGTAATAGTCAAGGACAATGGTCCCTCCCACAATGCCGCCGCAGGTCCCAATGGAAAGACCGGCATGGCCGCCGCAGGACGATGCCGCAAGGCGGACCACGAGATCATCAAAGCCGAGGATCTTTTGGAGAGCGGCTGCCGTGCACTGCGAACATCCTCCCGAGTACTTCTCAAACGACACGCCGAGTTCGAACGCTTTATCCAGCAGCTCGGCTTTGGACAGATTGCGATATTTTTCAGAAACCAGCATGTTACCCTCCCCCGCAAAGATCCCGGGACACAATAGGCCGAAAAATTCTCCGCGGCTTGGAACCTGCAATTGCGAACGTTGAATACTAGCAAATTTTTAGCGGCCGCTCCCAATTTTTGCAATGAGGGGATTGCTGAAATTCCGACTCGTCTTTAATCCGGATGATCCATTTTGGGCTGAATGAAACTGCCTTTGTTCACCGAGCAACCGTTTTTCGCGGGCTGTGGATTCGGATCTAAGTTGTCCACCGTTCGCATCGGCATCGAGCTCTCGCCGGCGAGCGAGCCGGGCGATGTTTCGCGCGAAAGCCAGCGCCGCGTCGGGGTTCTCCCCTGTGATGAACCCTGTTCTCAGATCAACGAGAGGATCGGCGTCAAGCTGCGTGGTCATTGTCAGCCATCGCCAGCCGAAGTTGACGTCGATTCCTTCGGGCAACACAAAAACAAGCGCGTAGCGCGGAGGGTTCGCTCGCAGCGCAGACTCGAGCGGCATCAGATCATTTGGAACGAACTCGCGGTACTCATCGGCCGGGTTCCCCATGGACAATTAGGAAACAATGTTCTGAAATGAACCGCCCCGGGATTGTCGGAGACCCTAATATTTGAGAGGATAGGGTCATGAC